>JBDSAJ010000902.1:0-3528 GCA_039922235.1 Umezawaea sp.
GCTGGCAGGACGGCACCACCTACAACCCCGCCCTGCACGGCGGAGCCCAGCAGACCACCGGACAGCCGGTCGAGCAGCTCGCCGCAGCCTGATTTCGATCTTGAGGTTGACACAAGGGGTGTCATGGGCCATCTCCTACGTCCTGGGACGTGAGCCAGCCCATCGTCTACCCGTGTCGCACGCCCGGCAATCGGTCAGCCGGGGAGTTGTTCTTCCGGCTTGCTCGGTTCAGGTGCCACGACCTGCGCTGCCTGCCGGTCCATGGCGTCGGAGCTCTTCTCCAGGAACCGCAGCAGCTCCACCGGGAACGGCAGCACGAGCGTCGAGTTCTTCTCGGCCGCCACCTCCACGATCGTCTGGAGCAGCCTGAGCTGGAGCGCGGCGGGCGTCTTCTCCATGGTCGACGCGGCCTCGGACAGCTTGACCGACGCCTGCAGCTCGCCGTCCGCGGTGATGATCCGCGCGCGGCGCTCCCGCTCGGCCTCGGCCTGCCGCGACATCGACCGCTTCATGCCCTCGGGCAGCGCGACGTCCTTGATCTCGACCCGGTCGATGTCCACCCCCCAGCCCAGCGCGGGCGTGTCGATCATCAGTTCCAGGCCCTGGTTGAGCCGCTCGCGGTTGGACAGCAGGTCGTCCAGCTCGCTCTTGCCGATGATGGACCGCAGCGACGTCTGGGCCACCTGGAGGATCGCGGACCGGTAGTCCTCGACGTTCACGACCGCGCGCACCGGGTCGACGACCTTGAAGTACACCACCGCGTCCACCCGCAGCGTCACGTTGTCGCGGGTGATCCCGTCCTGCGCCGGGATCGGCAGCGTGACGATCTGGAGGTTGACCTTCTTCAGCCGGTCGACGCCCGGCACGAGCATGGTCAGCCCCGGACCGCGCAGGTGCTCGCGCACCCGGCCGAACCGGAAGACGATGCCCTGCTCGAACTGCTTGATCACGCGGGCGCTCGCCCCGAGCCCCACGGCGGCGAGACCCAGCACGCCGAGCACGATGTCGAGGATCACAGGGACCATCTCCTCAGTCACGACCCGCTTCCGAGCGTACGCCCGGTTACCGTGACGTCCGTGCGGCAGAACAGGTTGGTCGCGGTGGGCGACGGCGTCACCGAGGGCGTCGGCGATCCGGGACGGGGCGCGCTGCGCGGCTGGGTCCACTACCTGGCCGCGGACCCGCGCCTCTTCCTGGTCGCGAACCTCGGCCGTGCAGGCGCGGTGGTCGCCGACGTCCGGCGCCACCAGTTGGACCGGGCCCTCGCGCTCCGCCCCGACGTCGTCACGTGCGTGATCGGCGTGAACGACGTCCTGGGCCGCGGCTTCGACCCGGCCGCGTTCGAACGGGGCCACGACCACGTCGCGGGCGCGCTCCCAGGCGTGGCCGATTTTACTCGGGGATTTGAAGCGGGGAGTCGTGGCCGACGGGCCGCGCGCCGCGGTGCCGCCCGCCGACCCGGTTCGCCGCCGGGTGACCTCGGCCGCCCGGCACCTGCTGTGGCTTGGCCAACACGTGACCTCATCCGTCAGGCGGAGCTGATCAGCCCCACATAGCCTTCTGCACCATGAGGCTGCTCCGCTGGACCCTGCCCGCGCTGCTGGTCGCCGTCTGGCTGATCGTCGGCGGCATCGGCGGACCGTTGCAGGGCAAGCTGTCGGAGGTGCAGAAGAACGACAACGCGTCGTTCCTGCCCGCCTCCGCGGAGGCGACCGAGGTCGCCGACTGGCAGAAGCGCTTCACGGACCAGGAGTCGCTGCCCGCGCTGGTCGTGTTCGAACGCGTCGGCGGGCTGACCGAGGCCGACCTGAAGGCGGCGGTCGGTCGGGGCGAGGCCCTCGTGCACTTCGACGGGCTGGCGGACGGCGCCCTCGGGCCCATCGGGCCGCGACCGTCCGAGGACGGTGAGGCCGTCCAGATGATCGTGCCGCTCAAGCCCGTCGGGCCGGAGCTGACCGGGGTCGTGGAGGAGCTGCGCGAGATCGTCCGCGAAGGCCTGCCGCCCGGCCTGACCGTGTACGTCACCGGGCCGGCGGGCATCCTGGGCGACTTCGCCAACGCGTTCGGCGGCATCGACGGCCTCCTGCTGGTCGTGACGGCCGTCGTCGTGGCGCTCATCCTGCTCGTGGTCTACCGCAGCCCGCTGCTGCCGCTCGTGGTCATCCTCAACGCGGGGCTCGCGTTGTGCCTGGCCGTCATCGTCGTGTACCTGTTGGCCCGCAACGACGTGCTGACCCTCAACGGGCAGAGCCAGGGCATCCTGTTCATCCTCGTGTTCGGCGCGTCGACGGACTACTCGCTGCTGCTCGTCGCGCGGTTCCGGGAGGAGCTGCACCGGCACGAGGACCGGTGGAGTTCCCTGCGCACGGCCATGAAGCGGTCGCTGGAGCCGATCGTGGCGTCGGCGGGCACGGTGATCATCGGCCTGCTCTGCCTGCTGCTCTCGGACCTGAAGTCCAACCAGGGCCTGGGTCCGGTGGCCGCGATCGGCATCGCCGCGTCGCTGATCGCGACGCTCACGTTCCTGCCGTCGATGCTCGCGCTGCTCGGGCGGTCCGCGTTCTGGCCGTTCCGGCCGAAGTTCGACACGGTGCCGCACAAGGACAACGGCCTCTGGCAGCGGGTGTCCGCGCTCGTCGGCCGCCGCGCCCGCGCGACCTGGATCGTGACGACGCTGGTGCTGCTGGTCGGCATCGCGTTCGTGCCACAGCTCAAGGCGAACGGCGTGGCGCAGACCGATTTCTTCCTCAACCCGGTCGAGTCGGTGGCGGGCCAGGAGGTGCTGACCAAGCACTTCGACGGCGGCACCGGATCCCCCGCGGTGATCATCGTGGACCAGTCCGCCGCGGAGGAGGCCGTGACCAAGGCGAAGGCGGTCGAGGGCGTCTCGGACGTCACGCTGTCGTCGGCGTTGGACAATCCGGACGTCACGCCGTCGACGGCCAAGGTCGTCGACGGCAAGATCGAGCTGCTCGCCACGCTGAAGGCGCCCGCGGACAGCGCGGACGCGACGGCGGCCCTGCGGCAGCTGCGCACCGACCTGCACCCGGTGGGCGGCGCGCTCGTCGGCGGCGTCACGGCGATCCAGGTCGACGTGCAGGACACCGCGAAGCGCGACCTGCGGGTGATCATCCCCGTGGTGCTGCTGGTGATCTTCCTCATCCTGGCGCTGCTGCTGCGCGCCCTGCTGGCCCCGTTGCTGCTGATCGCCACCGTGGTGCTGTCGTTCGCCGCGACCCTCGGCGTCGCGGCGCTGGTGTTCAACCACGTGCTGGACTTCCCCGGCGCGGACCCGAGCGTGCCGCTGTTCGCGTTCGTGTTCCTGGTGGCGCTGGGGATCGACTACAACATCTTCCTGATGACCAGGGTGCGCGAGGAGTCCATCCGGCACGGCACCCGCGAAGGCACGCTGATCGGGCTGTCGGTGACCGGAGGCGTGATCACCTCCGCCGGTGTCGTGCTCGCCGCCACGTTCGCCGCGCTCGCCGTGCTGCCGATCCTGTTCCTCGCCCAGATCGCGTTCCTGGT
>JBDSAJ010000903.1:0-5547 GCA_039922235.1 Umezawaea sp.
CGCGGCGCTGGTGCACTCGACGGTCAGCCGCGGCCGGATCACCACCATCGACACCGCCGCGGCCGCCGCGATCGACGGTGTGCTCGCGGTGATCACCCACGAGACCGCTATCGCGATGCAGCCGCCGCCGAAGGTGAACCCGGTCGACTTCGACACGATGGCGTCCGGGGCGTCGGTCAACTACCTCAACACCGACCAGGTGGCGTGGAACGGCCAGCCGGTCGCGGTCGTCGTCGCCGAGACCCTCCACGCGGCGCACGAGGCCGCCGCGCTGGTTCGCGTCACCTACGACGTACTGCCGTCCACTGTGGACTTCCGCGCCGAGGTGCCCAACGCGGAACCCCAGCCGAGCAGCCTGATCCTGCCCGCCGGCGGCAGCAAGGGCGACGCCGAGGCCGCGCTGGCCGCCGCGACCGTGTCGGTCGACCTGCGGTTCACCACGCCGATGCACCACCACAACGCGATCGAGCCGCACGCCACCACGGCCGTGTGGGACGGCGACCGGCTGACCGTGCACGAGGCCGCGCAGAACGTGGTGTGGATCCGCAAGCACCTGGCGCACAAGTTCTCCGTCCCGGTGGAGGGCGTGCGGGTGCTCGCGCCGTTCGTCGGCGGCGGGTTCGGCGGCAAGGGCTTCGTGTGGGCGGGCACGATCCTCACCGTGCTGGCCGCGCGGATGACCGGCAGGCCGGTGCGGATGCTGCTCACCAGGGAAGGCGTCTACCGGACGGTGGGGGCGCGCACGCCGAGCACCCAGCGGGTCGCGCTCGGCGCGCGGGCCGACGGCCACCTGACCTCGCTGATCCACACCAGCGTCACGCAGATGGGCAAGGTCGGCGGCATGGCGGAAGCCGTGACGTCGCAGTCGAAGTACCTCTACGCGGCGGACAACATCCTGCTGAGGCAGGACATCGTGAAGCTCGACCAGGTGTCGAACACCCCGATGCGCGCTCCCGGCGAGGCCATCGGCACCTACGCGGTGGAAGTCGCGGTCGACGAACTGGCCCAGGAGCTGGGCATGGACCCGATCGAGCTGCGGATGCGCAACGAGCCGACGACGGACCCGTTGCACGGCAAGAAGTTCTCCCACCGGCTGCTGCGCGAGGCCTACGCGCGCGGCGCGGAGCGGTTCGGCTGGTCGGACCGGGTACCGGAACCCGGCGTGACGCGGGACGGCAAGTGGCTGGTGGGCACGGGTGTCGCGACCGCCTACCACCCGTCGTTCCAACTGCGCGCGAACGTCACCGTGCGGGTGTCGGTCGACGGCGAAGTGCTGGTGCGCTGCGGGTTCCACGAGATGGGCATGGGCGGGGCGACCGCGCAGGCCCAGATCGCGGCCGACGCGCTGGGTGTGCCGTTCGAGTCGGTGCGCGTGCAGTACGGCGACAGCTCGCTCCCCCTGGCGCCCGGTGCCGCTGGGTCGGCGCAGACCGCGAGCGTCGCGACGAGCCTGCTGACGGCGTGCGAGAAGCTGAAGAAGTCCCTGCTGGACCTGGCGAAGAAGTCCGACGTGTCGCCGCTGCGCGGGCAGCGAATCGCGGACCTCCGGGCGCGCGACGGCGGCCTGTTCCACGACGGTCGTGGCGAGACCTACACCGCGATCCTGGCCAGGGCGGGCGTCCCGTCGGTCGACGCCGCGGTCGGGTCGGACACCAAGCTCGGCGACCTGGCGGGCAACCTGAAGTTCATGTCGAAGTTCCTGATGGACCGGCGGCGGTGGGTGAAGGCCGCGATCGGGGCCCAGTTCTGCGAGGTGCGCGTCGACTCCGACACCGGCGAGGTGCGGGTGTCGCGCTGGCTCGGGGTGTTCGACGTGGGCACCGTCATCAACGCGAAGACCGCCACCAGCCAGTTGCGGGGCGGCATCGTGATGGGCATCGGCGCGGCCCTGTCGGAGGAGACGCTGGTGGACCCGAGGACCGGGCGGATCATGAACCCGAGCCTGGCCGAGTACCACCTGCCGGTGCACGCCGACGTCCCGCGGATCGACGTCGAGTTCCTCGACGAGCCCGACCCGACCATGCCGCTCGGCCTGCTCGGGATCGGCGAGGTGGGCATCACCGGCGTCGCCGGGGCGATCGCGAACGCCGTGCACCACGCCACCGGCAAGCGCGTGCGCGACCTGCCGATCACCCTGGACAAGCTCCTCTAGGATTTGGTGGCGAGAAAGTGCCGCCGGAAAGGGTTACGGTGCAACGATTCCCGGCCTAGCGTGATCGGGTGAGGAGGGGGAAGGCTGGGTGCGGCCTTCCCCCTCCTCACCCGATCACGAGCCGAAATCCGGTGACGAGGTCACCGGACCTGATCGTCGCGGCCCAACTGAGACTCGCCGTTGCCCTCCTTCGTCCTCCGGAACACGGCATGATCGGCACGGGCCCACGATCCGGAGGAGCACGATGACCGACAGCGCACCCGTCTCGGACCTGCACGGCTGGAAGCACCGGTCGTTCACCACCGAGGGCATCACCCACGACCTCTTCGAGAAGGGCGAGGGTCCCGGAGTGGTGGTGCTGCCGGAGCTCCCCGGCATCCACCCCGAGGTGCTGGGCTTCGCCGACCACCTGGTCGACCAGGGGTTCACCGTCGTGCTGGTGTCGCTGTACGGCCTGCCGGGCAAGGTGATCTCCACGGGCTACGCCCTGTCGACGGTCACCAAGGCGTGCGTGTCCAAGGAGTTCCGCGCGTTCGCCACGAACGCGCACCGCCCGGTCACCGACTACCTCCGCGCGGTCTCCCGCGACCTGGCGGCCCGCACCCCCGGCAAGGGCGTCGGCGTGATCGGCATGTGCTTCTCCGGCGGCTTCGCGTTGGCGGCGGCCGTTGACGACGTCGTGCTGGCCCCGGTCATGAGCCAGCCGTCGGTACCGCTCCCGATGGGTGCTGCCCGCAAGCGCGACCTCGGCCTCTCGCCCGCCGAGGCCGACCGCATCGTCGCCCGCACCAGGGAAGACGGCCTGTGCGTGCTGGGGATGCGGTTCAGCGAGGACGGCATCGTCCCCCGCCAGCGCTTCGCCAACCTGCGCGAACGCCTGGGCGACGCGTTCGAGGTCATCGAGCTCGACTCCTCGCCGACCAACGCGGACGGCTTCACCAAGAGGGCGCACTCGGTGATCACCACCGAGGTGCGCGACCGCCCTGGCCACCCGGCGCTGGGCGCCCGGAACCGGGTCGTCGGGTTCCTCCGCGAACACCTCACCGCGTAGGGGCGGCGACATGCGCGTGGGAGCAGCGAAGGAAGTCGCAGCCGCGTGGGTGCACGACCACTCGGCCACCGCCTACTTCACCGGCTCGACGGTCGACCTGCCGGACGACGCGGAACTACCGGTCGGGTCCGATGTGGACATCGCCGTCGTCACCGACGACGCCCAACCCAAACCGGGCAAGTTCCTGCACCGCGGCGTCCTGCTGGAGGTCAGCTACGTGACGTGGGGGGAACTCCGCGACGCACTGGCGTCCTACCACCTGGCCGGGGGCTTGCGCACCAACACCATCATCGCCGACCCGACCGGCGAGCTGCGACCACTGCAAGCGCTGGTGGAACAGCACTTCTCCGACCCGGTCTGGATCAGGCGACGCCGCGAGCAAGCCAGGACCCGCGTGGAACAAGGGCTGCGCGGCATCGACCCGGCAGCACCGTGGCCGCAGCAGGTCATGTCCTGGCTGTTCCCCAGCAGCATCACCACCCACGTGCTCCTGGTGGCGGCACGGCGAAACCCCACCGTCCGCCTGCGCTACCTGGCGGCCCGCCCGCTGGCGGGCGACCTGTACCCGACCCTGCTGACCCAGCTGGGCTGCGCGGACTGGACCCCGCGGCAAACCCGGCACCACTTGGCGGAACTGACCACCACCTTCGACCGCACGACCGAGGTGGCCCGCACCCAGTTCCCGTACAGCACGGACATCACCCGTGCCGCGAGGCCGATCGCGATCGACGGCTGCCACGCCCTGATCGACGCGGGCGACCACCGCGAGGCGGTCTTCTGGATCACCACGACCTTCACCCGGTGTCACACGATCCTGAGGACCGACGCCCCGAACGACCACGAGGAACTAACCCCGGCCTTCACCGCGGCGCTGGCGGACCTGGGCATCAGCAGCACGGCGGACCTGCTGGCCCGAGCCGGGCAAGTGATCGACTTCCTGCCGACGCTCGACGCCAGGGCCGACGCGCTGATGAACGGCGGCTGAGGAGACCCGTCACCGGCCTCCGGCCTCGGCCGCCGCGTCGATCTTCACCAACAACTCCCGCAGCTGCCCCTGCTGCTCCTCCGACAACGGCGCGAACAAGGACGCCGCGGCCTCCAGCCGTGCGTCCCGGAACGCCTCCCGCGTCCGCGCCCCGAGCTCGGTCAGCTCCAGCAGCATCGACCGGCGGTTGGCCGGATCCACCCGCCGGAGCACCAGCCCCGCCTCCTCCAGCGCGTCCACCAGCGGGGTCACCGCACGGGGCACCACGTGCAGCCGCTCGGCGAGGTCCACCATCCGCGGCGGCGTGTCCCCGTACCGGGCGATCACCTCCAGAGCGCGGGACTGGGCAAGGGTGAACCCGAGCGGAGCCAGGCGCTCCCCGTAGGCACGCCGGATCCGCCGGGCCTGGCGGAGGAACAACTCACCCAGCCCACCTGCGGTTTCATCCTCGTTCACAAAAAGGAGAATAACAGAGGCACGTTCATTGTTACCCTAGGTAAGAGTCAACCTGGAGGTGTCCTTGCCGACCACACCCGAGCACCCGGTGAAGATCCGCCGGATCATGGGCCTGTTCCGCCCCTACCGACTGCGCCTCGGCGTCGTCGCCCTGTTCGTCCTGCTGTCGTCCCTCGTGGCAGTGGCGTCCCCCTTCCTCCTGCGCGAGATCCTCGACGTCGCCATCCCGCAGGGGCGCGTCGGCCTGCTGACGCTGCTCGCCGCGGGTCTCATCGCCGTCGCCGTCGCGACCAGCGTGTTCAACGTGATCCAGACCTACGTGTCGACCGCCGTGGGCCAGGACGTGATGCACGACCTGCGCACGAACGTCTACGACCACCTCCAGCGCATGTCGCTGGCGTTCTTCACCAAGACCCGCACCGGCGAGGTGCAGTCGCGGATCGCGAACGACATCGGCGGGATGCAGTCGACCGTCACGTCCACCGCGACGTCGCTGGTGTCGAACGTGACCACGGTCGTCGCGACCGTCGTCGCCATGACCGCGCTGGACTGGCGGCTCACGATCGTGTCCCTCGCACTGCTGCCGCTGTTCGTGTGGATCAGCCGCCGGGTCGGCACCGAGCGCAAGAAGATCACCGGTGAGCGGCAGAAGCAGCTCGCCACGATGTCCACGAACGTGCAGGAGTCGCTCTCGGTCAGCGGCATCCTGCTCGGCCACACGATGGGCCGCACGGACTCCCTGACCTCCAGCTTCGCCCATGAGTCGGCGAAGCTGACGAAGCTGGAGGTCCGCGCGAGCATGGCTGGCCGCTGGCGGATGTCGACCGTCGGCATCGTGATGGCCGCCATGCCCGCGCTGATCTACTGGGCGGCGGGGGCGAGCGGCGCGCTGGGCGTGCCGAT
>JBDSAJ010000904.1:0-3245 GCA_039922235.1 Umezawaea sp.
GGCGCCCAGCTTCTCCGCGGTCAGCCAGCCGTACGCGGTCAGCGCCTCCTTGGACGACTTGTAGCCCGCCGTGATCGAGTCGCCGACGAACTCCACGATCCGGGACGGCACGCTCACCGCAACGGTGTGCGCGCCGGAGTCCAGGACCACGCCCTGGAACACCTCGTCGCCGTGGTAGGAACCGGCGTCCTGCCGGTAGGCCACCCGCAGCGTGTGCGTGCCCGACGGCAGCCGGGACGGCGTCAGGTCCACCGTCCCGCTCACGTTCTTGTACGTCGCCCAGGCGCCGCCGTCGATGGCGGCGTACAGGTCGACGCCGGCGCGTTGACGCAGTTTCACCGTGGTGCCGGTGAAACCCACCACCGCGTAAGCGCCGGTCCACCCTGGCACGTAGGCGCCTGGTGACCGGGTGTCCCACCGCCCGAAGTACTTGATGTTCGAGTCGGACGGCGAGCCGTCACCCGTGGCGGCTGCGGCCGGGTGCGCCATCGTGGTGACCGCGGCCGCGAGCACCGCCGCGAGCGTCACCGCCCGCGACTTCATGCCGATCGTCATGACTTCCTTTCGGTTCTCGTTTCTGTTCGAGTCATGCCGGCCAGGGCGTCGGCGGCCGGAGTTCCGACGCCCGTTCTCGGCTGGGGAAAGCACTTCAGAAGGCGGTCTCCCAGGTGGTGCTGCCGGAGGTGGCGTCACCGCGAAGGCGGTCACGGGCCGTGGTGTCGTCGTACAGACCCCAGCGCATCCAGTCGACGTACGTGGTGGCGGCGCGGGCGTCGCGGAGGTAGCCGCCGTGGTCGGCGCCGCGGAAGGTGAGGAAAGCCTTGGGGGTGGGCAGTTCCCGGTAGGCCTGCTGGGCGGAGGAGATGGGGCAGGTGCGGTCCTTGTCGCCGTGCATGAACATGACCTTGGCGCGGACCCTGCTGCCGGGGTTGCCACTGTCCACGGTGGACATTGGAATGGCGGCGACGATCCGGGGGTCCGGCCAGGCGGTGAGCAGGCTGTGGGTGATCATGCCGCCCATTGAGTGGCCGGAAACGCCGATGCCTGCGGCAGCGTTGATGTGGCCGGCGAGCGGATCACCGGAGGCGGTGTTCAACGCGAAGGTTTTGGTGATGACCTCGGAGACGTCCTTGGCGAAGTTGCCGTTGCCGACGTCCCCGATGTTGGGGTTCGCGAAGTAGGGGGTCGGCATGATGAACCCGGCCGCGGCCATGGGCCGGACGAAGCCCTGGGCGGCGCCCTGCGGGTTGGCGCCGTAACCGTGCGAGTACTCGCAGACGGGGAACACGCCGTCGGCGACAGGCGCGTTCGTGATGGGATTGCCGCCCGGCGTGCCCTTGGCCGGGTAGTACACGTACGTGGTCAGCTTGCGGGAGCCCCGCATCCAGTTGTACTGGCGCACACCGACGGCAAACCGGGTTGTCGGCGCGGTACCGCGTGCTTCCGCGGTGGCCAGCGCCTGCCCGGAACCGAGCAGAGACAGGCCGACGCCCGCGGCCCCGGCCGCACCGAGAGCGAGAAACCTGCGGCGTGGAACGGTCATCGATGACTCCTTGGGTTTGCTGGGGGCTCCGTTGAGGAAGTGATTTCCCCACGTAGCCCGCTGATCGGGGTTTAAAGGTGCACGGGCAGGTATCCCATGACCGCCAGGCGCCTCATGTCCACCTTGGAACGCGGCGGGCTCTTTCCCAGCCGTCTTTCGTTGCCGGGCATGAGGAAACATCACTCGTATGTTCAGTGATTCGACATTTTCGACGGCGGGCACGCGGAGCGCTGCGCAAGAGGAGTGGCTGCCGCGGGAAACACGGTCATTCGATCTCCTTTGATCGACGACGTGATAGTCCGGCAGGCCTGGGGCTGTGAACGTGCACAGTCATCACCGGGCCGGTAATTGAGCATAGAACCGCACATTGCAGGCGAGGTGCAAGAGGGCTTTCGGTCAAACCTTGTGAACGTGCACAGAACCGGACGAAATTTCCAACTGCAACCGGACGGAGACCGCTGGATCGCTCCGGTCCGGCGAGCGGTGCTCGCGGAGGTGTGGCTTGTCCATCCTTTGTGGACGTAGAGATGGCCGGGGTGTGGGGACTGCCGGGTGACCGAACTCGATTATGGCTTGGTGCGGCGGGGGAGCTGATGTCGTCGAAGGCCGCCAAGGCGAGGTCGCGGCCGGGGACGAGGCCCGCGTCGCGGAGTGCCAGCACGGTGCCGCACGGCAGGCCTGGCTGGCTCACCACGGCCACGCGCCCGCCCGCGGCCTCGTGGTCGCGCAGGGTCTAGACGATTTTCAGTTCCCGCTTGGTCGACCGGGCGGTGACCGCCACGGTCACGGTCAGTCCGCTGCCTCGGCGCCAACTGGTGACGATCCGCCGCGTCTGCACGCTGCGACCGCGGGCGCTGGTGCTCACTTCCGGCCGCGTCGGCGCCGACGCCCTGTCCGGCCGGTTGCGTGCGGAGTTGCGCGCCTCTGAGCGAGTCGGGGGACGGGTGGTGATAGTCGGTGACACGGGTCTGCCGTTCCACTCGGTCGGGTTCGACAACCACCGCGCGGCGTCCCGGCTCGGTCGTTATGTGGCGGAGTCGGGGCACCGGCAAGTTGTGATCATCGTGGGTGCCAGGGGCGAGGCCGCCCTGGAGGCCAGGACGGCCGGGTTTGTCGAAGGCCTTCAGGCGGGCGGCGTCGGGCGTGTGGATCGTGCACTGCGCGGTGAGCTGGGAGGGCGAGTCCGAGGCGGCGCAGCGACTGGTCGCCGAAGGATTGAGCGGCACCGACGTCGTCATGGCGGCCAACGACCTGATCGCCGTCGGCGCACTCCGCGCCTTTCGCGAGGCGGGAGTGGCCGTGCCGGACGACGTGTCGTTGACCGGGTTCGACGACATCGAGTCGGCGGTCGACATCACCCCGATGCTCACCACCGTGGCGCTGCCGCTCGCGTACGCCGGTGCCGAGGCGATCCGGCTCGCGCTCGGCGAACCCGGTGTGGTCGCCCATGTGACCGTCGAAGGCACGCAGGGAGATCACGCCCACGCACAGGCCGCGGTCTGGCGAACGCCTGACCGGAAAAGACTGCCGTGCCAACGTTGTGGTGGCACGGCAGTCCTCGCAGTGGAGGGACGGATCAGGTGCGGGTCCACTTCTGGTTGGTGGCACCGGTGCAGTCCCGGATGGTCACCCTGGTGCCGTTGGCCGTGGCGCTCCCGGTGACGTCCAGGCACCTGTTCGCGGCCACGGCGGTGACGGTGCC
>JBDSAJ010000905.1:0-3118 GCA_039922235.1 Umezawaea sp.
GCCACCCGCTTGACCACGTCGTGGAACGTCGGGTCGTCGTCGAGCCGCAGCGCCGCCGCACGAGGCGGCCCGTCGCCGGCCAAGGCTCCCAGCACGGGTTCGGACCCGCCGTCGTGCCGGGAGAGGAGGACGCCGACCGCGGCCAGTGCCACCGCGAGTTCCGTCGTCCCGTGGCCTGCGGTGAAGTCGCGGAGGGCCGAGACCGCGGCCGGGTCGATCGGTTCGCGGTGACCACGCCGTCCGGGGCCGCGAACGGCGTGGTCGGGCGCGAACCCGACGATCCCCGGTCCGACGGCGAGGCCGTCCGGGTCGGCCACCGACTCCGCCAGCACGGCCGCGAAGCTCTCGGCCAGCGCGGTCGCCTCGGCCTCGGTGTACAGGTCGGTCGCGTACTCCAGCACCGCTCCGGTGCCCGCGGCCTCCGCGTCGACGATGAACGTGAGGTCGAGGTCGGAGGTCAGCTGGGCGGGCCGGGGCAGGACGCGCACGTCGATGCCCGGCAGCGACAACGCGGTCCCGATCGGGTCCTGGGTGATCAGCATGACCTGGCACAGCGGCGAGTGCGACGTGGCGCGCCGGGGGCTGAGCTCGGACACCACCAGCTCGAACGGCAGCCGGTCGTGGTCGAGCGCGTCGAACGTCACCGCCTTCGCCCGCTCGACGGCCTGGCTGAACGGGGCGCGGTCGTCGGTCCGGACGCGGAGCAGCACGGTGTTGATCATCGGGCCGACGACCGACTCGTCCTGCCAGGCCGGTCGTCCACCGCCGGGGGTCCCGACGACGAGGTCGGCGCTGCCGGTCGTGCGCGACCAGAACCGCGACAGCGCGGCCAGCAGCACGACGAACCTGGAGGCACGTGACCGCACGGCGAGCGCGTCCATCGTGGTGGAGACCAGCGGGTCGATGGGGATCGGGGCCTGGTCGATCGCGTAGGTCCGGCGGAGCGGCCTGCGCGGCGCTTCCGGTAGCGGCACCGGGTCGGGCGCGCCGGCGAGCAGGTCCCGCCAGTGGGCCAGCTCCTCCGCTGCTTCCCCGGTGCGGCCCCACTCCTCCTGTGCGGCAACGGCTTCCCGGAACTGCCGGGGTGGCGGAAGCGTCACGCCCGCGTACAGCTCGCCGATCTCCCGCAGCACCACGCGAAGCGACCAGGCGTCGACCGCGATGTGGTGCGCGGCGAGGAGGAACAGCCACCGCCGCGGCTCCAGGCGCACCAGCCGGGCGCCGAACAGCGGCCCCACGATCAGGTCGAACGGGCGGGAGTCGTTGTCCTGCAAGAACATCTCCACCGCTGCCGCGGCGTCGACGCCGTACTCAGCGCACAGGTCGAGGTACTCGATGCCCACCCGCCCACCGGTGACGCGCTGGTGCGGCAGGCCGTCGACCTCGTCGAAGGTCGTGCGCAGCGCCTCGTGCCTGGCCACCACCCCAGCGACCGCCGCGTCCAGCCGGTCGAGGTCGACGTCGCCGTGCAGTTCGAACGCGAGCGGCAGCGTCAGCGCTCCCGCGTGGTCGGCCATCTCGTGCAGCAGCCAGAACCGCTTCTGCGCCGAGGACGCGGGCACCACGTCGTCACCTGGCACGGTCGTCCTCCTCGATCGAGTCCACCAGCGAGAGGTCCGCCGGGATCAGCGCGGTGGGCAGCCGGTCGGCCAGCGCGGCCCGCAACTCGGCGAGCAGCGCCGACTCCACCAGCGGGGGGAACAGCGCGCCGCGGCCGCCCGCGACCTCGTGGGTCCGCGTCACCGGATCGGCCAGCAGGTGGTGCCCGGCCTCGCGGGTGAACGAGACGTCGTACGCCCCGGTCGGATCGGCCGCCGCCCAGCTGATCCGCACGTGCCTGCCGTGGCGTTCGCCCAGCCGCCACAGCGCCTGCGGGTCGAGCCCGTGACCGCTGCCCGCGCTCGGCGCGCCGCACAGCTCCAGCACGTGGTCGGCCTCGGCCAGCCGGGCGTTGGGCACGCCCCGCAGGCCGAACGCCCCGCGATCGCCGGTGAGCCGCCGTTCGACCGCCCGGAGCGACAGCCCCGCGCCCGGTTCCCACTCGACGTCGGTGTCGGGTGCGGGGCACCCCACGTGCAGCACGGCGTCGTAGCGGTACAGCGTCATCTCGTCGGGGTACTCCCCGCGCCGCGGAGCGATCTCGACCGCCGTGATCCGGCGCCACCGCGAGGGGTACGCGGCCAGGTGCGCGGGCGAGACGCTGAGCTCCCCGTCGGTGCGCAGTTCGTGCGCGGCCTTGTCCACCACCGCTTCCGGGGCGGCGTCCGGGTCGAGCAGGTAGTGCTTGAGGTGGGCGAAGGACTCCAGCAGCTCCGCGTTGCGCAGGTCGCCGAGGAAGACGTGCCCACCCGGCGCGACCGCCTCGATCGCCGCCCCGACGAGCTGGTCGAGGTAGCGCGTGGACGGGAAGTACTGGGCGACCGAGTTGACCACGACGACGTCGTAGCCGGTCCCGGCGTCGGCCAACGCGCCGAGCGCGTCGCCGCGGACCACCTCGACGACGGTGTCCGAAGTGGACTCGCAGGCGGCGAGCCGTTCGGTGGCCGTCGCCGAGACGTCGGTGGCGCGGTAGTGCTCGACCTGCCCGCGCTCGATCAGACCGCGCATCACCAGGCCGGTCCCCGCGCCGATCTCCAGCACCCGCTTCGGGTTCAGGTCGGCGATCCGGTCCACGGTGCCCGCCAGCCAGTCCCGCATCCGGGCTTCCGGGATGGGCTTGCCGGTGAAGCTGTCCTGCCACGGCGCGAACTCGTCGGCCGCGGCGTAGACCCCGTCGTACACCGACGCCCACGACGAGATGACCTCGGCACCGTCGTCCCGCGGCACCACCTCCGCGACGAGCCGGTCCTCCCGCACGGAAACGCGTGCCCCGGTCACCCGCGGGTGGGCCGCCAGCACGCCCTCGATCTCCGCGAACTCACCAGCACGGTCGTCGCGGCCGGTCAGCTCGACGACGCCGTCGGCGGTGAACCTGCCGAGGTCGCCCGTCCGGACCATGCGGGCGCCGGGACGCGCGGAGAACGGGTCGGGGACGAACGTCCGCGCCGAGAGTGCGGGGTCGCCGACGTACCCGAGTGCCACCCGGTCGCCCGCGAGGTGGACCTCGCCGACGATGCCG
>JBDSAJ010000906.1:0-5857 GCA_039922235.1 Umezawaea sp.
GGCGGACGATCAGGCCACGCCGTTCCAGTGCCACCACGAGATCGGCCATGGCCTGCGGGGTGACGAACGAGTTGCGGGCGAGTTCGGCCGACGTCAGGCCGTCGCGCCGGTCGAGGACCGTCAGCGCGGTGTACTGGCTGGAGGTCACGCCCAACGGCTTGAGCACCTCGTCCAGTCGAGCGCGTATCGCCAACTCGACCTGCTTGACCGCGTACAGCACGGACGGCCGCTTCCGGGCGTCGCGCACCGGGCGAACGGTCATGGCCCCTCCCGCGGATCCGCCACCGCGGAACCCTTTACACGTGCTCCCCTGCCTGACAGTATCAGCCTACCTGATTATCAGGTTTCCTGTCATTCAATGGCGAATAACCGGCTGCGGGGGCGGCCGGAAGGGACGGGTTCACCATGACCGCAGTAGAAGACCGGGCCGTCGCGGGCGTGAGCAGGCCGGAAGTGGCCCCTGGCAAGCTGTTCATCGACGGCCAGTGGCGGGAAGCGGCGTCGGGCGGCCGTTCCGAGGTGATCGACCCGTCCACCGGCCAGGTCATCACGACCGTCGCCGAGGCCGAGGCGGCCGATGTGGACGCCGCCGTCGGGGCCGCGCGCGAGGCGTTCGACAACGGCCCGTGGTCGCGCACCCCCGCCCGCGAGCGCGCCCGCGTCCTGCACCGCGTCGCCGACCTCATCCGCGAGCGCGCCGACGAGATCGTCGCGCTGGAGAGCCTGGACGTCGGCAAGCCCGTGACGCTGTGCCGCCACGTCGACGTGGAAACGGTTGCGCAGCAGTACGAGTACTACTCGGCGCTGGCGCAGACCCTCGACGGGGCGACCCGCCAGATCCCCATCCCGTCCCACGCGTACACGCGCACCGAGCCGATCGGCGTGGTCGCGGCGATCACGCCGTTCAACTTCCCGCTGATCCTCAGCAACTCCAAGATCGCGCCCGCACTGGCCGCGGGCAACACCGTCGTGCACAAGCCCGCCGAGGACACCCCGCTCAGCGCCCTGCTGATGGCGCAAATCCTTACTGACGCGGGAGTTCCCGCCGGTGTGGTCAACGTCGTCACCGGCCGCGGACCGACCGTGGGCGAACCGCTGCTGCGCCACCCCGGCGTCGACAAGATCGCGTTCACCGGCTCGACCACCGTCGGCAGGCACGCCGCGAGCATCGCCGGTGAAGGCCTCAAGTCCGTCACGATGGAACTCGGCGGCAACGCCGCGCACATCGTGTTCGAGGACGCCGACGTCGAGAAGGCGATCAACGCCGCGATCAAGGCCTTCGTGTTCAACACGGGCCAGTTCTGCATGGGCGGGCCACGACTCCTCGTCGCCGCGCCGCTGTACGACACCGTCGTCGGCATCCTCGCCGACGCCGTGCCCGGCGTGCCGGTCGGCGACCCGTTCGACGAGGCCACCGTCGTCGGCCCGATGGCGGGCGAGCGGCACCTGGCGAAGGTCGAGCAGTACGTCGCGCTGGCCCGCGCGGAAGGCGGGCGGATCATCGCGGGCGGCGACCGGCTGGACCTCGGCGGCGGTTTCTACCACGCCCCCACCGTGATCACCGACCTGCCCGACGACTCGCGCGTGGTGCGGGAGGAGGTCTTCGGCCCGGTGCTCACCGTGCAGCGGTTCGACACCGAGGACGAGGCCGTCGCGCTGGCCAACGGCACGCCCTACGGCCTGGCGGCAGGCTTGCAGACCAGGGACCTGGCCCGCGCGCACCGCGTCGCCGCCCGACTGCGGGCGGGCATCGTCTGGGTCAACGACTGGGCGATGCTCGACCCGGCGATCCCGTTCGGCGGCGTCAAGGACTCCGGTTTCGGCCGGGAGTACGGCCCCGAGGCGCTGGCCGCCTACACCAGGACCAAGTCCGTCGTGATCTCCCTCGCCTGACGTCACCCAGGAGCGCAGCATGACCACCACGACCGCCGCCGTCGTCGAGTCCGCCGGCGCGGGCTTCACGTTCACCGACATCCAGCTGTCCGAGCCCCGTCCCGACGAGGTCCGCGTCCGCATGGCCGCCGCCGGGCTGTGCCACACCGACCTCGGCGTGGCGCACGGCGCGCTGCCGTTCCCGCTGCCCGGCGTACTCGGCCACGAGGGCGCGGGCGTGGTCGAGGCCGTCGGGTCCGCCGTCACCAGGGTCGCACCGGGTGACCGGGTCCTGCTCAGCTTCACGTCCTGCGGCGGGTGCGGCAACTGCCGCGACGGCCACCCCGCCTACTGCGACACCTGGCTGCCGTCGAACCTGATCGGCGGCAAGCGCGTCGACGGCACGTCGCCGTTGTCCCGAGAGGGCCACGACCTCGGCGGCCACTTCTTCGGCCAGTCGAGCTTCGCCGAGCAGGCGATCGTCGACGAGCGCAGCGTCACCAGGGTGTCCGCGGACGCCCCGCTGGAACTGCTCGCCCCGCTCGGCTGCGGCGTCATGACCGGCGTCGGCGCCGTGTGGAACGTCCTCGAACCACGTCCGGGCGCCACGCTGCTGGTCACGGGCGCGGGCGCGGTCGGGCTGTCCGCGGTGATGGCGGCGGTGCTGTCCCCGGCCACGCGCGTCATCGTGGTCGACCGCGTCGCCGCACGGCTGGAGCTGGCGCGGGAGCTCGGCGCGACCGACACCGTGGACACGACGAACACCGACCTCGGCGAGCGGATCGACGAGCTGACCGGAGGACGCGGCGTGGACGGCGTCGTGGAGACCACCGGCAACGCCGAGGTCCTGCGGTCGGCGATCCTCACCCTCGCCGCCAGGGGCACGGCGGTCATCGTCGGCGCGCCCGCGTTCGGCACGCAGGTGCCCGTGGACGTCAACTTCATGCTCGCGGGCCGCCGGATCACCGGCCTGACGCTGGGCGACGCGGAAACCCAGGCCCTCATCCCGGTGCTCGTCGACCTGGTGAGCACCGGGCGGCTGCCGCTGGGCAAGCTCATCACCCACTACAAGTTCGGCGAGATCCAGCAGGCGGTCGCGGACATGGTCAGCGGCACCACCATCAAGCCGGTGCTGACCTTCCCGCACTAGTCAAAGAACACCGCACTTCGCCTGGGTGACCTCGATGTACCGGGTCACCCTGCCCCACGAGTCCCCGCTGCCGTCGCAGAAGGTCGTCGAGCCGCCGACCTCGAGGTCGCGGGCCGCGGTGGCGTAGTAGGTGCGGGTGCACTGGTAGCCCGCCTTGCAGGCCGGGATCGCCTGTGCCGGTCCCGCGGCCACCAGCGGGACACCGGCCGTGGCGAGCACAAGGGCAAGGGTGGTGACCAGGCGGCGGGTCATGGTTCTCCCTCAGTCGTCGGTTCGTCCTCGATCCGACGTTAGGGAAGTCCATGGCCCGCCGATACGGCTGTTCGGGCCCAGCGGTCCGCAAAGCCGTAGTGCCGTGGAACCGCGAAGTCGATCTTCGTAACACCCCGCACCCTCAGGAGTGAGCGCCTCGGGAACGCGGCCGTCGAATTCGTCGAATTCCTCGCCACCGCACTCGCACGTCATCGGGAAGGGCATTCGGCAAAATGCTGAATGCATGACGGACAATCGGCACCGCACGTCGAATTCGACCACGACGTGGTCGAATCCAGTCGAACTCGTCGAACGGAAAACGCCTTGTCACGGGCGGATGAACTGCACGTGTCGAAACGCTTGCATCTTCCGCGAACCGGCATCAGCATGGCGACGAAGAAGCGTCGGAGCGCGCCGCCGCCAATCGATCGCACGCCGGTTCTTTTCCCTGCCCTCTGCGAGCACGAGGAGTGTCATGGCCGTTTGGCGCGACAAGAAACGAACGAATCGCTGGTGGTCCGGCGTGCTGGCGAGCGCGATGGCTCCGCTCGTCGCGGTGTTGAGCGTGGTGGGCGCGAACAGCGCCGAAGCGGCGGAGGGCTGCAAGGTCGAGTACTCGGCTCCCAGCCAGTGGCCGGGCGGCTTCACGGCCGACGTCCGCGTCACCAACCTCGGCACCCCGATCAACGGGTGGCGCCTGACCTGGGCGTTCCCGTCCGGCCAGCAGGTCACCCAGGCGTGGAACGCCACCGTCACGGCGTCGGGCGCCCAGGTCACCGCCACCAACGTCGCCCACAACGCGGCGATACCGACCAACGGCACGGTGTCGTTCGGCTTCAACGGGTCGTGGACGGGGGTCAACACGGCTCCGGCCTCGTTCGCGCTCAACGGCGTCACCTGCACCGGCGGCACGACCCCGCCGACCACGACGACGACGACCACCACCACGACCACGACGTCCGGCAACCCGGTTCCCGGCAACGCCATGGCGGCGGTGGCCGCGATGCAGCCGGGGTGGAACCTGGGCAACTCGCTCGACGCCACCGGCTCCGACGAGACCTCGTGGGGCAACCCGCGCATCACCCAGGCACTGCTGGACAACGTCAAGGCGCAGGGGTTCAAGAGCATCCGCATCCCGGTGACCTGGGGGCAGCACCAGGGCGGGGCGCCGGGCTACACCATCGACGCGGCCTACCTGAACCGCGTCAAGGAGGTGGTCGACTGGGCACTCGCCGATGGGTTCTACGTCCTGCTCAACATCCACCACGACTCCTGGCAGTGGATCTCGGCCATGCCATCGGACCACGCCGGCGTGCTGGCCCGCTACAACGCGATCTGGACGCAGCTGGCCGACAAGTTCAAGTCCTCCTCGGCGAAGCTCGTGTACGAGAGCATCAACGAACCCACCTTCACCGGAAGCTCCGGCGACGCGCAGAACGCCACGCTGCTCGGTGAGCTCAACACGTCGTTCCACGGCATCGTGCGCCGCTCCGGCGGTGGCAACGCCGACCGCCTCCTCGTCCTGCCGACCCTGCACACCTCGGCGGACCAGGCGCGGGTCGACGAGCTGACCACCACGATGAACTCGCTGAACGACCCCAACCTCATCGCGACCGTGCACTACTACGGCTACTGGCCGTTCAGCGTCAACATCGCGGGCGGCACGCTCTTCGACGCCACGGTCCAGAAGGACCTGACCGACGCCTTCGACCGCGTGTACAACTCGTTCGTCGCCCGCGGCATCCCGGTCATCCTCGGCGAGTACGGCCTGCTGGGGTTCGACACGAACACCGGGACCATCGAGCAGGGCGAGAAGCTGAAGTACTTCGAGTTCCTCGGCAACTACGCCCGCACCAAGAAGATCACCACCATGCTGTGGGACAACGGCCAGCACCTCGGCCGGACCTCGTTCCAGTGGAGCGATCCGGAGCTGTTCGCGCAGGTCAAGTCGAGCTGGACCACGCGCTCCGGCACGGCGTCCACCGACCAGGTGTTCAACGCCAAGTCCTCGGCCATCACCGCCAAGACGATCACGTTGAACCCCAATGGAACCACCTTCACCGGCCTGCGCCAGGGCACCACCGACCTGGTTCGGGGCACCGACTACACCGTCCAGGGCGACCAGCTCACCCTGACCGCCGCCACGCTCACCCGGTTGACCGGAGCACGCGCGTACGGCACGAACGCGGTGCTGTCCGCGCGGTTCTCCCAGGGCGTGCCGTGGCGCATCACCATCGTCACCTACGACCCGCCGGTGCTGCAGAACGCGACCGGGACGACCAGTTCGTTCGCCATCCCGACCGCGTTCCGCGGTGACCAGATCGCCACGATGGAGGCCAAGTACGCCGACGGCACCAACGCGGGCCCGCAGAACTGGACTCCCTACAAGGAGTTCGGCCGCACGTTCGGACCCGACTACACCGCGGGTGTCACCAAGCTGACGTCCGACTTCTTCGCCGAGGTCAACGACAACGCGCGCGTGACGCTCACGTTCCACTACTGGAGCGGCACCACGGTGACCTACTACGTCACCAGATCGGGGTCGTCGGTCACCGGCACGACGGCCTGAGCAGCACTACCCAT
>JBDSAJ010000907.1:0-8505 GCA_039922235.1 Umezawaea sp.
GCTCCGTCACGTCCTCGCGAATCGTCGCGGCGAACTCCTTGCCGGACAGCGTGATCACTTGCGGATCTCCTCGCGAACGCTTGCGGTCACCTGGTCGGCTCGTGCGACCAGTCCATCTACGTCGGACACCACCGTGGCGCCGTTGATCTCCACGTTGACCCGCGCCGTGGTCGCCGCCGCGCGAGCTGACTCGGCCGCCGCTGCCACGTCGGTGATCACGTTGCGGTTGCCGACGGGCAGCAGCACCTCGGCCAGCTCGACCAGCCGTTCGGCGACGGCGATGGTCCGCGTGGGCGGGACCGCCGCACCCGCAAGCGCTTCCTCGATGGCCGCGGACCGCTCCGAGCCCTTGGGCAGCCGGTACGCGTTGGTCACGGCCGTGAACGCGGCCGCGTCGTCCTCGGCGAGCTGCAGCGCCTCGACCCGCAGCCGGTCCACTTCGGACAGCACGGCGCCGATGGTCCGGGCGTGCGCCTCGAAGCGGGGTCCGTCGCTGTAGCGGGCGACCATGCCGAGCAGCGCCGCGGACTGCGCGGCGTGCAGGGCGGCGGTCGCCCCGCCACCCGGCGCGGACACCCGCGCCGCCAGCTGGTCGAGGAACTCCCCGACGGGCTGGTCGCGCATCACGCGTCGAGCGCGCGCACTGCCGCCGCGAGGCGGGTGACGCCCTCGTCGATGTCGCTCGCCGACAGGCCGGAGAATGCCAGGCGCACCGAGTCCTCGCCGCCGTCCACCATGAAGTCCGCGCCCTTGACGAACGCGACACCGTGCTCGGCGGCCTTGACCGCGAGCGCGTCGATCGACACGCCGGGCAGCCGCACCCACATGAAGTAGCCGCCCTGCGGCGCGGTGTACTCGGCCGTCGGCAGCTCGCGGGCGAGCGCCGTGACGAGCGCGTCCTTGCGCTCCCGCAGCGCCGCGCGGACGGTGTCGATCGACTTGTCCAGGCGGCCGGACCGGCAGAACTGGTTCACGATCGACTGCGCGACCATGTTGGGGGAGATGTAGGTCGTGGTGGCGAGCTTGGTGATGCCCGCGATGACCGACACCGGCCCGACGAGGTAGCCGACCCGGATGCCGGGGCACACCGTCTTGGAGAACGAGGACGCGTACACGACCTTGTCCGCGGTGTCCTGCGACAGCATCGTGGGCAGCTGCTCGCCCTCGAAGCGGATCGAGTAGTACGGGTCGTCCTCGAACAGGACGAAGTCGTACTTCGCGGCCAGCGCGAGCAGGCGGGCCCGCTTGGGCGCGCTCAGCGTGTACCCGGCCGGGTTCTGGAAGTTGGGGATGATGTGCGCGAGCTTCGGCCGCACACCGCTCTCCAGCAGCGCCTCGACCGCGTCGACGTCGATGCCGTCCTCGTGCAGCGCGATCGGGTAGACCTCTGCCCCGCGCTGGCGCAGGTTCAGCAGCGTGCGGTCGTAGGTCGGCGCCTCGACGATGACGGCGTCACCGGGGGAGACGAGCTGCTCGAACAGGAACGCGTCGGCCTGCATCGAGCCGTTGGTGACCAGCACCTGCTCGGCCGGGACGCCGTGCTGCTCGGCGATCCACTTGCGCAGCGGCACGTAGCCGACGGCCGTGCCGTACGCGGTCGTGCCCGCGGCGTCGTTGGCGAAGGCGAGCTGGGTCGCCTCGACCAGACCTTCGGTGTCGATGATGTCCAACGAGGGGGCGCCGCGCGTGAAGCCGATCGCTGCCTGGGAAGCCATGCGGGGAAGCGTACTCCGCCGACTTTCCGGGTTCAGAGGCTCCACTGGTGGGCGAGGTCCGCCTCGTCCGACCTGGTCAGCAGCGAGCGGGCGGTGATCAACTCGGCCCGGCCCTCGGCGGTCAGCCCGTTGCTGAAGTGGCCGAAGGCGACACCGAGGTGCTTGCGGGCCATCGCGACGTCGCCTTCCGGGTCCCGCTCGGCCACCGCGGTGAGCGCGCCCTGCACGGCGGCGACGTGCACGGCGAAGTCGATCATCGCCTGGTCGATCGCCGCGCACGGGTTGGGGGCTTCGCCCGCGTTCAGCACCTGGCGCAACGCGGACTCCACCGCGGCGCGCAACACCACTACCGGGTCATCGTTGCTCACACAACCAATCTAGGGGTGGGACGGGCCACCACCTAACGACCCGCCGAACCGACGACCTTGCGCAACTGCGTCAACGCGCGGTGCTGAGCCACCCGAATGGCACCGGCGGTGGACCCGATCGCCTCGGCCGCCTCATCGGCGGACATGCCGAGCACTACGCGGAGTACCAGGATTTCCCGCTGACGGTCCGGAAGGGTGCGCAGCAATCCACCCATTCGAGCGGACAGGTCGTCGAGCACCGCCCGCTCCTCCGGTCCCGCCGACGTCTCCTGGACCTCGGGCAGTTCGGACACGGGTTCGGCGCGGTTCTTCGCCGACGTGCGGTGGGCGTCGGCGACCTTGTGCGCGGCGATGCCGAACACGAACGCCAGGAACGGCCTGCCCTGGTCGCGGAACGTCGGCAGCGCCGTCAGCACGGCCAGGCAGACGTCCTGCGCCACGTCGTCGGCCGAGCCGAACGTCCGCTCGCTGCGGCCGACCCGTGCGCGGCAGTAGCGGACCACGATCGGGCAGACCGCCTCCAGGAGCGAGCGCGTCGCCACCGGGTCGCCACCGACCGCCCGCCGCACGACCTCGGCGTCGAGACCGGGCTCACCGGGCTCGGGTGAGTGCGCCACCGTCCGGACCACCCCGTTCGTCGGATTCGCCGAGGATCTTCCCCCGCTTGCCCGCAGGTGCGGCCGCACTCTTGCGGACTGGCTGGAATGATCCGTGTGGCCGCGCGCGTTGACCCGAGCGCAGGCAAGCTGCAAACCACGCAGTCCACTTCTCGGGGAGCACACGTGAAGATCGGCATCATCGGAGCGGGCAACATCGGCGGCGCACTCACCCGCGGGCTCACCGCTCTCGGCCACGACGTGTCGGTGGCCAACTCGCGCGGACCGGAGACGCTGGCGGACCTGGCCGCCGAGACCGGCGCCAAGCCGGTCCCGTTCACCGAGGCCGCGCGCGGCGCCGAGGTGGTCATCGTGACCATCCCGCAGGCGAAGATCGCGACCCTGCCGAAGGGCCTGCTCGACGAGGCGGCCGACGGCGTCGCGGTGATCGACACGGGCAACTACTACCCGCGCGAGCGCGACGGCCGCATCGAGGAGATCGAGAGCGGCGTGACCGAGAGCCGCTGGGTCTCCAACCAGCTCGGCCACCCGGTGATCAAGGTGTTCAACGGCATCTACGCGCAGCACCTGCAGGACAAGGGCGTGCCCGCGGGCACCGAGGGCCGGATCGCGCTGCCGGTCGCGGGCGACGACGTGGCCGCGAAGGCGAAGGTGCTCGCGCTCGTGGAGGAACTGGGCTTCGACGCCTACGACGCGGGCGGCATCGACGAGTCCTGGCGCCAGCAGCCCGCCACTCCCAGCTACGGTGCGGACGCGTCCCTGGAGACGCTGCCGAAGCTGCTCGCCGAGGCGAGCCCGAACCGAACCCCGGAGTTCACCGCCTGATGAAGCCCTTCGTCCACGAAGTCCGCTCGACCCGGATCGTTTTCGGCTCCGGCACCATCTCGCAGGTGCGGGCCGAGGTGGAGCGGGTGGGCGGCAACCGCGTGCTCCTGCTGGCGAGCAAGCGGCTGGACGACGTCGCGCGACGGGTCGGGGACTCGCTCGGCCCGTTGCTCGCGGCGCGGTTCGACGGCGCCGTGATGCACACCCCGGTGGAGGTGACCGAGCGCGCGCTGGACGTGCTGCACTCCAACAGCGCGGACTGCGTGGTCGCGATCGGTGGCGGTTCCACCACCGGGCTGTCCAAGGCGCTGGCCGCGCGCACGAACGTGCCGCAGGTCATCGTGCCCACCACGTACTCGGGTTCCGAGGTGACCGCCGTGCTCGGCGAGACCACCGAGGGCCGCAAGACGACCAGGTCCGCGCCGGAGATCCGGCCGGAGACCGTGGTCTACGACGTCGACCTCACCCTGGACCTGCCGGTCGGGCTGTCGGTCACCAGCGCCGTCAACGCGCTCGCGCACGCCGTCGAGGCGCTGTACTCGCCGCAGGCCGAGCCGATCACCGACGCCATCGCGCTGGACGCGATCGGGCGCCTCTCCCGCGGCCTCCGCGCGTTGCCCGCCGATCCGTCCGATGTGGACACCCGCGCAGACCTGCTGACCGGCGCGTGGCTGGCGGGCACGTGCCTCGGCTCGGTCGGGATGGGCCTGCACCACAAGCTGTGCCACACCCTCGGCGGCTCGTTCGGCCTGCCGCACGCCGAAACGCACACCGTGGTCCTGCCGCACGCCATGGCGTACAACGCCCCCGCCGTGCCGGAGGTCATGGAGCGGATCGCGCTGGCGCTCGGCGTGCCGGACGCGCCCGCCGGGGTGTTCGACCTGATCGCCTCGGCAGGCGGCCCGATCTCGTTGCGCGACCTGGACTTCCCGCTGGAGGACCTGCCGCTCGCCGTCGAGCTGGCCACGTCGAGGGCCTACCCGAACCCGCGCGAGGTGACGTCCGAGGGCATCGCCGTGCTGCTGGCCGACGCGTGGCACGGCAGGCGGCCCACGAGCTGCGGCACCGACCGCGGACCGCTGACCTGACCCGGTTCGAGTGGCACCAAGCCCCGCGCGGGCGGTGCCACGGCTGTACGTTCCGCCTCGCCCGGAGGGCGGATTCGTGAAACCGAACCGACGGGCGGCCGCCGCCCGTCCGGCTGATTGTCGTGCGGTAACACCGATATTACGGTGATTTTGCGTCGCCCGGCGCGAGATGGCCGTGAGCTTCCGGGAGTTGCCATGCGCGTCGGTGCGCTGTTAGCCGCCTTGTCGGTAGTGGGCTCGATCGTCGCCGCCCCACCGGTGTCCGCCGCTCCGGCCGACACCCGTCCGACCGCCGTCGTGTCGCTGGGGGACAGCGCCATCTCCGGCGAGGGAGCGGGTTCCTACGAGCCCGGCACCGAGGGCGAGGGCGGCAACTGGTGCCACCGCTCGACCAGGGCGCTGGTCCACCGGACGCAGCTGGCCGACCGCACGTTCAACCTGGCGTGCTCCGGCGCCGACTCGGCCAACGTGTCGCTGGCCGACACCACCCACTACACCGAGGGCTCCCAGGCCAGGCGCCTGATCGACATCGCCCGGCAGAACCGCGTCACCACGGTCGTGCTCCAGGTCGGCGCGAACGACGACCCCCAGTTCGCCGACACCATCGTCAGCTGCATCGCGGCCTGGCTCAACCCGTTCGGCAGCTCCTGCCGCAGCACGCTGCAAACCCAGTGGCCCGCCCGGCTCGCCGCGATGGCCCCGAAGGTCGAGGCCGCCATCGCCGACGTCCGCAGTGCCATGACCCAGGCCGGGTACAGCGCCGGTTCGTACAGCTTCGTCCTCGCGTCCTACGCCTCCCCGGTCACGGAGAAGATGGACAAGGCCCTGCACGGCCCCCAGGGCTGCCCCCTCCGCCTGGCCGACGCCGAGTACGGCCGCACCGTGGCCGTGCCCCAGTTCTCCGACGCCCTCCGCGGCGTGGCCACCAGGACCGGCGTCAAGTTCCTGGACTTCGCCCGCGCCACCGAGAACCGCGAGGCGTGCAGCAGGGGCGCCAGTCCCGCAGGCGAGTGGCAGCGCCGCATCACCGTCGACCCCGAAGCCCTCGTGCACGGCGGCCTCGACGCCATCGGCATCCACCTCGCCCAGCAGTCGTTCCACCCGAACGCCGACGGCCACGCCCAACTCGGCCGGTGCGTCACGGAGTTCGTGCTCAGCGGCAGCACCACCGCCCGCTGCCTCCAGGGCACCGACGGCTCCCTGCACGCGGTGCCGTAGCCGGCCTAGAGCTGGTCGGAAACCTGGGTACCGCCGAGCAGGAAGTGCCGGACGTCGGCGAACCGGGCGTCGCGGTGCCTGCCGCTCTCCGAGACCGGTGGTCCCGCGAAGGCCTGCCGCCAGGCGCTGCTGTGCAGCAGGTCGTCACCGCGCACCGTCGCGACGCTCCTCCACCGGGAGCCGCGGAGGCCCGAGACCACGTCCGCCAACCACGCCGCGGACTCGTCCACCCCGTCGACCAGGAAGTTGCCCCGGACCTCGCCTGCCCACTCGGAGAGGACGATGTCCACAGGACGGGTGAGCGTCACGTCGCGGCTCACCGCTCCCCGGTGCGCGCCGAGAGCTTCGGCACTGAGCAGCACCACGTCCTCACCTCGCGAGAGCAGGCGCTCGGCCAGTCGGCGCAGGACCTCGGACTTGCCGCTGCCGGGTGCGCCGGTGATCAGGAAATCGCCGTCGACGTCCTCCAGCACCGTGGCTTCCGGCCGTGGGACGGCGGTCCCGCCCGCCCGGAGGTCGGCCCTGGTGAGGTCGAGCAGCACGTCGACCTCCAGGGGGCTCGAACCCCCGACGACCATGTCGATCCTGTCCGCCTGCACGACGTAGGCCGCAGAGCCCGTCACGACGTTCACGACAGGTCTCGCGCCGGGCGTGGCCCCGCCGCTCGCCCATCGCCGGAGTTTCTCGAACATCGCGTCATCCTGGTCGAGCGGACCCCAGGACGGGGAGGATCGCCCGCCCGGTCACCCGTCCGGCTCAGGCGCGCCCTCACCTCACGCGGCAACGCCCTCCTGGCTGAACTGGGTCCGGTGCAGTTCCTCGTACCGGCCGCCCGCCGCCAGCAGCGTCGTGTGCGTGCCCCGCTCCACCACCCGGCCGTCCTCGATCACCAGGATCAGGTCGGCGGCGCGGATGGTCGAGAGCCGGTGCGCGATGACGACGGACGTGCGGCCCTCCAGCGCCTCGGCGAGTGCTTCCTGCACGGCGGCCTCGGACGTCGAGTCCAGGTGGGCGGTGGCCTCGTCGAGCACGACCACCCGCGGCCGGGCGAGGAGGAGGCGGGCGATGGTGAGCCGTTGGCGTTCCCCGCCGGACAGCCGGTAGCCGCGCTCGCCGACGACGGTGTCCAGCCCGTCCGGCAGCGACGTGATCAGGTCGCGGAGCCGCGCCCGCTCCAGCACCTCCCACAGCTCGTCCTCCGACGCCTCGGGGCGGGCCAGGAGGAGGTTGGACCGGATCGACTCGTGGAACAGGTGGCCGTCCTGGGTGACCATGCCCAGCGTGGCGCGCACGGCCTCGGCGCTCAGGTCGCGGACGTCGACGTCGCCGAGCCGGACGCTCCCGGAGTCCACGTCGTACAGCCGTGCGGCGAGTTGGGCGATGGTGGACTTGCCCGCGCCGGAAGACCCCACCAGCGCCACCATCTGGCCCGGTTCGGCGCGGAACGACACGTCGTGCAGCACGTCGACACCGCCGCGGGTGTCCAGGGTGGCGACCTCCTCCAGCGACGCGAGCGACACCTTGTCGGCGGACGGGTAGGCGAACGTGACGCCGTCGAACTCGATCGCCGCCGGACCGTCGGGAACCGTTGTGGCGTCCGGCTTCTCGGCGATCAGGGGTTTGAGGTCCAACACCTCGAACACGCGCTCGAAGCTCACCAGCGCGCTCATCACCTCGACGCGCGCACTGGCCAGCGCGGTCAGCGGCGAGTACAGGCGGGTGATCAGCAGGGCCAGCGCCACGACCGCGCCCGGTTCCAGGCTGCCCCGCAGGGCGAAGAAGCCACCGAGGCCGTAGACGAGTGCGAGCGCGAGGGACGAGACGATCGTCAACGCGGTCAGGAACACCCACTGCACCATCGCCGAGCGGACGCCGATGTCCCGCACGCGGCGGGCGCGGGCGGCGAACTCGGCGGACTCGCCCGCGGGGTTGCCGAACAGCTTCACGAGGGTCGCGCCGGGCGCGGAGAAGCGCTCGGTCATCTGCGTGCTCATCGCGGCGTCGTGGTTGGCGGCTTCGCGTTCGAGCACGGCCAGCTTGCCGCCCATGCGGCGGGCGGGGAGGACGAACACGGGCAGCAGCACCAGCGCGAGCACGGTGATCTGCCAGGAGATGCCGACCATCACCACGAGCGTGAGCAGCAGGGTCACGATGTTGCTGACCACGCCGGACAGCGTGTCGCTGAACGCGCGCTGCGCGCCGATGACGTCGTTGTTCAGCCTGCTCACCAGCGCGCCCGTCCGGGTGCGGGTGAAGAACGCGACGGGCATCCGCTGCACGTGGTCGAAGACGGCGGTGCGCAGGTCGAGGATCAGGCCCTCACCGATGCTGGAGGACATCCACCGGGAGAGCAGGCCGACGCCCGCTTCGACGACGGCGATCACGGCGATCAGACCGGCGAGCGCCACGACGAGGTCGAGCGGGCCGCCATCGTTGATGGCGGTGACGATCCGGCCCGCGATCACCGGGGTCGCGACGGTGAGGACGGCCGCGACGACGCTCAGCACCAGGAACCGGATCAGCCGGGAGCGGTGGGGACGGGCGAACCGGGCGATGCGCGTCACGGTCGCCTTGGAGAACGGGCGCTTGTCCTGGGCGTTCATGACGTGGTGCAGCGACATCCACGCGGTGACATCCATGCTCATGGGGCGACCGTAGGACCTCGGGTTAGGTT
>JBDSAJ010000908.1:0-3494 GCA_039922235.1 Umezawaea sp.
GGCCACGGCGAACAGGTCCCCGGACCGCTGGCCACCCATCACCAGCGTCTGGGCGACGGACGCCAACTGGCTCCACGGCACGGAAGGCTCGACCAGCAGCACCGCGGCCCCGGACTTCCGCGCGGCGGCGACCACCTTCTCGTCCAGCGGCGGCCGCCCGTGCAGGACTACGACAGCGGCCGACGTGGTGCCCACCAGCCGCGCCGCGGCGGCCGACGACGGAATACCCAGCCCCAGCAGGACATCGTCCGAAGCGGCGGCCGTCTGCTCGGCCGCGTCGTGCAGCGCCACCCCGCGCAGTTCGACGTCCCGGCCGCGGGGAGCGCAGCTCAGGTGCGTGCCGAGGCTCCCCAGCACGTCGACCAACCGATCAAGCGCGACCACGCCCGGATCCTAGGACCGCCCTGTTGTGCGGACCTCACTCCAGCGGGTGTTGGATGGGTATCGATAGTGGGACGATGGAAGGTGGAGGTGGTGTCGTGAGCACATCCGAGCGTGACGACACCCCGGTGCTGATCACCGAGGCCGCTCTGTCGCTGGACGAGCAGCACCGGGCTCGGAAGCGGAAGTACGCGATCATGATGAGCGCGCGCATCCCGTGCATCGTCCTGGCGATGGTCTTCATCGACATCTGGTGGCTCGCCGTCGCGTTCCTGGCGTTGTCGATCCCGCTGCCGTGGATGGCCGTCCTCATCGCGAACGACCGCCCACCGCGCAAGTCCGAGAAGGCCAGCCGCTACCAGAAGGAGCACAAGGCGCTGGAGGCCTCGGGCAAGGACTACCGGGTCATCGACGGCTGAGGCCCGACCTGGGCCACGGCCCGCGCGCTCGCCCGGATCCCACCGAGCAGCGCATCCCGTTTCGACACACCCCGCTGCCACGCCGCGAGGAACCCCGCGTCGAACGCGTCCCCCGCACCGGTCGAGTCCACGCACTCCACCAGTTCCGCGGGCACCGACACGATCTCGTCGTGGTCGACCCAGCTGGCGCCGTCCGCACCCGAGGTCAGCACCACGGCGCCCACCACGTCCAGCAGCGCCTTCGCCGCCGCGGGCTCCGCCGAGCCGGTGAGCGCGATCAACTCCTCGGCGTTCGGCATCAGGAAGTCGACGCCCCGCACGTCGTCCAGGAACCTCTCGGGGTCGAGGTCCAGCAGCACGGACGCCTGCGGGTCCACCGACGTCGTCAGCCCCGCCTCGCGGGCCGCGGCGAGCGCCGCCAGCGCGGCGGGCCGCGAGGACGCGTCGAGCAGCACGTAGCCCGACAGGTGCAGGTGCGTCGCGTCCGCCAGCAGCCCCGGATCCAGGTCGGCGGGGGAGAAGCGGGCGTTCGCGCCCCGGTCGGCCAGCATGCTGCGCTGGCCCTGCGGGTCGACCAGGCACACCACGCAGCACGTCGCGGCCTCCTGGTCGACGGCGAACGCGCACCGCACACCCGCGGCCGTCAGCTCGGCGTGCACCTGGCGGCCCGCCGAGTCCGCGCCGACCCGCGCCACGAGCACCGGCTGGGCGCCGCACTCGGCCAGCCACGCCGCCGTGTTCGCGCCCGCGCCACCGGGTTCGATGATCACGTTCGCCCGCACGTCGCCGCCGTGCGGGATGGGGCCGACGTGCCGGGCGACGACGTCCAGCCCGGCGTCGCCGACGACCACGATCGTCACGGGGCCAGCTCCACGGCGACCTGCGCCGCGAGCCGGGCGTTGGACATGACCAGCGCCTCGTTGGTGTCGAGGCTCACACCGCCGCTGGCGCTGTGGAAGTGCTCCAGCAGGACCGGGGTCACGTCCTTGCCGTGCACGTTGCGGGTCTTCAGCAGCTCCAGGCCGTCCGCGAGCAGCCGGTCGTGCAGGTCGCGGTCCATCTCGAACTCGAACGGCACCGGGTTGGCCAGCAGCACCCCCGAACGACCGGGGACCTGGTCGCGGTGCGCGGCCACGACGGCGGCGACATGCTTGGGGTCGTCCACCCGCCACGGCACGTCGAACGCCGATTCACGCAGGTAGAACGCGGGGAACCGGTCGACCCGGTACCCGAGCACCGGCACCGAGCGGGTCTCCAGGAGCTCCAGGGTCGCGCCGATGTCCAGGACCGACTTCACCCCCGAGCACACGACCAGCACTGGCGTCGTGGCCAGCACGTCCAGGTCCGCCGAGACGTCCCACGAGTCGTGCGCGCCCCGGTGCACCCCGCCGAGCCCGCCGGTGGCGAACACGTGCACGCCGACGGAGTCCGCCAACGCAGCTGTGCTCGCGACCGTCGTGGCCCCGTCCTTGCCGAGCGCGAACGCGGGGCCGAGGTCGCGGCGCGAAAGTTTTACCAGGTCAACGGCCGGATCGCAGACCCGGTCCAGCTCGTCGGAGGTCAGCCCGACCACCGGCGTGCCACTCAGCACGGCGATCGTCGCGGGCACCGCGCCCGCCGCCCGCACGACCGCCTCCAGCCTGCCCGCGACCTCGCGGTTGCGGCCCGGCGGCAGCCCGTGGGCCAGGATGGTGCTCTCCAGCGCCACCACCGCGCGGTTCTCCGCCAGCGCGTCCGCGACCTCTTCGGCGATCCTCGTAGTCGTCACGAGCGGTAATGATGGACGACCGACCCGCTAGGCCGAAAACGAGCGGTGGGGCATCATGGTGCGGTGAGCACTTTGACCCAGACGCTGCCGGAGACCGACGAGCGGTCCCAGGGCACCGACTCCACCGGTGACGACTCCCCGAAGATGTTCCACTACGTGCGCAAGGCCAAGATCGCGGAGAGCGCGGTCATGGGCACGCACGTCGTGGCGCTGTGCGGCGAGGTCTTCCCGGTCACCAAGTCGGCCAAGCCCGGCTCGCCGGTGTGCCCGGACTGCAAGAAGATCTTCGACGGCCTGCCTCCCGGCGGCGACGACTAGGACTTGGTCGTGAACGGGTCGGGGCGTGGCAGCACGCCCCGACCCGTCCTTCGCTCGCCATCGTGACGGCGTTGTAGGCCCCGCGTCGTAGATCCCGCTCGTGACCGCCAGGAAGGCGCTGTGGCGTGACCGAGCCCGAGGCGATCGCCTGCTCCATCGACCTCGACGTGTTCGGCTGACCGGCCGACCCTAAGCTCAGCCCATGGCCAGGTACTTCGATGTGCATCCGGACAACCCGCAGAAGCGGTCGATCAGCCAGGTCGTCGACCTGATCCGGAACGACGGCCTGATCGCCTACCCCACGGACTCGTGCTTCGCGCTCGGCTGCCAGCTCGGCAACCGCGCGGGCATCGACCGCATCCGCGAGATCCGCCACCTCGGCGACGGGCACCACTTCACCCTCGTCTGCCAGGACTTCGCGCAGCTCAGCCAGTTCGTCTACGTGGACAACGCGGCGTTCCGGGCCATCAAGGCGGCCACTCCGGGCAGTTACACGTTCATCCTCCCGGCGACGAAGGAAGTCCCGAAGCGGCTGATGCACGCGAAGAAGAAGACCGTCGGCGTCCGCATCCCCGACCACACCGTCGTCCAGGCGTTGCTGGCCGAAC
>JBDSAJ010000909.1:0-4165 GCA_039922235.1 Umezawaea sp.
GTCCAGGCCGTCGAAACGCGGCAGCTCCACCTCGACCGACTCGACGCCCTCCATCGACAGCAACGGATCCACGTCACCGAGGTCGAGGTTCCACCGCCCCGCTCCCTGTTCGCCGTAGCGGAATCCGAGCGACCCGTTGGGCACGAACGGTTCCCCGGTCGCGGAGTCCAGCAGGACCGTCTTGAACGCCGCGTTGTCCGTTGTCCCGTCAGCGTTCTCGAGATCGGCGGCGGTGAGGAACTTGCCGGGCACGTGGACGTCCCCGCGCTCGTCCAGCCGGACCAGGAACGGCAGGTCGGTGTAGCGCTTGACGTAGTCGGTGAAGTACGGCACCTGCCGGTCGACGAAGAACTCGCGCAGGATGACGTGGCCCATCGCCATGGCCAGCGCACCGTCGGTGCCGGGTTGGGCGGCCAACCACTCGTCGGCGAACTTCACGTTGTCCGCGTAGTCCGGGGACACGGCGATCACCTTCTGGCCCCGGTACCGGGCTTCGGTCATCCAGTGCGCGTCCGGGGTTCGGGTCACCGGGACGTTGGAACCCCACATGATCAGGTAGCCGGCGTCCCACCAGTCACCGGACTCCGGCACGTCGGTCTGGTCGCCGAACACCTGCGGCGAGGCCACCGGCAGGTCGGCGTACCAGTCGTAGAACGACAGCATGGATCCGCCGAGCAGCGACACGAACCTCGCCCCCGAGGCGTGGGAGACCATCGACATCGCGGGGATCGGCGAGAAACCGGCGACCCGGTCCGGGCCGTACCGCTTGATCGTGTGCACGTGGGCCGCGGCGACCATCTCCGTCGCCTCGTCCCAGGAGGCCCGAACCAGTCCGCCCTTGCCGCGCGCGGCCTTGTAGCGGCGAGCGCGTTCGGGATCCTCCACGATCTCCGCCCAGGCCGTGACCGGGTCGCCGGTGCGGAGCTTGGCCTCCCGGTACATCTCCAGCAGCACGCCGCGCACGTACGGGTACCGCACCCGCGTCGGCGAATAGGTGTACCAGGAGAACGCCGCACCCCGCGGGCACCCGCGCGGCTCGTACTCCGGGCTGTCCGGACCCACCGACGGGTAGTCGGTCTGCTGGGTCTCCCAGGTGATGATCCCGTCCTTGACGTAGACCTTCCACGAGCACGAGCCGGTGCAGTTCACCCCGTGCGTCGACCGGACGACCTTGTCGTGGCTCCACCGGTCCCGGTAGAACTCGTCCGCCTGCCGTCCACCGATCTGGTGCACCGCGCGCAGGTCTTCCGAGACCTCCTTGCGGGTGAAGAACCGGCGCGTCCTGATCAACGCGTCCTGCAGGTCGTTGTCCAGGCCTGTGGACTCGGGCTTCTTCATGGTGTCCTTCCGGCGGTCAACTGGCGGGGTGAGGCCGGGTTGCCCGGCGCACCACGGTGGTGGTGAAGGCCATCGCCGCGAGGGCGACCACGGCCAGCGCGGCGAGTCCGAGCGCGTAGGAGGCCAGGGCGCCGTAGATCGCGCCCATCACCAGCGGCGGGACGAAGCCGCCCAAGCCCCCGGCCGCGCCGACGACGCCGGTGACCGAGCCGACCTTGTTCGCCGGAGCGAGTTGGGCGACGAGTGCGAACACCGCGCCGCTGCCCGCGCCGAGAGCGGCCGCCATGGACAGGAAGGCGATCGTGCCCGCGGGGACGAGCGACAGGGTGAACGCCTGGACGACCGCTCCGGCCGACACCACGGCGAGTGCCCAGGCCAGCACCCTGATCGGGCCGACGCGGTCGGACAACCACCCGCCGACGGGCCGCATCAGGACGGCCAGGAGCACGAACCCGGCCATCCGGTCGGCCGCGTCCGCCTGGCTCAGCCCGTAGCCCGTCTTGAGGTAGGCGGGAAGGTAGACGGAGAAGGCGACGAACCCCCCGAACGCCACCGCGTACAACGCGGACGCCTGCCAGGTCACGGCCAGTCGAGCGGTCTCGGCGAGCCTGCGACCCAGTGGCTCGCTCGGCACGGTTCGTCCCGGCGCGTCCCGCAGGAAGACCGCCGCCACGAGCGCGTAGACCGCCAGCACGAGCGCTGTCACCACGAACGGTGCCGCGAGCCCGTAGGCGGTGGTCAGCTTGACCGTGGTCAGCGCGCTGATCGCCGTGCCGCCCATGCCCGCGCCGAAGACCCCGATGGCCAGTCCACGTCGCTCCGGTGGGAACCAGGCGCTGACGAACGGCACCCCCACCGCGAACGCGGTGCCCCCCAGCCCGAGGAAGAACCCGCCCACCAGCAGTGCGGCCAACGACGAGTGCCCCAGCAGCCCGAGGTACAGCACCGGCACGATCGTGATCGCCGTGACCAGTGGGAACATCACCCGCCCGCCGAACCTGTCGGTCAACGCCCCCACCGGGATCCGGCCCAGCGAGCCGACGACCACCGGCACCGCGACCAGCAACGCCTGCTGGAAAGCGGTCAACGCCAGGGTTTCCTTGAACAGCGGACCGAGTGGGCTCAACAACGCCCACGCCCAGAAGTTCACGGCGAATCCCGCCGTGGCCAAGACCAGCATCGGCACCCGCCCACGGGCCGCCGAGGAGCTCGGTTCGGTCATCGCCATCCCTGCCACGACGGTCCGATCAGGACTGTTCGAAGGGGCCCGCAACGCGCGGTGTCACCGCGTACCAGGTGGCAGCCGGAATCTGATCGACCTGCACCACGAGCGGAGCCCCTCGATCGGTCCACCACACGCCGACGTCCGACGTCGCTCATTCGGACTTCTCACGGGACAAGGGAACCGCCGTGAGCAGGACGGCGGAATCGTCCAGCGCGTGCAGGGTGTGCGGGGCTTGCGGCACGATCAGCAGGTCACCGGTGCGCCCTTGCCACTTCTCGGCGCCCGCGACCAGTTCGACCCGGCCCTTCAGGACGAGAACGGTGGCCTCGCCGGGGTTCCGGTGTTCCGAGAGCCCGCTGCCCGCGCGCAGCGCGATGACGGTCTGGCGCATCACGTGTTCGTGTCCGCCGAACACCGTGGTGGCCGCGCGGGCCGAGGTCGCGGTTCGCGCGGAGCGAAGCTGATCGTGCGCGATGGCGTCGAGGGACATCTTCTGCACGGTGGTCTCCTTGTGAGCGTTCGGGCGGAGACGACGGTTCCGCTGTCCCGTGTCCTCACCCGAGCTTCGAGCGTCGGGAACCAGGAGGTCAGTGGCCGGAGGCCTGTGCGAGCGGGGACTTTCGGCCCTGGGCGACCAGGGAGGATCCGGGTGCTGGAACTGCCGGCAGGGCAGAACGCGTTGCCGACCGAAACTCCACCGCGCCGAGCCCACGAAGTGAGCCTGCGGCTGCCCGCTCGCGCTACTGGCCAGTGACTTCTTCGAGGTCTCAACCTTGAGCGGCACCCGCCTGTACGTGCTCGCGGTCATCGAACACAGCAGCCGCCGGATCCGCGTCCTGGGCGCCACCGAACTCGCCATCGACATGCTCCCTGACGGGGAACGTGAACAAGCCCGCTACCTCCCTGAAGTAGCCGCTCCCAGGAATGCGGGGGGCAGGGATTGCCTTGCGCACGGATGCCTGCGGCTTGCCAGCTGATCGCTGCGGTGAACGGCTTGTCACGTTCTTGTCCCTCGGCGCGATGTACCGTTCGTCGTTGATCGCTTCAGTCGATGGGTGCTGATGATCCTTCGTGCAAGAGCTCTCGCCCTGGCCGGTCGGATGGCGCGTGCACGGCGGTTGCCCCGACCCGGTGAGCCAGTCTCGCCGTGGACACGACGTCTGGCCGAGCGACTCGACAGGTACTTGGACAAGCCCGGTCCGCATCTGGGCCTGGATCGGGAGTTGTCCGAACTCGAGGGGTACTTGACGGGACTGTGCTTGGCTGATGACCGCGACATCGGGAACGCGGGCATCTCCTGGGTGACCACGATGAGCCGGAGGCGGTGATCGGGACGCCGTCGAAAGATCCGGCACATCCTCGGGCAGACAATCGCCAACTTCAAGACCAGTCGAATCACGCAAACCGGCTACCGTCGACCGCTCAAGACTTTCAGGAGACCACCACCGCCCTACACTTCTGCGCGACCGCCTGAACCTCAATCCACCGAGGATTGTGAGCTGAAATGCCTCCAGACATGAAAGCAGATGCCCTCTGAACTGCGATAATGGGACTTGCGACGGTTCCATCAACGCGTGAGCAAAGGACATCTGCCAAGTGCGA
>JBDSAJ010000910.1:0-8755 GCA_039922235.1 Umezawaea sp.
GAGGCCAACGGAGGTCCGGGCTTCCCAGCTTGACAAGGAGGCAATTTTGTAAAGCGATTTGCGTGACGAACGAACACGAGAAGTGACGAACGACTACTTCTCCAGTTCCCGCGTGATGGTGTCGATCTGCCCGCGGTCGAGTTGGTCCGGAGGTGTCCAGGTGTTGACCAGGTCGGAGTCGTCCACGACGTCCACCTGGTCGAGCAGGACCCAGAAGTCGCCCCAGAAGGTCTTCACCTCGTGGCAGCGAGTACCGCGCCGCGGCTTGGTGCGGGTGAGCGGGGCGACCCGGACGGCCCCCGCTTCGAGGCCGGTCTTGAGGACGACGACCCTGGTGTGCTTGTGCTTCTTGACCAATCCGACACGCATCGGGAGATCCTCCGACTGCCAAAGGGGATGCGAGTGCCCACACCCCCGACGCGGAGCCGTCTCGCTGACAGGGATCAGCTTCACCGATGTTCGCGCTCACGAACCGGGCGCGTTCGACGACAGGCGCTGGGACGTCGCCGAACGGCAGCGCCGTGACAGCGCCACCGCCCGGCGACCGACAGCTCACTGCGCCGTTCTCACCGCCCGTCGTGTCAGAGGTCGAGCACCAGCCGTCCGCTCGACCGCGACACGCACACCATCATGACGTCGCCCACCTGGCGTTCCTCTTCGGTCAGCACGGTGTCGTGGTGCTCCGGCACGCCCTTCAGCACGCCGGTCTCGCACGTGCCGCACGTCCCCTCGCGGCACGACCAGAGCACCTGGACGCCCGCTTCCTCCAGCACGTCGAGCACCGAGCTGCCCTCGGGCACGGGCAGGGTCAGACCGCTGGACGCCAGTTCCACCTCGAACGCGCCGGACCGGTCCACCTCAAGCGGGGCGAACCGCTCCACGTGCAGTGACGGCCCGGAGCGGTGGGACTCCACGGCGGCGAGCAGCGGCTCAGGGCCGCAGCAGTACACCGCCGTGCCCTCGGCGGCGACGTCCGGTTCGGCGAACAGCGCCGCCAGGTCCGGCAGGCCGCGCTCGTCCTGCGGGTACAGGTCGACGCGCTCGCCGTGGGCGGCCAGCTCGTCGTGGAACGCCATGGTGCGACGGCCGCGCCCGCCGTAGACCAGCCGCCACGGCGTGCCCTGAGCGGCGGCCGCCCGGACCATCGGCAGCACCGGCGTGATGCCGATGCCGCCCGCGATGAACAGGTAGCGGGCGGCGGGCACCAGCGGGAAGTGGTTGCGCGGCCCGCGCACCCGCACCGCGCAGCCTGCCTCCAGCGCGTGCACCCGCTGCGAGCCGCCCCGGCCGTTCTCCTCGCGCTGCACGGCGACCTGCCACGTCGAGCGGTCGGCGGGGTCAGAGCAGAGCGAGTACTGCCGCACCAGGTCGTCCAGCACGATGTCCAGGTGCGCCCCCGGCTCCCACGGCGGCAGCTCGCCGCCGTCGGCGCGCCGCAGGGTCAGCAGCACGACGCCGTCGGCCACCGGACGGCGGTCGGCCAGCACCAGGTCCAGGTCCGCCTCCACTAGGACACCCCTGCGGCCGCGGGAACGGGAACCCGTTGTTCCGCCGAGGTGTCCGGGCCGTGGCCGACCGGGTGCGCGAGCAGCCACTCCCACAGCACCACCGGGTCCTCGAACTCCCGCGTGGCCGAGCAGTAGCACTCCGCGAGCAGCTGGTCGGACCCCGGCACCCAGCGGACCCGGTACCTCATGACGGGACCTTGGCGGCGGGTGCGCCTGCCAGCCGAGCCAGGATGCGCCGCGCGGCCAGACCGCCGGTGTCGATGTTGATCGACAGCTCCTGGTAGCCGTCGGGCTCGCTCGCGATCACCCGTTCGAGGACGTCGAGCGCGGCCACGTCCTGGAGGACGACGGTCCGGTTGCTCTCCTCCAGGTACTTCGACACCTCCTCGTCGCCCAGTGCGAAGTCCCGTGCCACGGCCCAGAAGTCGTGCGTGGTGTGCTCGGTCTCCGGGGTGATCGCGTAGACGACCTCGACGTGGAACGCGTCCGGGTCGGTGCCGTCGTCGTTCGGCAGGCAGCCGACCGGCGCGATGCGGCTGTGCAGCTTGTACAGGCACGGCGGCGCGTACTCGATGTCCTGCCAGCGGGTGATCCGCCCGGTCAGGCCGGTGGAGTTCGAGTAGAACGGCGGGCACTCGGCGTCCGCCATCCGCCTGCTGACGTAGACGATCCCCGCTTCCTCGTCGACCTCCGTGTTGATCGGGGTGTTGGCGACCTCCGGCGTGCCGATGTACCCGCCGTGCAGGTACGTCTCGTGCGACAGGTCGAGCAGGTTGTCCACCAGCAGCCCGTACCGCGCGGCCAGCGGCTCCATCCCGCACACCGTCGTGTAGTCCGGCGACGTCAGCCACGGCGCGCGCGGGATCTTGGTCTCGTCGGCCAGCTGCGGGTCGCCGATCCACACCCACACGAAGGAGTCCTGCTCCACCGCCGGGTACGTGGTCAGCCGGGCGCTGCGCGGCACGCGGGTCTGGCCGGGCACCGCCACGCAGCGGCCGTCCTCGGCGTAGGTGAAGCCGTGGTAGCCGCAGATGACCTGGTCGTCGACCAGTCTCGTCGGTGGCTCGGACAGCGGGAAGCGGCGGTGCACGCAGCGGTCGGTCATGGCGGTGACCCGGCCGGAGGCCGTGCGCCAGAACAGGATCGACTCGCCGCAGATGGTGCGGGAGAACAGCGCCGGACCGATCTCGGCACCGTAAGCGGCGACGTACCACTGGTTACGCGGGATGCTCGTCATCCGGTGATCATCCGATCACACCGGGGCACGAGCCAATGACCCTTCCACATGTCGGAAGGGTCAGGCGAGCGCGGCGGAGATCGCACGGGAGCTGGTGCGCAGCAAAGGGACCAACGAGTGCGGCGCAACGGTCCCATGTCGAACGACCAGTGACACCGCGGCGATCACCCGGCCGGTGCGGCCGTGCACCGGCGCCGCGACCGACAGCGCGTCCGCCGTGACCTGCCGGTCGCTGATGGCGAACCCGCAGGTTCGCACGTCGGCCAACACCGCGCGCAGCACGTCCGGGTCGCTCATCGTGTACTCCGTGAACCGCGGGATCGGCCCCGCCAGCACCTCGTCGCACACCTCGGCGGGCGCGTGGGCGAGCAGCACGAGACCGACACCGGTGGCCGTGAGCGCGAACCGACCGCCGACCCTGGTCAGCACGGGCACCGCCCCCGTGCCCGCGATCCGCTCCACGAACACCAGCTCCGCGCCTTCGCGCACGGCGAGCTGCACGTTCTCGCCGGTGATCCGGGACAGGTCTTCCAAGAACGGCAACGCCCGCTCGCGCAGCCCCTGCGACCGCGGGGCGAGCGACCCCAGCTCCCACAGCCGGAGCCCGACGCGGTAGTACCCCGAGTCCGTGCGCTCGACCGCGCCCCACTCGACCAACTCGCCGAGCAGCCGGTGCGCGGTGGACAGCGGCAGGCCGGAGTGCCGGGCCAACTCGCTGAGCGTCATCGTGGTCCGCCGCTCGGTGAACGCCCCCAGCAACCGCAGCCCGCGAGCCAACACCGACCCCGTACGGCCGCGCTGCTCCACGTCGACTCCTGCCTCGGAACGCCGAGGGCCATCGTAGAGCGGATCAGCGGCGTTGGCGGTCGCGGACCCACTTGCGGTACGTCTTCCTGGTGATCCAGATGAGCGCGACGAAGGCAAACCCGACCACTTGCTTGACTTCATCGTCGGTGATTTCGGTGTTGTACACCATGAGGTAGGTGAAGAACGCGGTGTCACCACCCACCAGGACCCCGAGTACCCACCCGGTCCGGGACCGGGTGCCGGACGTGGTGTAGTTGTTGATCTCCTGTTGCCCGCCCTGGATGGCGTAGGACGGGCCCTTCCCACTGAAGCGGTTGACTTGGCTGTTGTGCTGCTGCCCCCTCTTGCGGGGGTTTCCCGGGCCTCTCACCCAGGCCGCCAGGTGGCGGTCCGCGAACCACACCGGTCTCGCAAAGCGTTCTCCTCGCCGAGTGGTGGGATCAGCGCTTGCTGCGGACCCAGGTGCGGATCATCCTCACGGTGGCCACCAGCAGGACGAAGTAGATGCCCGCCCGCCACAGGTCACCCGAGTCACCCGCCACGCCGGTGTAGGACGCCTTGCCGTAGAAGAAGAAACCGACGTCGAGGATGAGCAGGACCACGATCGTCCAGCCCGCCCATGACTTGGCGGCCGGGGTGGTGTAGGTGTTGTTGATCTCCTGCCTGCCCTGGTTGGCGTAGAGCGGGCCCTTCCCGTAGTTCTGGTTGACCTGCTGGTTGTGCTGGTTCGCCCCGCCGTTGGGATCCATCACGGCCTCCCGTTGATGATCTGGTGGCCCTGGTTGGCGAAGAACGGGCCGCTGCCGTTGGACTGGTTGTGCTGGACGTTCTGCCCGGCCTGCGGTTCCGGGGCCGACGGCGGGCGTTCCCCGTCACCGGTCAGACCGCGGATCAGGCCGCGGACGTCGGATTCGAAGCTCTGGTGCCGCACGTGCCAGTACGTGGAGAGGTTCAGCGCCGCGATGTCGGCGGGCAGCAGGCGGGCCTCCGGCATCGGCGTGCCGTCGAGCAGCACCGGCACCACCGGGATCTCCCGTTCGAACGCCATCCGCAACTCCATGCGCACCCAGTCCTCCGGGTCGTCGAGCCGCCGCCGACCCGCACCGTCCCGTACGTCGAGCCACGCCGCCCCGACCAGCGCGAGCACGATGTCGGACCGTTCCAGCACGCTGAGGATCCGTCTCGGGTACGCCACGCCCAACGGCAGCGAGTCCCGGTCCCGGAACACGTTCTCCTGCCCGAACTGGCGTGCCACCCGATCGGCGACCGCCGCCGTCGCGTAGACGCTGTCGGATTTTCGGTAACTGAGGAACACTCTCGGCACGGCATACCTCTCGGTGCTGGGCGACCGCCCGATGAATCGTCGAAGCGGCCAGCGTAACGAACGGGCAATTGCCGCGGCCGGTCATTTAATGGACAAATCATGGTCGCTTCACCAGCGGTTTTCGGTTTCCACCGAACCACGGCGAACTTGCGTCGGAATGAAGGCGTCGATTTGCCGGACGCACCGAACCGGAATCCGACTCGGCTCGCGGGGAACAAGGCGCCCGAGGTCGCCACGTCGGAGGTGGGCATGTCCCCCGGTGATCGGTTCGGTCACGGAAGGCGCGAGCATCGGTCACAGCGGCTGGGCGCCCTCCGGTCCTAGCGTCGTCCGCGTGACCGGATCACCAGCGATGAGCACTGACCAAGTCCTTCAGCGGCACCACGAAGCCGTCGAACCCCCCTCCGCGACCGATCCACGGCGGTGGGTCTGGCTCGGGGTCGGTGCCGCGGTGTCCCTCCTGGCCGTGCACGGGCGGTTCGACATCCCGCTGGCGGCGTGGATCTTCCCGGTCCTCCTGCTGAGGTTCACCCGAACGACGCCCGCCGTCATGGGTCTGGCGTTGGTGTGGCTGGTGTCGGCCGCGCGCGGGGTGTTCTGGATGGTCGAGTCCGCCGTGCCGATGACGGTGATCACCGTCGTCGGCGCGGTCGCGCTCGGCACGGTGACGGTCGTGCCGTTCGTGCTGGACCGGATCACCGCCGGGCGGGCGTCCCTGCTGCTGTTCCCGGCGGCGCTCGCCGCGGGCGAGCTGCTGATGTCGGTCGTCAGCCCGTTCGGCACCGCGTTCGGCGTGTTGGCACCGACCCAGCACGACAACCTGGTGCTGCTCCAGGTGATCGGCGTGACCGGCCCGCACGGCATCGCGTTCCTCATCGGGTGGTTCGCGACCCTGGTCAACCTGGTCTGGGCGAAGCCGAAAGCGTGGCGACGGGCCGTCGGCGCGTACGCCGTCGTGCTCGCCCTGGTGCTGCTGGGCGGTGGCGCCGCTCTCGCGTTCGCGGCACCGAGCGGTGCGAGCGTCCGGGTCGCGGGCGTCAGCCTGGACACCAGCGTCACGCGGGACCTGCGAGCCGTGGTCGGTGCCGACGTCCCGTCCCAGGCCATCGATCCGGACGAGGTGCGGGCCGCGTTCGGCACGGCCAACGACTCGCTGTTCGCCCGGACCCGTGAGGCCGCGCGGGCCGGGGCGAAGATCGTGGTGTGGTCCGAGCAGGCGGCCAACGTGCTGGTCGCCGACGAGCCCGCCTTCCTCGCCGAGGCGGCGGCCACGGCTCGGGAAGAGCGGATCTACCTCCAGGTCGCCGAGTTCCGGTACCTGGAGGGAGCGCCGTACGCGGGCAACCGGACGCGCCTGTTCGACCCGACCGGCGCCGAGGTGTGGGTCTACGACAAGTCCCACCCGATTCCCGGTCTGGAGAGCTACCCGGCGGGTCCGGGCGTCGTGCCGGTGGTGTCGACGCCGTACGGACGGCTGGCCACGGTGACGTGCTTCGACGCCGACTTCCCCGAACTGGCTCGGGTCGACGCGGACATCATGATCGTGCCCGCGCGGGACTGGGCCGAGATCAGCGCGGTGCACGGCCAGAAGGCGAACCTCCGGTCCGTCGAGAACGGCTACTCGATGATCCGCCAGGCCGAGTTCGGGACCTCGGGCGCGTTCGACCCGCAAGGCCGGGTGCTGTCCTCGCACGACTACGCGAGCGCGGACGTCCACGTGGTGTTCTCCGACGTGCCGGTGCGCGGCAGCTCCACCGTCTACCGGTCGGTCGGCGACCTGTTCGCCTGGCTGTGCCTCGCGGGCACCATCGTCCTGACCGGGTTCGGCTTCCGGCGGTCAGCGGTTCCCGTGGTGTGAGCGATAGGCGCCGGGCGGGCTCCCCACCCAGCGGGCGAAGGCGCGGCGGAACGCGCTGGGTTCGGAGAACCCGAGGCGGCGGGACAGGTCGTCGACGGACTCCCGGCCGTGCGCCAGGCTGGCGACGGCGATGGCGCGCAGCACGTCCGTGCGAATCTCCTGGAACGACGTGCCCTCCTGCCGCAGCAGGCGGCGCAGGTGCCCGACGCTGACCGAGAGCCGGGCCGCCACGTCCTCGGCGCGCTGCGCGCGGCCCGGCTCCCCGCGTTCGAGGACCACCCGGACCCGGTCGACCGTCCGGGCGCCGTAGTCGCGGAGGTCGATCAGGTGCGCCGGGGAGTCGCGCAGGAACGCCTCCAGGTCCGGTTCCTCCCGCACCGCCGGAGCCGACAGGTAGGCCGCGTCGAAGCCGATCGAGGCCACCGGCGCGCCGAACCTCGGTGCCACACCGAAGATCCGGTGGTACTCGGCGGCGTGGCCCGGTTCAGCGAACGGGAAGTCGAGTCCGGAGAGGACGATCCGCTGCCCCGTCAGCCACGCGGCGAACCGGTGCGCGAAGACGAGCACGATCCCCACGGCGAGCGGGTCGTCCGCCACGGCGGGGTCGGCGGCGAACTCGATCCGGCACGCGGAGCCGTCCACCACGAGCGCGGCGCGCGTATAGCCGGTGGTGATCGCCGCGAACTCGACCAGGCGTTCCAGCGCGGTGCGCAGGTCCGGCGCGTGGATCAGCCCGAGTGCGATCATCCGGAACGTGCCGAGCGGGACGGGTCGGGGTCCGAGGCCGAGCAGTTCGTCGTCGGTGAGCCGCCACAGCGACCGCAGCAGCGCGGTCGCTTCGTCGCAGCCGACCCGTTCGTCGTCCCGCCGCACCGCCGCTGGGGTCAGCCGCGCCTCACGCAGTGCGCGGCGGGTGTCGTCGGGGCCGCTGGACGCCAGTGCCGAACGGACGAAGTGGACCGCGACACCTGCTCCGGACATGGGCGACTCCTCCTGGTCCACCGACGGTAGCAGCGGCTCCGGACGACCTGCCCCTACGGCTCACGAGCGGAGCGCACGACCCCCCTCCACCGTGCGGAACAGCCGAGCAGCAGGCCACCCGCCACCAGCGCCGCGCCGAACACCAGGAAACCCAGGTCCCACACCAGTTCCCCCGGACCGTGGCGGACGTGGTGCACGCCGAGGACCAGGTGGTCGACCACTCCCTCGACCACGTTGAACACGCCCCACCCGAGCACGAGTCCGCCCCACAGCACCCGCGCCGCCAACGGTCCGGCGCGGTTGAGCAGGACGACACCGATGACGACGAGCACCAGGCAGAACAGGTGGAACAGCCCGTCGCCGATCATGTTGAGGTGCAGGTGCTCCTCGGTGTCCGGCGGGTACCAGCCCGACAGCATGTGGTGCCAGCCCAGGAGCTGGTGGATCACGATCCCGTCGATGAAGCCACCGATCCCGAGACCGAGGACGACGGCCGCGCGGCTCATCCGGCGCTCCCCAGCAGTGGCTGCACCAGGCGGTGGATGTGGGGTGAGGGGGTGAGCCCGAGTTCGTCGCGCAGCCGGGTGCGGTAGGCCGAGTACTGGCGCAGCGCGGCGGCCGGGTTGCCGTCGGCCAGGTGCAGCTGCACCAGCGTCCGGTGGGCGCTCTCCCGCAGCGGGTCGCTCTGCACTGCGGCCAACGCGGCCTGGTGGGCGTGGTGGCGGTCGCCGGACGACCGGAACCGCTCGCTCAGCAACTCCAGCGCGCGCAGCCTCGCCTGTTGCCACCAGTCCTGTTCGGGCCGCACCCACGGCTGGTCCCAGCCGGGCAGCAGGTCGGCCTTGAGCAGTGCGACCGCCTGCTCGTCGGGTCTGCACACGGCGACCGCGGCGGCCAGCTTCCCGGCGGTGTGGAAGTCGACCTCCACGCGTGGACCGAGCGCGAGCACGTCGGCGTCGTGCTCGACCAGGGTTTCCGGCGGTTTGACCAGCCGCCACAGCGTCGAGCGCAGGCACGCCGCCGCACGGCGGGCCGTGGTG
>JBDSAJ010000911.1:0-9402 GCA_039922235.1 Umezawaea sp.
AGGGGTCGCCGCCGGTGATGGCGAGTGCTCGGTCGAGGCCTGCGTCGTTGCGGACAGGAAGGCCGCGGCGGCCTACGTCGACGAGGAAGCGGAGGTCGCCACTCGCCCGCACGGCGGCGCAGTCCAACGGGTGCAGGCGCTGCCACGGGTCGGCGCGCAGCGCGGGTTCCAGGCCCGCCAGGGCTTCCCGCCACGTCGTCGCGGCCGGGATCGCCTCCGCCCGCCGCTCGCCGACCAGCTCACCCGCCGCCACGCGGCGCGGGGCGACACCGGGGTACGGGTGCAGCGTGCCCGTCACCTCGAAGCCGTGCGGGAGCAGCGGAACGGGCTTCACGCCACCGCCCGCGTGCTTGACGCCGACGACCCACTCGGCCCGGTCGCGGCCCCAGATCCATTGCCGGACCGTGCGGAACGGCCCGTCGTCGGTCTCCAGCCGCAGCAGGGCGACCCAGCGGTCCGACCAGCCCGGCGACGAGCGCACCTGCTCCTCCGGCACGGGGAAGCCCAGCCGAGCCCGCACAACGTCGCCCAGCGGGCCCTGTGCGCCCTCGGAGAGCCGCGCCAGCAGGTGGAGGCCCCCAAGGCGATCCGCGGCGTCCACGGCCCACTGCGGGCCTCCTGCGGCCACCAGGTCGCGCAGCTCGCCTATCGCCGCGGCGAGACCGGGCGCCTGCGCGTCGACCATCCGCGCGGTGATCGCGTGCCACCACGCGGCGTCCCGACCCGGCAGACCCGCGATGCCGGAGCCCGCCAGGTCGCTCAGCCAGTCGCGCAGCGCCGCCACACCGCCGTGCACGGCCTCGGCGCGGTGCTGCGCCGTCTTCTCCTTGGCGCGGGCCCGCCGCTCCACCGCCTCGGGCGAGGTGTCCGCGGGCGCGGCGACCACCTGCCGCTTCGCCACCCAGTCGGACACCCAGTCCGGCACGGCCTCCTCGGCGGGGACCTCGTCGCGGGCGTGCAGCAGCTGCACCGCGACCGCGTGCTTGCACGGGAACTTCCGCGACGGGCACGAGCACTTCGTCGCCCGGTCGCCGAGGTCGACGCAGACGCGGTACGGGTTCTTGCCGCTGCCGGGGCACAGCCCCCACAACGTGCTCGCGGTGCGGCCGAGACCCGTCCACCCCGCGGCGCCGGCCAACCGGGTGGCACTGCTCGCCACCTGGCTGTCCGGAGCCAGCTCCAGTACCCCCTGCGCGTCCATGGTCGAAAGGTAGCGGCGAGCACCGACAAAAACGGTCAGTCCAGGTCAGGGCCCCTGCGGGACCACGACCACGCGTACTTCGGGTCCTCGGTCGCCAGCGCGGCCTCGCCCAGTTCCAACGGCCGGAACGTGTCGACCATGACCGCGGTCTCGTCGAAGTAGTCGACGCCCAGCGACGCCTCCACCGCACCCGGCTGCGGACCGTGCGTGCAGCCCGACGGGTGCAGCGACAGCGACCCGATCCCGATGCCCGACCCCTTGCGGGCCTCGTAGTTCCCGCCGACGTAGAACATCAGCTCGTCGGAGTCCACGTTCGCGTGGTTGTAGGGCACCGGAACGGACAGCGGGTGGTAGTCGACCTTGCGCGGGACGAACGAGCAGACCACGAAGTTCGGCCCCTCGAACGTCTGGTGCACCGGTGGCGGCTGGTGCACGCGCCCGGTGATCGGCTCGAAGTCGCGGATGTTGAACGCCCACGGGTACAGGCAGCCGTCCCAGCCGACGACGTCGAACGGGTGGTTCGCGTAGGTGAACCGGGTCAGGCCCGCGCGGTGCCGCACGAGCACGTCGACGTCCTCGCCGTCGACGAGGAGCGGCGCCGTCGGGCCGCGCAGGTCCCGTTCGCAGAACGGCGAGTGCTCCAGGAACTGCCCCTTGGCCGTCAGGTACCGCTTCGGCGGCCCGATGCGCCCGGTGGCTTCGAGCACCAGCACGTCCATCGGCTCGTCCGGGACCACCCGGTAGGTGCACGACGTGGGGATCACGACGTAGTCGCCGCCACCGACGGTGATCGCGCCGTAGATGGTCTCCATGGTCCCGCTGCCGGTGCGCACGTAGAGCAGCTCGTCGCCCGCCGCGTTGCGGTAGAGCGGGCTCGGCGCGGTCGCGACCACGAACCCGATCGTCACGTCGGGGTTGCCGAACAGCGTGCGCCTGCCGGTGACCGCGTCGACGCCCTCGTCCGGCCACTCCAGCGCAGGCGTCTTGAAGTGCCGCGGCTTCAGCGGGAGGTTCGGCGTGGTGGCACCGCGGGTGTCCTCGACGGTCTGCGCGTCCACGATCGCGGTGGGGAGAAACCGGTGGTAGAGCAGCGCGGAGTCGGCTGAGAAGCCCTCCACGCCCATGAGTTCCTCCGCGTACAGCCCACCGTCCGGATCGCGGAACTGGGTGTGGCGCTTTCGGGGGATCTCACCGACTTGGCGGTAGTACGCCATGATCACTCCGGGCGTTCGATAGTCGGACATCTTTGTTCATTGACCGGTACGCCACTAGCGTGTCAGCCGTGTCAAGCGCCTTCGAACTCCGTGCGCCAGGTCCACGCGGTACTCCGCCCCTGCTGGCAAGGCTTGTCGACGATGCCGCGTTGTTCCCGCCGGGCAACGCGTCCATGCCCGACGCGGTGCGCGGGCACCTCGACGCGCGTGTCGGCGAGTGGGCGGGCGCGATCGGCCTGTTCCTGTGTCCAGCGTCACGACTGGCTGAGCTGATCACCGAGTTGATCAAGGTCAAGCCGGTCAAACCGATCGCCCTGTCGCTGGTCATCGACACCGGCCTCGGTGGTGTCCCCAAGGCCGTGTCGATCGTCGAATCCCGCAGCGAACTGCTCGCACTGCGCATGGTCGAGATGCCCGCACCGTCCGATGTGGACGAGCAGTGGCTCGAACGCGTCTCCGAGTTCGTGCCCGAGGACGTGATCCGCGTGGTCGAGCCGAGGCGCGGGGGCGCCGAGTGGCTCGACGGCGTGCGCCGCGTGATCGAGCACGGGAGCTGGCCGAAGCTCCGCTGCGGCGGGGTCAGCAAGGAGAACTTCCCCAGCGTCGACGAGGTCGCCGACTTCCTCGCCGTGGTCACCCACAGCGGGGTCGCCTTCAAGGCCACGGCGGGCCTGCACCACGCCGTGCGGCAGACCGACGAGACCACCGGCGTCACCCACCACGGCTTCCTCAACCTGCTCGTCGCGACCGCGCGCTCGCTCGCGGGCGGGGACGTGCGGGGCGCGCTCGCCAGCACCGACGGGGCCGCGCTGGCCGCCGAGGCGGGCGAGCTGACCGACCCGGCCGCGCACGCCGTCCGCGGCGTCTTCGCGTCCTACGGGTCGTGCTCGCTGGCCGACCCGATCGCCGACCTCGACGCGCTGGACCTGCTGTGACCTGGATCGACGACCCGGCCTTCACCGGGGACGAGCCGTTCGGGCCGCAGACGCTGCCCTACGGCGTCCTCGGCGCGGGCGTCGCGGTGCGCGTGGGAAACCACGCCGTGCCGCTGCGCCCGCTCGCGGGCTTCCTCGGCGACCGGCTGGCCGACCTGATCAGCGCGGACACGCTCGACCCGCTGCTGCGGGCCGGGCGGCCCGCGTGGAGCGAACTGCGCGCGCGGCTGGTGGAGATGGTCGCCCTGACCGCGGCCCCGCGCGGAGCGGCGCTCGTGCCGCTCGACGGCGCGGTCCTGCCGTTCACGGTCGCCGACTACGTCGACTTCTACTCGTCACGGCACCACGCGGCGAACGTCGGCAAGATCTTCCGGCCGGACAACGCCGTGCTGCCGCCGAACTGGACCCACCTGCCCATCGGCTACCACGGCCGGGCGGGCACGGTCGTCGTGTCCGGCACACCCGTGGTCCGCCCCCACGGCCAGCGCCGCGGCAACCCGAACCCGGAGTTCGGCCCGACCCAGCGGCTCGACATCGAGGCCGAGGTCGGCTTCGTCTGCGGCGGCCCGGTCGCGTCCCGGCTGTCGACCTCGCGGGCGGCCGAGCACGTGTTCGGCGTCGTGCTGCTCAACGACTGGTCTGCCCGCGACATCCAGGCGTGGGAGTACCAGCCGCTCGGCCCGTTCCTCGGCAAGTCGTTCGCCACCTCGATCTCCGCGTGGATCACCCCGCTGGAGGCGTTCGCGGTCGCGCGGATCACCCCGCCGCCGCTGCCCAACCCGATCCACGACTACCTGGTCGAGCACCAGCCGTGGGGCCTCGACCTGAGCATCGACGTCGACTGGAACGGCACCGTCGTGTCCAGGCCGCCGTTCCGCGAGCAGTCGTGGACGTTCACCCAGCAACTCGCGCACCTGTCGGTGAACGGGGCTACCGTTCGGCCGGGCGACCTCATCGCGTCCGGCACGGTCTCCGGGCCCGAGCGCGACGAGCGCGGCTCGTTCCTGGAACTGAGCTGGGGCGGCACCGAGCCGGTCGCGCTCGCCGACGGCACCAAGCGGACCTTCCTCGAAGACGGCGACACGGTGACCATCACCGCCACCGCCCCCGGTGAGGACGGCTCGCTCGTCGGACTCGCCGAAGTGGTCGGCACGATCGAGCCCGCCGACGGGAAGTAGGGCACCTTGGTCAGACCGCACTCGGACCCGCGCGGCCGCCTCCCCGTGCCCGCGACCGCGTCGAAGGAGAGCTCGCTGACCCTGGAACGGGGACTCGCGCTGCTCCAGGCGGTCGCCGACGCGGAAACGGACGCGCCGAGCATCAGCGAACTCGCCGCCGCCATCGGCGCGAGCCGGGCCGCGGTCTACCGGCTGCTGGTCCCCCTCCAGGCCAGGGGCCTGGTGCGGCGCGAGGGGTCGAAGGTGCGGTTGGGGCTGGGCGTCCTGCGGCTCGCGGCGAACGTGCTGCCGCAACTGCGGATGGCCGCGCAGCCCGCCCTGCGGGAACTGGCCGACCAGGTCGGCGCGACCGCGCACCTGACCGTGGCGGACGGCAGCGAAGCGCAGGCGGTCGCCGTGGTCGAACCGTCGTGGACGGCGTTCCACGTGGCGTACCGGGTCGGCAGCAGGCACCCGGTGCACCGCGGCGCGGCCGGGAAGGCCATCGGCCTGCCACCGGACGTGAAGCAGTGGATCCAGTCGACCGGCGAACTCCAGCCGGGCGCGTACGGGGTCGCGTCGCCGGTGCGGGGAGTGCCCGGACTGCGGGCCAGCGTGGGCGTGGTGGCCCTGGAGAAGCTGGACGGGGAGTTGATCGGGCCGCAGGTGCTGCGGGCCGCACAGGACGTCGCAGCGGCGTTGAAGTAGGTCATGGTCCGGAAGCTCGCGAGGAAGTGAATGTCATGTCGGCACCAGCGGAATCGCTGATCCCTGCCCCGAAGCGCTGACTACATCGAACTCGGCGAAACCGAACGCGGATACACCGAACTGTACGAAGGACATCTTCTCGTCTGGCCGAGTCAATCGGTCCGGCACAGCATCGCCACGTTGAACCTGGCTTTTCAGCTCGATCCACAACTGCCTGATGATCTTCACATCGTCCTGGCAACAGATGTCGACCTCCAGCTGGCAAAGCCGGACGAGCCGGGGTTCGTCCGGCGGCCTGACCTGGTGGTTATGCGCAACACCGCCGGGGATCGAGTCGATGAAGAGTGCGGGCTGCTGCGGGCATCCGACATCGTGCTCGTCGTGGAGGTCGTGGAGCCCCATTCTCGGCGAACCGATTTCGTGGTCAAGCGGGCCGACTACGCTGATGCCGGAATTCCGGGCTACTGGGTAATCGACCTGGAACCGCTCGTGTCGCTGACCCCCTATCGGGACGCCCCTGCGGTGACCAGAGAATTCATCACCACCGCACCCTTTCCGCTCACCGTGCGCGTCGACACGCTGCTCGACTAACCAACCACCGCCTGCCACAGCGCGATCAGCGCGAACGCGGAGAACACGAACCCGGCACCCCGGTTGATCAGGTGCGCGGGCACCCGGCGGCTGAGCTTGCTGCCGATGAACACCGCGAGCACCGACACCGCCATCAGGGCGAGGAACGTGCCGAGCACCACGGCGGACGGCTGGGCGAAGCGCGCGGCCACGCCCACGGCGGCGAGCTGCGAGGCGTCGCCGAACTCGGCGGCGAACAGGGTGCCGAACGACGTGAGCGCGGCCCGGCGGAACGTGGTCGCCTGAGCACCCGCCCCCGACCCGTCGGCCTCGTCGGTGTCGTCGCTCGCGAAACCCTCGCGGAACAGCAGGAACGCGCCGATCCCGAAGATCAGGAAGACCGTGCCCGCGATCAGCCGGTCCGGCAGCAGTGAGATGGCGCTGCCCAGCGCGACAGCGATGACGGCTTGGAGCGCGAACGCGACGCCTGCACCCGCCAGCACCGGCAGCGGGCGGAACCTGGTGGTCAACACCAAGGTCAACGCCGTCGTCTTGTCGGGGAGTTCGAGCAGGAACACCAGCCCGAAAGCGGTGACCAGTGCCAAGAACCACGATGCCATTGCTGGAGAGCCTCCACGTCCGCGATGAACCCGGACGGAGGCGCGACAGACCCCGACCGGGCGTGCTGCAACTACCCGGCCGGAGGTCTCGTTCGCCCACACAACGTGGGTGAGGGACCGGGTCCCGTGACAAGCGGACCAGTGTGTCGATCACCTCGCCGCGCCACAGCCGTTGACGAGCGCTGGTGGCAGCGGGAACTACTCCCCTCTGGCACCACCGATGCTACAGGGCGCATACGGCACCGACGATGTCGACCGCGGCACAGTCCTGGCCGCTCCGGGACTTAGGTCCTACCCGAACGGAGGACCGTCGCCCCTGCTCGTGGCAGGTGTGGCGGACCTAGGTTCGAACCGTGGAAGTACTGGATCTCGCGCGGTGGCAGTTCGGCATCACCACCGTCTACCACTTCTTGATGGTGCCCCTGACGATCGGCCTGTCACTCCTGGTGGCCTGCATGCAGACCGCGTGGGTGCGCACAGGAGACCGGCGCTACTACGCCATGACCAAGTTCTGGGGCAAGCTGCTCCTGATCAACTTCGCGATGGGCGTCGTGACCGGCCTCGTCCAGGAGTTCCAGTTCGGCATGACCTGGAGCGCCTACTCCCGCTTCGTCGGCGACGTCTTCGGCGCCCCGCTGGCGATGGAGGGCCTGGTCGCGTTCTTCGTCGAGTCCACCTTCCTCGGCCTGTGGATCTTCGGCTGGGACCGCCTGCCGAAGAAGGTCCACCTCGCCTGCGCGTGGGCGTTCTCACTGGCCACCATCGCGTCGGCGTACTTCATCCTCGCCGCCAACTCGTGGATGCAGCACCCGGTCGGCGTCGAACTGGTCGACGGCCGCGCCCGGCTGACCTCGATCTGGGCGGTGCTGGGCAACAACACCGTGCTGGCGGCGTTCCCGCACACCATCTTCGGCGCGTTCGCGGTCGCCGCGACGTTCCTCGTCGGCATCGGCGCCTGGCACCTGTGGCGGAAGTCGGACGAGGAACCCGTGTGGCGCTCGTCGTTGAAGCTCGGCACGTGGGTCGGCGTGGTCGCGTTCGCGGGCGTCGCCATCACCGGCGACTTCCAGGGCAAGCTGATGTTCGAGCAGCAGCCGATGAAGATGGCCGCCGCCGAAGCCCTCTGCCACACCGAGGAACCGGCGTCGTTCTCGGTGTTCGCGATCGTCGACGTGACCCGCGCGGACTGCGAGAGCGTCAAGAACGTCACCGTGCCCGCGCTGCTGTCCTTCCTGGCGCACAACGACTTCACCAGCGAGGTCAAGGGCCTCGACGAACTCGTCCCGATGTACCAGGAGAAGTACGGCACCAACTACCCGGTGGACGAGCGGCTCGGCGAGCTGTCCGGCAAGCCGATCGACTACGTGCCGGTGCTCCCGGTGACGTACTGGGGTTTCCGCCTGATGATCGGGTTCGGCGCACTGGCCGTCGGCGCGGGTCTCGCCGCCCTCTGGCTCACCCGGCGCGGCCGGGTGCCGCGCGGCAGGTGGTTCCCGATCGCCGCGCTGGCGAGCATCGCGACCCCGTTCCTGGCCAACAGCTTCGGCTGGATCTTCACCGAGATGGGCAGGCAGCCGTTCGTGGTCGTGCCCAACCCGTCCGGGGTGGACGGGGTCTGGATGTTCACGGCGCAGGCGGTGTCGTCGTCCACCGCGGGCGAGGTCCTGACCTCGCTGATCGTGCTCACCACCGTCTACGGCCTGCTGGCGTGCGTCGAGGTGTTCCTGCTCCGCCGCTACATCAGAGCGGGCGTGGCGGGCGTGATACCGCCGGACGCGCCCGAGAAGACCGACGACGCACTCACCTTCGCGTACTGAGAGGAGACAGCCGTGGATCTCGCGACGCTGTGGTTCTGCGTGATCGCCCTGCTGTGGCTGGGCTACCTCTTCCTGGAGGGGTTCGACTTCGGTGTCGGCATGCTCTTGCCGGTGCTCGGCCGCGACGAGACCGAACGCCGCGTCCTCATCAACACCATCGGTCCGGTCTGGGACGGCAACGAGGTGTGGCTGATCGTCGCGGGCGCGTCGATGTTCGCCGCGTTCCCAGGCTGGTACGCCTCTCTGTTCAGCACCGTCTACCTGCCGCTCGTGCTGTTCCTGGTCGGCCTGATCGGTCGCGGGCTGGCGTTCGAGTACCGGGGCAAGGTCGACTCGGTCCGGTGGCGCTCGCGCTGGGACAAGGTGATCGTCATCGGCTCGTGGATCGCCCCGCTGTCGGTCGGCCTGCTGCTCACGTCGAGCGTGATGGGTCTGCCGCTCGACGCCGCGGGCGACCGGGTCGGCTCGCCGTTCGCGTCGATCCGCTGGGACACCGTCCTCGGTGCACTGGCCGTCGCGGGCTACGCGCTGGTGCACGGCGCCGTGTTCATCGCGCTGAAGACCGAAGGCGAGATCCGCCACCGGGCCCGCGCGCTGGCACTGCGGATCGCTCCGGTCGCGCTGCTGCCGCTGGTGGTGCTGCTGCTGGTCGTGCAGATCCACTCGGGCTCGGTGTGGACCTGGGCCGCGTCGCTCGTCGTGGCGCTCGCCGCGTTCGGCGCGATGGTGAGGCTCTACCTCGGCCGGGAAGGCCAGGCGTTCGCGCTCATGGCCGTGGCCGTGGTCGGCGTCGTGGTCGCGCTCTTCGGAGCGCTGTACCCGAACGTGCTGCCCTCCACGCTCGACGCCGCCAACACGCTGACCATCGAGAACACCGCCTCCAGCCCGTACACCCTCACCGTCATGACCTGGGTCGCCGCTTTCGGCACCCCGGCGGTGCTGATCTACCAGGGGTGGACGTACTGGGTGTTCCGCAAGCGCATCGGCACCCAGCACATCCCGCCGGTCCACGTCCCGTCGTCGTGAAAGGGCCACTCGGCGCGCTGCCCGCGCTGTCCCGCTCGGCCCGGTGGGCACTGGTGTGGTGCGCCGTGCTCGCGGGCGCCACCGCTGTCGCCACGGTCGTGCAGGCCGTGGCGCTGGCGACGGTCCTCACCGGCGGCTCCGATTGGGCGCTGCC
>JBDSAJ010000912.1:0-2921 GCA_039922235.1 Umezawaea sp.
GGTAAGTACCTGTTCACCGATCTGGCGGACGGCACCTACCGGGTGTGCTTCGACATCAAGAACCTGCCAGGCGACTTCAGCGGTTACACGCTGACGACGCAGAACGCCGCCGAGCACAACGGCACCGATTCGGCAGCCGATCAGACCACGGGCTGCACGGAGCCGACGACGCTCGGGATCGGTCACCGGGAGGACTGGTACCTCGACGCGGGCCTCGTCGCGCCGCCCAACACGATCGGCGACTACGTCTGGTACGACACGGACAAGTCGGGGTTGCAGGACGCGGGCGAACCCGGCGTCCCGAACGTCCCGGTCGTCCTGGTCGACAACGACGGCAAGACCATCGCCTCGGTGAAGACCGACCCGTCGGGCAAGTACCTGTTCGAGAATGTCCCGGACGGGAAGTACCGGGTCTGCTTCGACCTGTCCGCATTGGACGGTCCGTACACGGCCTACGTGCCGACGAAGCCGGGAGTCGGTGGCCACAACGGGACGGACTCCGCGGTGGACCCGGCGACGAGGTGCACCGAGTTGGTGAAGGTCGGCGTCGGCCACCGGTCGGAGCTGGCCGAGGACCTCGGGATCATCCCGCCGGTCAACCGCCTCGGTGACTACGTCTGGAAGGACGCCAACGGCAACGGTGTCCAGGACGCGGGTGAACCGCCGCTCGCCGACGTTCCGGTGACGTTGAAGGACGGGACCGGCGCGGAGCTGGCGGTGACCAAGACCGGTCCGGATGGGAAGTACCTGTTCACCGATCTGCCGGACGGCACCTACCAGGTGTGCTTCCCGGTGAAGGACGTTCCGGGCGCCGCGGGCTACTCGATCACCAAGGTCGACGCGGCAGGTCGTGACGGCACGGACTCCGCGGCGGACCCGACGAGCGGTTGCACCCGCACGACGGATCTCGCGGCGGGCCACCGGGAGGACTTCTCCCTCGACGCGGGCTACGTCGTAGGCAAGGCGCCTGCCGCACCGGTCGAGCTGTCGTACACGGGCGCGGCCGTCGGTGGACTGCTCGCGCTGGCGCTGCTGCTCCTCGGAGGCGGTGGGTTGTTCCTCTTCGTCAGCCGCCGTCGTCGCGTCGAGGAGTGATCGGCTGAGGTCACAGTGATCGGCTGAGGTCACGATGACAACCGGGCCGGTGGTGAAGGCGGAGATCCGCTTTCACCACCGGCCCGGTTCGGTTACCGGGTCAGGAGCAGGCCACCCCGTTCAAGCTCGGGGCCAGGAACGGTGGCGTGCCACCGTTGTAGCTCGCGTTGTAACCGATGGTCGCGGTACCGCCGGTCGCGAGTTTGCCGTTCCAGGCCTCGCTCACGACTCGCACGGTGTCGCCCGTGTCCGTCCACGTCCCGTTCCAGCCCTGGGCGACGGTCACCCCCGGCGCGGAGAACGTGAGCGTCCAGCCGTCGATCGACGCACCGCGGTTCTCGATGACGATCTCACCGGTGTAGCCGGACGACCACGAGTTGCCGACCCGGTGCGTCACCTTGCACGTGCCGGGTTCCTGGGGAGTCGTGGTGGTCGTCGTAGTGGTGTTGGTGGTCGTCGTGGTGCTGGTCGTCGTCGGCGTCCAAGTGCCGGCAGCGGCCAGGTCGTACGCCCGTTGCGGCACGAACTGGCCTGCCGGAGCGATGCAGCCGTCGGACTCCCCCGGCGGCTTGACCCACAGGAACGCCGCGATCTGGCCGTCGCCGGTCTGGTCGGTGCTGGGCGTGCCGATCGCTCGCCCGGCCGGGTCGCACCACTCGCTGCCCGACGGGCCGTTGCCGTTGCGGCTGGTGTCGACGACGGCCTTGAGCCGCGAGTCGCCCACCGCGTTCAGCACGGCCTTCGCGTAGCCCGTTTCGTCGCCGGTCCCCCGGTAGTTGGAGACGTTGGTGGCGATGCCGTCGGCGCTGTTGGAGATGTCCGCCCCGCGCAGCCGTGCCGCAGCCTCACCCGGCGTCAGCCACGCCGAGTGGCCGATGTCGAAGTACACCTTCGTCCGCGCCGAGCCGGACTTGAGCTTCTTGCCCGCGTAGGCCATCGACGCCTTGGTCTGGTCCTGCTGGTCGGCGCTCTGGCAGGTCGACATCAGCGGGAGCACGTCCGGCTCCAGCACGATGGCCGCGGGACGACCGGCGATCCCGGCTGCCGCCTGGTCGACCCACGCCCGGTAGGCGTCGTGCGACGGGGCACCGCCGCCGCTGGGGCCACCGCAGTCGCGGTTCGGGATGTCGTAGACGACCATGATCGGGATCGTGCCCGCCGCGGCGGCGGCCGAGACGTACGCGTCCACCTCGCCCCGCACCGTAGAGGTGTTGGTCGTGGTGAACCACCTGCCCTGCGGCGTGGCCGCGAGGCGGTCCCGGATGATCGGCGCCCGGTGGTCACCGGGGTTGGCCGCGGCCCACTTGGCCGCACTGGTGTCCGGGTCCACGTAGAACGGTGCCTGAGCAGCCTGTGCGCTGCCCCCGGCGGCGAGGGCGGCGACACCCGCGAGGAGTGTCGCCGCTACCAGGCCGCTCGCAACGATCTTGTTGCGCATGCGACGGATCCCCTTACAGTGCTGGGTAGGCGTTCTCGACGAGCATCTTGAACTCCGCCGGGAACCACGCACCGGCGTGCGGCGCGCTCGGCATCGCGCCGGTCAGGTTGCTGCCGTTGGCCTGCTGGTCGCCGCGGAAGGCGGGGTCGCACATCGGGTCGTGCTGCTTGCCCTCCTCGTTCGGCCCCTCGGTCTTGGTCGCGATGCCGTCGGACTCGCCCGGCGGCTTGATCCAGACGAAGGCGTCGAGGTGTGACGCCGCGGATGCGGCCGGAGTCGCCTGCGGACGCTCGCCGATCCCGGCGCCGAGCGGGTTGCACCAGGCTCCCCGGTGGTTGCGGCGGTCGACCCGCGACTCGTCGACGTAGGTGTTGACATTCGTACTGGT
>JBDSAJ010000913.1:0-13281 GCA_039922235.1 Umezawaea sp.
CAAAGCTCGCCTGACCTGAGCCAAAGTGGTGCCAAGATGGCTTGCGCCTGAGCCACTCGTGCGTCATAGTTGTGCCATGGACCTGAGCACGCATGTCGACAACCTCGGCCGTGAACTGGCGCTCCTGGCCGAGACCGGCGGGGAAGACGCCCGTGCGCTGGTCGAGCGCCTGAGCGGATCGCTGGAGTCGGCGATCCGGCTGACGCTGCTGGAAACGCTGTCAGCCGCGGCGGACGAGATCACCCTCGACCTGGCTCCGGGGTCGGTCGAGCTGCGGCTGCGCGGCCGCGACCCGAACTTCGTCGTGACGCTGCCGCCGTCCGAGCAGCCCGCGGACGACGTGGACCCGCCCGCGCGGGTCGAGGAGGTCGCGGCGGTGTCCGAGGAAGGCGCCACGACCAGGATCAACGTCCGGCTCCCCGAGCAGCTCAAGGCCGCCATCGAGGAGGCCGCGGCGAGCGAGGGCCGCTCGGTCAACGCGTGGCTCGTGCGGGCCGCCTCGGCGGCGCTCCAACAGCCGGACCGCGCCCGCCAGCCCGAGCCGGGCGGCACCGGCAAGCGGAGCCAACGCCACTTCACCGGCTGGGTCCAGTAGCGACCCCACCAGCACAAACATCAACCCGACACACTCACAGGGGACAGCCATGCCCATTTTCGACACTCCTGATCCCATCGACGTCACGGTCGAGATCCCGGTCGGGGACGTCCGCGTCACCGCGAGCGACCGAACCGACACCGTCGTCGAGGTAGTCCCGACCGACGAGCACGACGAGAACGACGTGCAGGCCGCCGAGCAGACCCGCGTCGAGTACGAGGACGGCAAGCTGCTGGTCAAGACGCCCAAGGCGCGGGGCTTCTCCTACGCCGGGAGGCGCCGCTCGGTCGAGGTGCGGATCGAGGTGCCCACCGGCTCGCAGGTGCGCGGCGACACCGGCATGGGCGACTTCCGCTTCGCGGGCCTGCTCGGCGAGTGCAGGCTCAAGTCCGGCATGGGGCACGTGGAACTCGACCGGACCGGGCCGCTGCGCCTGCACACGGGCACCGGCAACGTCACCGTGGACGCGGTCGGCGGCGACGCGGACATCTCCACCGCGTCCGGGACCATCCGCGTCGGCGACATCGACGGCGGCGCCGTCGTCAAGAACTCCAACGGCCCCACCACGATCGGCAGGGTCGGCGGCGACCTGCGGATGCGCGCGTCCAACGGCGAACTCACCGTCGAGGCGGCTGCGGCGGGGGTCGACGCCAAGACCGCCCTCGGATCCATCCGGATCGGCGAGGTCGTCCGCGGCTCGGTCGTGCTCAAGACCTCGATGGGCGAGATCGAAGTCGGCATCGGCGAGGACACAGCTGCCTGGCTCGACGTGAACACCTCCGCCGGCCGGGTGCACAACTCGCTGGACGAAGTGGCGTCGCGACCCGACCGGAGCCAGACCGTCGAGGTGCGCGCGCACACCTCGTGCGGCGACATCACGATCCAGCGGTCCTGACCACTCCCGACCACGAGGGGAACCCCATGAACACCACACCACCGGCGATCAGCGTCACCGGCCTGCGCAAGTCCTACGGCGCCAAGGTCGTGCTCGACGGCATCGACCTCCACGTCAAGCGGGGCACGATCTTCGCCCTGCTCGGTCCCAACGGCGCGGGCAAGACCACCACCGTGCAGATCCTGTCCACGCTGATCGGTTCAGACGGCGGCGAGGTGCTGGTCGACGGGCACGACCCCGCCCGTGACCCGGACGCCGTCCGCGCCGCGATCGGCGTCACCGGCCAGTTCTCGGCCGTCGACAACCTCCTGACCGCCGAGGAGAACCTCTTCCTCATGGCCGACCTGCACCACCTCGCCAAGCGGGAGGGCCGCCGCCGCGCCGCCGCCCTGCTGGAGCGGTTCGACCTGGCCGACTCGGCGAAGAACCTGGCGTCGACGTTCTCCGGGGGCATGCGGCGGCGGCTCGACCTCGCGATGGGCCTGGTCGGCGATCCGCGCATCGTGTTCCTCGACGAGCCGACGACGGGGCTCGACCCGCGCAGCCGCCGCGACATGTGGCAGATGATCCGCGAACTGGTCGCGGGCGGCGTGACGATCTTCCTGACCACGCAGTACCTGGAGGAGGCCGACCAGCTCGCAGACCGGATCGCCGTGCTGGACAACGGGAAGCTGGTTGCCGAGGGCACCGCGGAAGAGCTGAAGCGGCTGGTGCCCGGCGGGCACGTCAGCCTCCGGTTCACCGACTCCGCGAGTCTCGACTCGGCTGTGCGCACCTTCGGCGACGTCCCGCGCGACGACGACGCGCTGGTGCTGCGGGTGCCCAGCGACGGCGGTGTCGCCTCGCTGCGCGACCTGCTGGCCCGCCTCGACGCCAACGCCATCGAGGTCGCGGAGCTGACCGTGCACACGCCCGACCTGGACGACGTCTTCCTCGCCATCACCGGAAAGTCCCACCTCGAGAAGGAACCAGCGAAATGAGCACCTACGCCCTGCGCGATTCCGGCACGATGCTGCGGCGGCAGCTCCTGCACATGAAGCGCTACCCGTCGCTGACGTTCATGCTCGCCGGGATGCCGATCGTCTTCCTGCTGCTGTTCGCCTACGTCTTCGGCGGCACGCTGGGAGCGGGCATCGGCGGACCGTCCGGCGGTCGGGCGGACTACATCAACTACCTCGTGCCCGGCGTGCTGCTGATGACCGTGGCCTCCGCGGCGCAGGGGACCGCGATCTCGGTCGCGATGGACATGACCGAGGGCATCGTCAACCGGTTCCGCACGATGGCGATCTCCCGCGCGTCGGTGCTGACCGGGCACGTGCTCGGCAGTCTCGTGCAGACGCTGTTCAGCATGACGATGGTCATGGGTGTCGCGCTGCTGATCGGGTTCCGGCCCAACGCCACGGCGGTCGAGTGGCTCGCGGTCCTCGGTGTCCTCGCGCTGCTCACGTTCGCGCTCGTCTGGTTCTCGGTCGCGCTCGGCATGGTGTCCGACAGCGTCGAGACCGCGAGCAACCTCCCCATGCCGCTGATCCTGCTCCCGTTCCTGGGCAGCGGTTTCGTCCCGACCGACTCGATGCCCACCGTCCTGCGGTGGTTCGCCGAGTACCAGCCCTTCACGCCCGTCATCGAGACGCTCCGCGGCCTGCTGATGGGCACGCCGATCGGGAGCAGCGGCTACCTGGCCGTCGCCTGGTGCGCCGTCATCGCGCTCGGCGGCTTCCTCTGGGCCAAGAAGCTCTACAACCGCGCCTGACCACCGAAGTCCTTGGGGGACAACGATGACCACCGAACCCGTGACCATGCCGACGACCCGCCCGTCCGGCTGTTCCTTCGACCCGCCCGCTGCACTGGCGCCGCTGCGCGAGGAACAGCCGCTGCGCCCGATGCTCTACCCCGACGGCCACCTCGGCTGGCTGGCCACCGGGCACGCCGTGATCCGCGCGGTCCTCGCCGACCCCCGGTTCAGCGCCCGGCCGGAACTGATGCACTTCCCGACGCCGCGGCAGATGTTCGACGGTCCGATGCCACCGGTCCCGCCAGGAATGTTCATCAACACGGACGCGCCGGAGCACACCCGCTACCGGAGCCTGCTGACCGGCAAGTTCACCGTCCGCCGGATGCGCCGGCTCACCGCCCGCGTCGGGGAGGTCACCGCCGAACACCTGGACGCCATGGAGCGCAACGGCCCTGGCGCCGACCTGGTGACGGCGTACGCCCAGCCGATCCCGGCACTGCTGATCTGCGAACTGCTCGGTGCGCCCTACGCCGACCGCGACTTCTTCCTGGAGCACACGGCGACGTTCAACGACCAGAACGCCACCGTGGACCAGCAGATGGCGTCGTTCACCGCGATCGGGGGGTTCCTGCACGACCTCGTGCTCGCCAAGCGCGCCGCACCGACCGACGACCTGCTCAGCGACCTCACCGGGTCGGACCTCACGGACGAGGAGCTGACCAACGTGGCGCTCCTGCTGCTGGCCGCCGGGCTGGACACGACGGCCAACATGATCGCGCTCGGCACGTTCGCACTGCTGACCAACCCGGAGCAGGTCGACCTGCTGCACGCGGATCCCGACCGGGCGGTGGAAGAACTGCTGCGCTACCTCAGCATCGCCCACACCGGGACGCGGACCGCGCTGGAGGACGTGGAGCTGAACGGGCAGCTGATCAGAGCGGGGGAGACCGTCGCGCTCTCGGTGGAGGCGGCCAACCGCGACCCCGAGAAGTTCCCGAACCCCGACGTGCTCGACCTCGGCAGGCACGCCACCGGGCACGTGGCCTTCGGGCACGGCATCCACCAGTGCCTCGGCCAGCAGTTGGCCCGCGTCGAGATGACGGTGGCCATGCCCGCGCTGTTCGAGCGCTTCCCGACGCTGCGGCTGGCCGTCGCACCGGAGGACGTGCCGCTGCGGGCACAGGCGGACATCCTTGGCGTGCACGGCCTTCCGGTCACCTGGGACGAGGCCGCGCGATGAACGTCGTGGTGGACCGGGACCGCTGCGTCGGCGCGGGCATGTGCGCACTGACCGCACCGCAGGTGTTCGACCAGGACGCCGAGGACGGCCGGGTCGTCCTGCTCGACGCCACGCCGTCCGCCGACCGACTCGCTCCCACCCGTGACGCGGCGCAGGCCTGCCCGTCCGGTGCGGTCACCATCACCACCTGATCGACCGTTGAGCACCAGCGAGGCGCCTCGCCGGTGCTCAACGCGGTGGCGAGCCACTGTCCTGGGTGGAGCCACCAACGGCAGTCCCACCCAGGAGCGCGCTGACTAGGCCGGGATGAGCAGGACCTGGCCGACGTTGATCAAGTCCGGGTTGTCGATGCCGTTGGCGGTGGCGATGCGCTGGTACTGGTTGCCGTCGCCGTAGACCTTCTCGGCGATGGCCCACAGGGTGTCGCCGGGGTCGACGGTCCACGTCTGCTGCGCCGGAGCGGCCTGCTCGACCGGGGCAGGTGCAGAGGCCTCGGCGACGACGACCGGGGCGGCCGCAGGGACGGGGCGCGGGTTGTCGGTGTTGCTGCCCGACGCCCACGTGCTGGAGCCACCGCTGTTGTAGACGACCAGGTTGCGGTCGTTCTGCAGGACCAGGCGGGAACCGGGGTTGCCGCTGGTGTCGCTCGACCACACCAAGCTGCCGCCGGTGGTGTAGACGGCGAAGTTGCCGTCCTCCTGCATGGTCGCGGAGGTCGCGCCGGAGCCGTTGGTGCCGGTCGCCCAGACCACGTCACCCCCGTCCTTCAGCACGAGGTTGCCGTCTTCCTGCAGAGCGAGCACGTACCCGTTCTCGGAGTCGATCTGCTGGCCGACCGCGAGGTTCTGCCCAGCCTGCAAGGTGTCCACGAATGATCCTCTTCCGGGGTTGATCAACTAATCGCGCCCGACCCTACCGCCAATCGGATCAGCCCACCTGACGGCACCACGACGGCGACCATCGAACGGGTGAACCGGACGGTGTCAGAAGCGCTCGAACCGGAACGCGGCCAGTTCCTCGTCCCGGTCCTCGCCGAGCGCCTCGGCGGCGACCAGGTCACCCGCGTGCACGCTCAGCGTCGCACCGCTGTGCGAGACGGCGAAGTGGAAGTTGGGCAACCCGGCCACCCGACCCAGCACCGGCAGGCCGTCGCCGGGGATGGGTCGCTCGCCCACGCGGACGCTCTCCACGGTCGCGGCGCGCAGTCCGGGGTAGAGCGCGCGGCCCGCCGCGAGGACGTCGTCGACCGCCGACCGGTCGACGCTGATGTCGCCGGTGTCGGTCACGCGCACCGCGCTGTCGCCGTCGTGGGTGTGCAACAACAGCCGTCCGGCTCCATCGGGCCGCAGGTGCACGCACGGCGCGTGCACCACACGGGACACCCACACGGCCACCGGCGAGGTGTGGACGAGCACACCGCGGGTGTTGCGCATCGGCAGTTCCAAGCCCACCAGCCGCGCGATCTCCGCCGCCCGAGGTCCCGCGCAGTTCACCACCGCGTCCACGACGATCCGCCGCCCCGACGCGAGCCGGACCGCGCGCACCGCGCCTGCGGCCGACTCCAGGTCGGTGACGGCGTCGCCGACCACCACCTCGGCGACCGCCCCGGAGAGCAGGTGGGAGACCAGGCGCGTCGGCTCGATCCAGCCTTCGCGCGGGAGGAAGGCGAACTCGCCGTCGGGTACGGCGGCGGGGTCCAGGTCGGGTTCGAGGCGCAGCACCTCCGCGCGGTCGAGCCAACGCGCCTCGTACCCGTAGTCCTGTACCCCCGCGACCTTCGCGCGCAGTTCCGCGCGCCCGGCGTCGTCGTCGGCCCACTCCAGGTTGCCGCCCTCGTGGTACCAGTCGGCGAGCGGCACGTCGGCCGCCAGCCGCCGGTGCGCCTCCATGGCGGCCACGCTGAAGTCGTGGTACCGCCGAGGTTCCTTGCCGAAGGCGTTGGTCCAGGAGAACGTCGCACCGGACGTACCGCCCGCGGGCTCACCCGAGTCCACGACGGTGACGTGCGCGCCCCGCCGCGCCAGCGACGACGCCACCGCCGCGCCGTAGACGCCCGCACCGATCACGACCACCTGCTCGACCATGGCGGTCCTCCCACTCGGCGACCCCGACCAGTCAACCGCCCGAAGCCGTTGCGGAGCAAGGACTTCGACCTGCGAAGATCACCTCCATGCGGCTGCCCGAACTCCCCTCCGGTTTCGCGCTGGTCGCCGTCGACGGGTGCGGTGGGTCCGGCAAGACCACGCTGGCCGAACGGTTTGCCGCCGGAGCTGGCGGCACGGTCGTCCACGGCGACGACTTCTACCGGCCGATGCCCGCGGCGGAGCGGGTGGCGCTGACCCCCGAGCAGGGCTACGACCGGTACTTCGACTGGCAGCGGCTGCGGGACGAGGTGCTCGCGCCGCTGCGCGCCGGAACCGGCGCGAGGTACCGGAAGTACGACTGGGGGACCGGCGAGGTCGGCGGCGAGGTCCACGAGATCGCCCCGTCCGGGCTCGTGGTCGTCGAAGGCTGCTACACCGCCCGGCCGGAGCTGGCCGACTGCTACGACCTGACCGTGTTCGTGGACACCAGCCGTGCGGTGTGCCTGGAACGGCAGAGGGCTCGCGGCCACGACCACGGGCCCGAGGACTGGATCGGCCGGTGGCGTGCGGCGGAGGAGCACTACCTCCGGACCACCGACCCGGCCGGTCGACTCACCGTGACCGTGTCGGGCGAGCCCGACCAGGGCTGACCAGCGGCGTCAGGTGGTTTCCTCGGAGCGCCGGTGTTCCCGGTCGTCGGGGTCCTCCGGCTGGGGGCCCTGTTCGCCGTCGGGAACGGTCTCGAGCGCGTTGCCCCGGTCTTCCGAATCCTGCAGCACGGCCTCTGCCTGGGCTTTCGGGTCGGCGCTCCCGCCGGCGGCCTCTTCTTCCGGGAGCAGGTGGGCTCGCGTGGCCACTTCGTCCTCACGTGGGCTCATGCGCCGGAGTCTGCCACCGGTCAGCGGTGCGGGCAGGTCACGCGTACTCCGGGAGGCGGCGGGCGACGTCGTCCGGTGACGGCATCCGGGCGATCTCCTCGGCGATGGCGCGGGCCGCGTCGCGGTGGCGCCGGTCGCCGCCCGGCAGCAGGGCCCGGACGTGGTCGGCGATCGCGTCCGCGCTCACTTCGTCGGAGAGCAGCCGCAAGCCCGCGCCCGCGGCGTGGACCGCGTCGGCGTTGGCGTGCTGGTCGGCTCCCTGCGGCAGGACCAGTTGCGGGACGCCCGCGGCCAGCGCGCCGAGCGTGGTGCCGCTGCCGCCGTGGTGCACGACCACGTCGACGTGCGGCAGCAGGTCGGCCTGCGACACCCACGCCCGAACGGTCACGTTGTCCGGCACGTCGCCCAATTCCTCCGGCCGGACCCGGCCCGCGGCGACCACCACGTGCTCGTGCACCGCGGCCAAGGCCTTGATCGCCGTGGTGAGCAGCTCCGGCGTGCCGAACACGGTGCCCAGCGTCAGGTAGGCCACCGGTCGTGGGCCGGTCCACGGGTCCGGCGGCGAGAACGGGACGGGACGCAGCTCGATCCGGTCCGCGTCGGCGAGGAAGTCCGGGTCCTGCAACGAAGGCGGGCAGATGTCGAGGTGCGGGAGACCGCGGATCACCGGTCGGTCGAGGCCGATGCCCTCGGGGAACATCCGGCCGAAACCGTGCCACAGACCGGGAATCCCGGCGCGCAGCGCGGCAACGGCCGCGCCTGGCACACCCCACTCGTGCACGACGAGGTCGGGCTTCAACCTGGCCAGCTCCGGTTCGAGGTCCTCGGCGTAGATCTCGTAGAACGCGTTCGCGGGCCGGAAGGGGCGCAGCCCGTTCGCCGCCAGCGGCGCGTGCACGGTGTCCCCGACGGCGAAGTGCACCTCGTGCCCGGCGTTCCTCGCGGCGATCGCCAACGGGATCAGCGGGTAGGTGTGACCGACGGAGCCCAGGCTGGTGAACAACACGCGCATGCCCCGAGCTTAGGCCGCCGTCCCGTGTGGACATCGCCGTGGGACGTGACTTTCGGCCGACCTCGGCAGACAATGCCGGGTCGTGACCGTTCACCAGCTGTCCCGTTCCGACGCGCGGCGCATCGCCGTGCGAGCCCAACTCCTGGACCGGCGGCGGCCGTCCGGGCTGCTCGACGTGGTGCGCGGGCTGACCCTGCTGCAGGTCGACCCGATCGCCGCGGTCGCGCCGAACGCCGACCTCGTGGCGTGGAGCAGGCTCGGGTCGGTGTACTCGCGGACCGAACTCGACGCCGCGCTGGTCGACCGGACGCTGCTCGAACTGCGGGCGATGGTCCGGCCCGCCGAGGACCTGGCGCTCTACCGCGCCGACATGGCCGCGTGGGACTCCGCCGAGCCGGGGGACCAGCCCGGCTGGCGGGTGTCGCGCCGCGACTGGGTGCGGGCCAACGACGTGTGCAGGCTGGACATCCTCGACCGGCTCGCCGCGGCGGGGCCGCTACCGTCGCGCGAACTCCCGGACCGCTGCGCGGTGCCGTGGCGGTCGACCGGGTGGACGAACAACCGCAACGTCACGCAGTTGCTGGAGTTCATGGTGCTGCGGGGTGAGGTCGCTATCGCGGGCCGCCGGGGCGGCGACCGGCTGTGGGACCTGGCGAGCCGGGTCTACCCCGCCGATCCGGTGGTGCCCGCCGAACAGGCGCGGCGCGTCCGCGACGAGCGGCGGCTGCGGGCGCTGGGCATCGCCCGCCCCAGAGGACCGGAGTGCCCGGTCGAGCCCGTGGACGTCGGCGAGGCGGGGGAGGAGGCCGTCGTGGACGGCGTCAAGGGCACCTGGCGGGTGGACCCCTCCCTGCTGGGGCAGCCGTTCGACGGCCGGGCGGCGCTGCTGTCCCCGTTCGACCGGTTGGTGCATGACCGCAAGCGCATGGTCGAACTGTTCGAGTTCGACTACCAGTTGGAGATGTACAAGCCCGTCGGCAAGCGCCGGTGGGGATACTTCGCGCTACCGATCCTGCACGGCGACCGGCTGGTGGGGAAGCTCGACGCCACCGCGGACCGCAAGCGCGGGGTGCTGCGGGTCGACGCGATCCACCAGGACGTGCCCTTCGACCGGGCCACGACCGACGCGGTGGCCGCCGAGATCGAGGACCTGGCCCGCTGGCTCGGCTTGGACCTGGTGCCGCCGAGGTGATGTGATCCGTCCGCCGTGGAGGGTGGGAGGATGCCCGCCATGACCGGACCACAGCCGAAAGCTGATCTCCAGCGCTACCTGCAACGAGCCCGCGACGCCCTCCTGTGGAAACTGGAAGGCCTGTCGGAGTACGACGTCCGCCGTCCGCTGACACCGACGGGCACCAACCTCCTCGGGCTGGTCAAGCACGTGGCGGCCTGCGAGATCTGGTACTTCAGCGAGACCTTCGGACGGCCTTTCGCCGACGCCCCCGGCTGGCTGGCCGACGAGACCGAACCCAACATCGACATGTGGGCCAAGGCCGACGAGTCGCGCGCCGACATCATCGGGCTCTACCGCCGCGCGTGTGCGCATTCGGACGCGACCATCGCCGCGGTCGAACTGGACGGGTACGGCGTCGTTCCCCACTGGCCGGAGGACCGCAACAAGGTGACGCTGCACGCGGTCCTCGTGCACATGCTCGCCGAGACCCAGCGGCACGCCGGGCACGCCGACATCGTCCGCGAACTCGTCGACGGGAGTGTCGGGATGCGCATCGACAACGACAACATGGCGCCGGGTGATCAGACGTGGTGGTCGGACTACCGGGACCGGCTCGAACGGGTGGCGCGCGAAGCGGACCAGGGCTGATACCCGCGGCCCTGTTGGCCATTGGTCACTATTACTTCAGTGTTGACCAAAACTAACCAATCCAACCAGCAGGAAGCACAACCCGCAAAGATGGCACGGGCGATCCTGCCTGACCCTGCGTCGATCGCCGGGCGCACCCAGGCACAGCTCCTCGACGACCGACTGGGGTCGGACAAGTGGGCAGAGGTTAGGCGGGATCGCCGTCAGCGACCTCCGCGCACCCAGGTCGGGACACCCGTAGCCCGCGTGGAGCGCAGATCCGGACAACGGCGTTGGTCGCGTGCCTACGGAGGCGCGACCAACGCCGTCATCTGCCGGACCTCGGTGGCCGGTAGCGTCACGGGCTGGCTCAGCGAGCCGTTGACCAGCGATGATCCGCTGGACGGTCGCGGCTCGCGAGCTGTCTCGACGGGTCCATCAGCCAGCTGGGCCGGTCACGGGCAGCGCTGCTGCCACTGCTGGTTCGGCACCCCGTTGCAGTCCCACGGCCCGACTCGAAGGGTCCACCCAGCTGGGCCGGTCATGGGGTCAGCGCTCCCGCCACCGCTGGTTCGGCACCCCGGCGCAGTCCCACAGCCTGACCGGCGTGCCGAAGTTCGTGTCCGCTCCCGGCACGTCGAGGCACAGCCCGGACTGCTTGCCGACGATCGACTGGTCGTCCTTGACGGTCCACTGCTGGTTGGCACCGCCGTGGCAGTCGTGGATCATGACGATCGTGCCCGGCTGGGTGCTCGCCAGCTGCGCGTCGAGGCACTTGGTCCCGTACACCCGCAACTCGCCCGCGGCGGTGGCGGTCCACTGCTGGTTCGACCCGCCGTTGCAGACGAAGATCGTGACCGGTGTGCCGTTGGCGGTCGCCTTGTCCGGCACGTCCAGGCACTTGTTCGCCACTCCGTTGATCAGCGGAAAGGCGGCGGGGGACTGCACCGTGGACGGCGAGGTCGTCGTGGTGCCCGGCTGAGCTGCGGGGTACTGGTACCTGTCCTTGTCCGCCCTGCTGGCGTACAGGAACGCGCCGCAGACGATCGCGACCAGCACCACCAGCACCGCGGTGAGACCCGCCACCGCGCGCTTCCGGCTCTTTCGCACGCCCGCGGTGGACGGCGGCTGCGCGGCGAACGACGCGGTCGTCTGGTCCCACAGGTCCACGACCGGGGTCGGGGTCGGCGCGGTGTTCTTGGCCAGCGCGGCGAGTCGTTCGGCGGTCTCGTCCATCGTCGGCCTGGAGCTGGGGTCTAGTGCGAGCATCTGGGCCAGCAGCGGGGTGAGGGCTCCGGCGCGCTCCGGTGGACGGACCATGCCCGCGGCGGCGCGGTAGAGCTGGGCGATCGAGTTGTCGGTGCGGCCGAACGGCGGCGTGCCCTCGACGGCGTTGTAGAGCGTGGCGCCGAAGGAGAACACGTCCGAGGGGTAGCCGCTGTCCTCGCCCCTGGCGACCTCGGGGGAGAAGAAAGCGGGTGTGCCCGCGTAGTTGCTGGTGGCCGTGGCGGCGGTGTCGTCGAGCGCGCGGGAGATGCCGAAGTCGGTGATCTTCACCGCGCCCCCGGCGCCGAGCAGGACGTTGCCGGGCTTGATGTCGCGGTGCAGCACCGACGCCTGGTGCGCGGCGGCCAGCGCGGCGGCCATGTGCTTGCCGATCCGGATCACGTCGGGGACGGGCAGCGGTCCGCGTTGGGCGAGCACCGCGGAGAGGTTCTGCGACGGCAGGTACTCCATGATCAGCCACGGTTGGCCGTCGTGTTCGACGACGTCGTGGACCGTGATGGCGTTGGGGTGGTGCAGCCGGGCGGCGATCCGCGCTTCCCGCCGGGCCCGGCTGCGGGCCTGCTGGACGGTCTTCTCGTCGAGGTTCGACGGCAGCAGGAGCTCCTTCACCGCGACGACGCGTTCCAGCTTCAGGTCGTCGGCGCGCCAGACCCTCCCCATGGCGCCGGCGCCGAGCTGCTCGTGCAGCTCGTAACGCCCGGCGATACGCCGGATTCCCTGGCTCACATGCGACTCCCCGACTGGTGGAGCTGACGGTGGGGCGATGGTAGAGGAGTGCGTGTCCGAGACCGGGTGTCAGGGGTGTGCGGGCTGGTGAGCTGCGGTGATAGCGGCTGGACCGGCCTCGGGAGTGGTCTGGAAGAAGTCTGGGAAAAGTTCGGCGGCGTTGTCGATCGGCCGTGATCCCGTTCGATGTAGGGGTGGAGCCAGGCAAACGGAAGCTTGCCGAACCGGGAGGACAAGACCATGACCGCCACGACCGCTCAGCGCACCACCACCCGCTCGCTGTCCCGCCACCTGCCGACCGTGGTCCGGGTCGTGCTGGGGCTGCTGTTCTTCGTCATGGGCCTCAACGGTTTCCTGAACTTCCTGCCGCAGGACGCCGGGTCGATGCCGGAGGGGGCGCTGGCGTTCAGCACGGCGCTGGCCCAGACCGGGTACATGCTGCCGCTGGCGATGGGGGTCCAGCTGGTGTCGGGCATCCTGTTGCTGGCCAACCGGTTCGTGCCGCTGGCGCTGGCGCTGCTCGCTCCGGTCGTGGTCAACATCTTCGCGTTCCACGTGTTCCTGGCGCCGGGCGGCCTGGTGATCGCGATCGCGGTGGCCGCGATGGAGGTCGGCCTGGCGTGGGCGCACCGCGACGCGTTCCGCGCGATGCTCCACGCCTGATCAGTCCACAGAGGACTCGGTGAGCAGTGGATCGCCCGTGGCGAGGCGGATGGTGAACCCGTCCTCATCGCGGGCGAACGCGACGTGGCCGCACATCAGGTGCGCGATCCACAGCCCGAGCCCGCCGCGGGACCGGCCCTCGACCGGGACGAGCCCGGCGAACGGGTCCGAGAGGCCCGGCCCGCTGTCGTGCACGGTGACCACGACGCAGCCGGGCTCCGCCCAGACCCGGACCCGAACGGGCGGGCGGCCGTGGCGCGACGCGTTGACCACGAGTTCGCTCACCGACAGCACGAAGTCCTCGACGTCCTCGCGGGGCAGGCCGCCGCGGTCCGCGGCCAGGACGGCCGCGCGGGCGGCGGTCG
>JBDSAJ010000914.1:0-6138 GCA_039922235.1 Umezawaea sp.
CCTGTGGATCTTCATTTCGTCCTCTCTCAACCGGCCATGCTGAAGCGCTCGGCGTGGATCTGCTGCTTGGGCACCTTGAGTTCGCGGAGGCTGTCCATGACGGCGCCGGTCATCGCGGGCGGGCCGCAGACGAACACGTCGCGGTCGCGGATGTCCGGGATCATCCCCGCCAGGCTGTGCGGTCCGAGCAGCGGACCGCGGGGCGTCGGAGCGTTGGACGGTCCGCTGAGCAGGTGCAGGATCGCGCCGCGGGCGTGGGCCAGGCTGCGCATCTCGTTCATCAGCACGGCGTCGCGCGGGTCGCTGACCCGGTAGAGCACGACCACGTGGCCGCGCAGCTCCTCCAGCAGCGCCCGGATCGGGGTGATCCCGACGCCGCCCGCGATGAGCACGGTGTTCTGCTTCGTCCGGTGCATCGAGGTGAACGCGCCGTACGGGCCCTCGGCGAACACGCGGGTGCCGACCCGGATGTTCCGCAGGCTCGCGCTGCCATCGCCGAGCGCCTTCGCGGTCAGCCGCAGCGAGCGGCCGTCGGGTGCGGCGGACAGCGAGAACGGGTTCGCCTTGTACCAGCGGTCCTTCGTCAGGAAGCGCCACAGGAAGAACTGGCCCGCCTTGGCCGGGATCTTGTGCAGGTCCTTGCCGGTGATGTAGATCGACACCACGTTGTGCGCCTCCGGCACGACCGCCGCGACCCGCAGCTGGTGGCGCAGGTTGCGCCACAGCGGCAGCCCGAACCGGCCGACGACGACCGAGCCGATGGCGAACGTCCACAAGCCCCACCAGTAGGCGGTAGCGGCGGGCGACGTGGTGAACGTCGACCCGACGGCGATCTGGTGGGTGAACGCCAGCACCGCGGCGACGTAGGCGTAGAAGTGGATGAAGTGCCAGGTCTCGTAGGCCATCCGGCGCCGGGCGAACCGGGCGGACGCGCCACCGATGACGATGATCAGCACGAGCGCGACCACGGCCCGCAGCACGCCCTCGACGGTGGTCGCCAGCTCCACGAACTGGTCGACGGGCGGCAGGTCGGCGAGCTGGGCGTAGCCGAAGGTGATGAACACGGCGTGCGCGAGCAGCGTCCACAGCAGCGTGAAGCCGGTCCAGCGGTGCCACGTCGTCAGCCGGTCCATGCCGAGCCTGCGGTCGAACCACGGCAGCCGGGCGACCAGGATGAACTGGAAGGCCATGGCCAGCGCGGCGAACAGGCCGGTCACGCGGCCGAGCAGGATCAGCGCGTTGGTGCCGAACCCGCTCTGGGCGAAGAAGTAGATCACGGCGACGACGTTGGCGCCCATCAGTGCGTACAGGCCGGTCCTGGCGACGGTCTTGGGACTGGTGCCGCTCGCCTGGACCCGCACACTCCCTGGTGGTGTCTGAACGGTGGTCACGGGTGAACTCCTCTGGCCGTTGTCTCCTCGCAGCTTGGTTGGCCCAGCTAAGTGCCGACTGAGGAGATGCTGTCGACTAGCTGTTGATCGGCGTGGAGGGGTCCCATCGCCTCGCTCCCGGAGGGGCGGTGCCGCACCATGTGCACGTGGACAAGGCCGATTCGGTTCGATTGCTCGTCGTCGACGACGAGCCGCACATCGCCGACCTGGTGGCGACGGTGGCCCGCTACGAGGGCTGGCAGGCGGTAACCGCTGGTAGCGGCGAGGCGGCGGTCAAGGAGGCGATCGACTTCCACCCCGACATCGTGGTGCTCGACCTGATGCTCCCGGACATCGACGGGTTCTCCGTGCTGGACCGGCTGCGCGAGTCGGGCACGATGGTGCCCGTGGTGTTCCTCACGGCGAGGGACGGCACGGCGGACCGTGTGGCGGGCCTCACCAGGGGCGGCGACGACTACCTGGTGAAGCCGTTCTCGGTCGAGGAGCTGATGGCGCGGCTGCGGGCCGTGCTCCGGCGCAGCACCGGCCCGGCGTGGCAGCGGTCGGTGCTGAAGGTGGCCGACCTGGCGCTGGACGAGGACACCCGCGAGGTGCGGCGCGGCAGCAGGCTGGTCACCCTCACACCCACCGAGTACGAGCTGCTGCGCTACCTGATGCGCCGCTCCCCGGCCGTGCTGACCAAGGCGCAGATCCTCGACCACGTGTGGGAGTACGACTTCGGCGGGCGCTCGAACGTGGTCGAGCTGGTCGTGTCGCACCTGCGGCGCAAGCTGGACGACGGCGAGGAGCCGCTGATCCACACCGTTCGCGGCGTCGGGTACGTGCTGCGGCTGACGTCCCCGTGAAGATGCGCAGGCTCAGCCTCGGTACCCGGCTGGTGCTCGGCTTCGGGGTGCTGGCGCTGGTCGTGTTCGCCGCCGTCGGCACCGTCATGGCGACCAGCATGGCGACCTACCTCGACGGCAAGCTGGACGAGCAGATGCGGCTCACCCAGGTCGCCGAGTCCGAGACGGTCAAGGCCTACGGCACCCTGAAGAAGGTGCCGCAGGGCTGGTACTCGATCGTCTACTCCGTCCAGGACGGGACCGCCCGGCCGGAGGAGGGCGACCTGCCGAAGGACGTCGCGGACCTGACCGCGGTGGCGGGGGAAGTCGGCGCGGGCGAGATCTACCGGACGGTCCACCTTGAGGGCGAGGGCACGTACCGGGTGCGCGCGTGCGCCATCGTGGACGACATGGTGCTGGTCAGCGCCGCGCCGACCGGCGACCGCGACAGCATCCTGCGGCAGCTCGTCAGCCTGGAGGTCGTGGTGTTCCTGACCGCGCTGGTCGCGTTCGTGCTGATCGGCCGCGGTGTGCTCAAGCGGGGGCTGCGCCCGTTGAGCGACATGGCGGAGACCGCGCACAGCATCACCACGCGCGACCTGACCGACACCGGCAGGCTGCCCGTGCGCGCTTCCGGCGAGGGCGGCGGTGTCGAGGTCGAGGAGCTGCGGACCGCGTTCAACACGATGCTCGACCACATCGACTCGTCACTGGCCGCCCGCACCGCGGCCGAGCAGCGGCTGCGCCGGTTCGTCGCGGACGCCTCACACGAGCTGCGCACCCCGTTGACGTCGCTGCGCGGCTACGCCGACCTGTTCCGCTACGCCGCCGCCAACGAGCCCGCGGAACGCGAGGCGCACCTGGAGCGGATGCGCGGCGAAGCGGCCAGGATGAGCTTGCTGCTGGACGACCTGCTGCTGCTCGCCCGCCTGGACTCCGCGGAGGTCGAGGCGCCGCTGCGGCCGCAGGACGTCGACCTGGTCGAACTGGCGTCCGACGCGGCGAGCGCGTTCACCGCCGCCCACCCCCACCACCCGCTGACCACCGACTTCGACTCAGGGCCGGTCCGGCTGCCCGCCGACCCGATGCGGCTGCGGCAGGTGGTCGACAACCTGCTCACCAACGCCGCCGTGCACACGCCTCCGGGCACCGCCGTGTCGTTGACGGTGTTCCGGACCGGTGTCGTCGTCGCCGACTCCGGCCCTGGCATCCCGCCCGCCGACCAGTCCCGCATCTTCGACCGCTTCTACCGCGTGGACGACTCGCGCGCCCGCAAGCGCGGCGGCAGCGGGCTCGGGCTCGCCGTCGTGCACTCGCTGGTCGCCGCGCACGGCGGCACCGTCGAGCTGACCAGCGAGCCCGGCCGCACCGCGTTCACCGTGCGCCTAAACGGCGTGTGACTGCGCCCAGAGGTCGATGCCGGACTCGACGGCGTGCTCGTCGATCGCGACGATCTCGTCGTCGGTCAGCGGCGGCGCGTCCAGCGCGGCCACGTTGTCCTCCAGCTGCCGCACCGAGCTGGCCCCGATGAGCGCCGAGGTGACCCGCGGGTCGCGCAGCGCCCACGTGAGCGCGAGCTGTGCCAGCGACTGCCCGCGGCCGCGCGCGATCTCGTCGAGCGCCCGCACCCGGCCGAGGTTCTCGTCCGACAGCAGGTCCGCCGACAGCGACTTGCCCTGCGTCACCCGCGACCCCTCCGGCACCCCACCGAGGTACTTGTCGGTCAGCATCCCCTGACCCAGCGGCGAGAACGCGATGCAGCCAGTGCCGATCTCCTCCAGCGCGTCCAGCAGCTCGGGCTCGATCCAGCGGTTCAGCATCGAGTACGACGGCTGGTGGATCAGCAGCGGAACCCCGGCCTGCCGCAGCAGCTCGGCGGCCTCGCGGGTCTTGGTCGCCGAGTACGAGGAGATGCCGACGTAGAGCGCCTTGCCCTGCTGGACCGCGCTCACCAGCGCGCCGACCGTCTCCTCCAGCGGCGTCTCCGGGTCGAACCGGTGCGAGTAGAAGATGTCGACGTAGTCGAGCCCCATCCGCCCCAGCGACTGGTCCAGCGACGACAGCAGGTACTTCCGCGACCCGAAGTCCCCGTACGGCCCCGGCCACATGTCGTAGCCGGCCTTCGTGGAGATCACCAGCTCGTCCCGGTACGGCCGCAGGTCGTCGACCAGCAGCCGACCGAAGTTCGCCTCCGCCGACCCGTACGGCGGCCCGTAGTTGTTCGCCAGGTCGAAGTGCGTGATGCCCAGGTCGAACGCCCGCCGCACGATCGCCCGCCCCGACTCGTACGGCCGGTCGTCGCCGAAGTTGTGCCACAGGCCCAGCGAGATCGCGGGCAGCTTCAGTCCACTGCGCCCCGACCTGCGGTAGCTCATCCGGTCGTAGCGCGACTCTTGCGGTGCGTAGGCCATGTCTCCACGATGTCAGGTCCACCTCCAGCGGGCCCGACGGCACGAACAGCAGCAGGGTCCGAACGCGACGGCGCACGGACCCTGCCGACCCCCTGTTCGGGTCAACACCGGTCGGTGCGCGGAAGCCACCCCCGCGTTCCCGCCGACCGGACCGGTGAATTCCCGCCCCGAAAACATCGTGTCACCAAAATCCCGCGGCCACTATTGGCGTTTTCACCACAGCGAATCCACCACTGGCGCGAGACTAACCGGTTCTGCCACCATCGAACTCGGAGCGCACCTTCCACTCGACCAGCGCCACCGCGGCGCCAACCCTGGACGCAACACCCAGTTTCAGGATTATCCGACTCACGTGCGCACGCACCGTGCGCTCACAGATCCCCAGCTCAGCAGCTATCTCACGGTCGGTCTTGTCCTTGGCGACAACCACGAGAACCTCGTGTTCACGTTTGCTGAGCGAATCGAAAAGTTGCACAATTCCCCCTTTCACGGGCAGCATCGATCACCACTCGTCACGAATTGATCCCGAGTGCCGCCAAACTGATCGGGCTACTTCTCCAGTCCGATCACCGCGGGCGCGGCTCCAGGCGCCTCAACGACCAGACCGGCGGTCGGGGACGACCTGTTCGGACGTGGTTCCCGCGTGGTCCAGCGGCCGACGTTCGCGCACCACGACGCGGCGAGCCCGGCGGAAAGAACGCAGACCAGCATGATCGCCAACACCTGCGTCCCGGCCGTCCAGCCGCTCGTGGAGATCACCAGTGCCCCGGCGAGCGCCGTGGTCACCAGGACGTAGACCACCGCCAGTCCCCACCGCACGAAGTCGGCCTGCAAGCGCGCGGGCGACCTCTCGGCGATCTCGTCGGCGAGCCACCTCAACGAGTCCGCCGCCGCCTCGGCCCGCTCGGGCTGGACCTCGACGACGTCCTCGACCTGCTCGGCGGGCGACGACCGCTGCACGGCCTCCGCCTCCCGCAGGTCCGTCCACAACAGGACGACCCTCCGCACCTGGTGCTCGGGCAGCCGACACCCCACCAGGAACGCCTTCACCTGCTCCACCTTGGTCGGCAGGGCGGTGTTCTTCCGGTTGTCGACGAACCGGTACGCCGTGCTGCGCGGGATTCCCGACCGAACGGCGACCTGCGCGGGCGACAGACCAGACCGGACCTGGACGAGCCGCAGCAACGCGATGAACTCGCCCGCATCCGCAGCGCACAGCTCGTCGTCCTCCACCGGCACGACCGGAGGCTGCTGAACCCTGGACGAGATCGACACGACGTTCGACGCCACAGCACCGGGCCGCGCCCGCTTCCACCCGGCGTGGAACCGCGCGATCACCGCCTTGTCCGCACCACACACCTCCAGAACCCGCCGGTACAGCGGCCAATCCCCCACCTGCCGCTGAACCGCGAGCCGCACGACGTGCACCGGCTGCCCGCAATCCCGCGCAACCTCCGCAACACCCAAACCGGCCTGCCGAACCCGAGCACGCACAGCCCCCAGGAAGGCCTC
>JBDSAJ010000915.1:0-4485 GCA_039922235.1 Umezawaea sp.
TCGACGTCGACCCGGACGTCCTCTACGTCGACAACGGCCAGTTCCTCACCTCGGCGGGCGCCGCGGCGGGGCTGGACCTCTGCCTGCACCTGGTTCGCCGCGACCACGGCTCGGCCGTGGCGGCCGACACGGCACGCCTGTCGGTCATGCCGCTGGAACGTGAAGGCGGCCAGTCCCAGTTCATCGTGCAAGACCTGCACCCCACGCCGCAGGGCTCGGTGCTGGAACCGCTGCTGCGCTGGATGGACGACAACGCCGACCGCGACCTCTCGCTGGAGGACATCGCGGCCAGGGCGAACATGAGCACCCGCACCCTCAACCGCCGGTTCCGCGAGCAGACCGGCACCACTCCGCTGCGCTGGCTGCACCGCGCCCGCGTCCGCCAGGCCCAGTACCTGCTGGAGTCCACGAGCCATCCGGTCGACCGGATCGCCGACCAGGTCGGTTTCGGCTCGCCCACGGCATTCCGCGACCAGTTCAAGCGGGTGGTCGGCACCAGCCCCAACGCCTACCGGGTGGCGTTCCAGGGCACCTCGGTTGGCCGCCCGACCACCGGGTGACGTCGGACCGCCCGGCACTTCCTGGATTGCGGTAGCCGTGCGCGGGTACTCGGTCTGGCGCGTCGAACAAGTCGACGCACCAGACCAGGGTGCCACCCGCGCCGAAGGACCTCCGCCATGGCCCGCACACCTTGCCCCGAACACGGGGTGGTCGTCGTCTACCTCAACCCGGACGTGCAGTCCCCGACCGCGTTCCTGCGCGGTCTCGTTGTCGGACCGCCCGTCGTCGACCCGCACACCGACCACGACTGGGTGCCGGTGCTGCGCCCAGACCGCGCCGTCCACCTGGTGGACACCGCCACGATCGCCAGGGTGCTGCCCGCGTGGCGGGCGCCCGCCTGATCGCCGCCCGGTCAGCGGGGCGTCCCCGTGTGCACCTCCCACGCGGTGAGCGGCCGGAGCACGAGCGAGTAGGCGTAGTCCTGGTCCGGCCGGACCTGGTACCGGGACCGCACCGGGTTGGGGGTGTCCCCGACGCCGGTGGCCGCGTGGTCGGCGTGCAGGGTGACCCAGCCCGCGTTCCGCTTGAGCTCGAACGGGTAGGCCGCGCGGTCCAGGTCGTCGTACGGCGTGACGCTCACGTCGTTCGCGCCGGAGACGAGCAGACCGCCGGACCGGCCGTCGGTGAGCAGCGCCCAGCGGGTGTCCGTGTGGTTGCCGTGGTCCTGCGGCCGGTAGTAGTCGACGTACTGCTGGTCCACGGTCGAGCGGTATACCCCGACGGGGGTGCCGTCCTTGCGGTCGTTGTAGCTCTCCTGCGGACCGCGGCCGTACCAGGCGAAGCGCTTGAAGCTGTCCGGCAGCGCCAGCGTGACGCCGATCCGCGGCAGGTAGGGCAGCGTGCGGACCGCACCGCGGGGGCTGACCTGGTGCGCCAGCCTGATGGTTCCCGCCGCGTCGACCCGGTAGGTCATGACCTGGTCGAACGAGGCGTTCGGGCGGTCCGGCGCGGCGACGGTGCTGCGCACCTCCACGGTCGCGCCCCCGGACGGGTCCGCGGTCGCGGTCACCGAGCCGACCGAGGTCCGCAGCCGGTCGAGCCCGGCCGCGCGCCAGTTCTCGCCCTCGGCGTTGCCCCACGTGTAGGTCTCGTTGCTGATCGGTGCGCGCCACGCGTCCAGCTTCGGCCCCGACACCAGCAGTTCGGTGCCGCGCACCCGCATGGAGTCGAGCGTGCCGGTCGCCTTGCCGAACGCGTAGCGGAACCCGTGCCCGGACACCTCCACCCGCTCGGGGTCGTCCTCCAGTTCGACCTTCCCCTTGCCGTTCGGCAGACCGGCCCCCGGCACGACGGTCCCGCCGAGCGGGAACTGGTCGTGCGCCTCGACCTCGCCGGTGACCTCGACGGTCAGGAACCGTTCCACATCACCGGGATTGGCGGGCACGCGCACGCGCACCGCGGCGGTGGCTCCCGGCGCGACGTCGAGCGTCTGCCTCCCGCTCGCCACCTCCTTCGTCCCCTCGAGCACCTTCCACCGCAGCCGCGATCCCGCCGTCGAGGCGAACGAGCGCTCGTTGAACACGCTGATCACGCCGTCGGCGTAGGAGAACCGCAGCGGCTGGTGCACCCAGGCGAGCTGGGCGGTCTCCGGCTGGAGGAACCGGTCCGAGCCGATCAGACCGTCCACACCGGACAGGCTCTCGCCGTAGGACACGTAGCTGCCCTTGGTGTCGACGCGGTCGAAGTCCAGCGCCAGCACGGCGTCGGCGGCCGGGTCGCCGCCGCCGGCGATCACGTCGGCAGGCAGGGCACGGTCGTAGATCCGCACGTCGTCGATGACGCCGTTGGCCATCCGGCCGCTGTAGTTGTCCTGCATGACCTCCGGGTTGCGGCCGATGTTGACCTCGTAGAACGTCCGGTCGATCGCCCCGGTGAACGGCGTGCTGCCGACCTGGGCGCCGTCGATGAACAGCCGCAGGGCGGTGCCGTCGTAGGTGCCGGTGAGCCGGTGCCAGTTGCCGTAGAAGTTCGCGGGCACCTTCGCCTGCACGGTCCGCCAGGTGCCGCTGTAGATGAAGAACTCCAGCGTGTTCTGGTCCTTCATCTTCAGCGCGTAGGAGTGGTCGCCCTTGGCGATCACGGTGAGGTCGCCGGTCCAGGTGTCGGGTTTGACCCAGGCGTCCAGGGTCAGCGCCGTGCCGGTGATCTCCAGCCGCGGGTCGCGGTACACCTCCACGAAGTCGTCCAGGCCGGAGAAGTCCAGCGCCTTCCCGCGGTGGCCGTCCACGAGCGCGGGCCTGCCGTTGAGGTGCGCCATGATGTCGTTGCCGGACCCGTCCGGCGTGATCTTCAGCTTCTCCCGGACGTTCTGCTCGGCCCAGTCCCAGATGAACCCGCCCTGCAGCTGGGGGTTGGCCCGGATGACGTCCCAGAACTCGCGGAAGTTGCCCAGGCTGTTGCCCATGGCGTGCGCGTACTCGCCGAGGATCACCGGTTTCGTGGTGGACACGGCCTGCTGCGCCAGCCGTTCCGGCGACGGGTAGCGCGGGCCCCACACGTCGGCGAAGGGCGCGTCGCCGTCCGGCTGGTTGGACTGGTGGTACAGCGGCCGGGTCGGGTCGTTCTTCTTCGCCCAGTCGGCCATGGCGTAGTGGCCCGCGCCGAGACCGGCCTCGTTGCCGGTGTCCCACAGGAAGACGCTCGGGTGGTTCTTGTCCCGCTGCACCATCGCGGCGAACCGGTCGTGGAAGGCGTCCTGCCACTCCGGCTTGTCCGCCAGGCACCGCGTCGGGCACGACTCGTGCGCGTGCGTCTCGATGTCCACCTCGTCGTCGATCCACAGCCCCTGGCGGTCGGCGAGGTCGTAGAAGTACGGGTCGGACGGGTAGTGCGAGGTGCGGACAGCGTTGACGTTGAGCTGCTTCATCAGCCGCACGTCCTGCTCCTGCCGCGCCCGCGGGACGTACCTGCCGTGGTCCGGGTCGGTCTCCGCGCGGTTGACCCCCTTGAACAGCACCCGCTTCCCGTTCACCTTGAGCTGCCGGTCGGCGATGGTGATCTCCCGGAACCCGACCGCCTCGCTGGTGATGTGGTCGCCGACCGAGAGCACGAGCGTGTACAGGTTCGGCGTCTCGTCGGTCCACTTCGCCGGGTTGCGCACCGGCTGCGACAGCGTCACCTCGTCGCCGTCGGTGGTCCCGCGGAACGCCGCGACCTCACGGCCGCGCGGGTCCCGCAGCGAGGCCTTCACGGTCAGCGGCCCCTGGCGCTCGCGCTTCAGCGAGACGCGGGCGCTCAGCGTGGCGTCGGTGTAGGTGGCGTCCAGGTCCGTGGTCACCGCGAGGTCGCGGATGTGCGTCTTCGGCGTGGCGTACAGCCACACCGAGCGGAAGATCCCGCTGAAGCGCCACTGGTCGTAGTCCTCCAGGTAGGAGCCGGAGCCCCAGCGGTGCACCTGGACCGCGATCCGGTTGCGGCCGGGGCGCAGCGCGGAGGAGAGGTCGAACTCCGCGGGCGTGTAGCCGCCCTGGTCGTAGCCGAGGTACTTCCCGTTGACCCAGACGAAGAAGCCGGACGTGACGCCCTCGAAGCGCAGGAACGTGCTCCGGCCACGCCAGTTCGCGGGCACGTCGAAGTCCCGCGCGTAGGCGCCGGTCGGGTTGACGTCCTTCGGCGCGAAGGGCGGGTTGTCCGGCCAGACCTCCTCGCTGATGTTGCGGAACATCGGGTGGTCGAGCCCGGCGGTCTGCCAGGTGTGCGGCACGGTCGTCGTCTGCCACTTGCTCACGTCGTAGCCGTCGGCGAAGAAGCCGGCGGGCACGTTCTGCGGCAGGTCGGCCATCGCGATCTTCCACTGACCGTCGAGCGACGCGGTGTACGGCGTGCGCTCGTCCTGCCGAGCCGCAGACGCCGCGGACGCGTACGGCCTCAGCTCGGTGTGCGGCGCCTCCTGCCCCTCACCGGTCATGCGCGGGTTGTCGAGGT
>JBDSAJ010000916.1:0-18978 GCA_039922235.1 Umezawaea sp.
CGGGCGAACTCGGCACCGAGCGAGGCGACCTCGCGGAACACGCGGGTGTCGGTCCGGCCCGCGTGGTCGAGCACGGCCCCGTGGTACTTCTCGCAGGCGCCGCGGGAGTGCCGCATCTGGAAGTACAGGACCGCGTCGGCCCCGTGCGCCACCGACTGCCAAGACCACAGCCGCAGCACGCCCGGCCGCTTGACCGCGTTGACGTCGCGGCTCGCGGTCGTGGACGGCGTCTGCTCCATGACCCAGAACGGTTTCCCGCCGCGCAGGCCCCGCACCAGCCCGTGCGCTAACGCCATCCGCGCCGCCGTACGCACCGGGGACGGGTCTTCCGGCGGGTAGTTGTCCCAGGACGCGAAGTCCAGGTGCGGCGCCCACCGGTGGTAGTCGACGGGTTGGTACAGGCCCATGAGGTTCGTCGTGACCGGGACGTGGGGCACGTGCTCGCGGATCGCCGCCTTCTCCGCGAGGAACCCGCCGAGCAGCGCGTCGGACATGAACCTCTTGTAGTCCAGGGTGATGCCCTGGAACGCCGTGTGGTCGGGTCCGCGCCAGTGCTCGGACAGCGCGTTCGGCGGCGGGATCTGGTCCCAGTCGGTGAACGTGTGCGACCAGAACGTCGTGTTCCACGCGTGGTTGAGCCGGTCGAGGCCGCCGTGGCGCTTGCGCAGCCAGTCCCGGAACGCCGCGCCGCACGACGGGCACCAGCACGAGCCGCCGAACTCGTTGCCGACGTGCCAGGCCACGATCGCCGGGTTGGCGCCGTACCGCTCGGCTAGCCGTCCCGCCAGCGCCGTGGCCGGCCTGCGGAAGTCCGGCGACGACGGGCACGCGTTGTGCCGCTGCCCGTAGACGTGCCTGCGCCCCTCGAAGTCCACCCGGCACGCATCCGGGTAGGCGTGCGCCAGCCACGGCGGCATCGCGCCGGTGGGCGTGGCGAGCACGATCCGCTTGCCCTCGGCCGTCGCGCGGTCCACGATCGCGTCCAGCACGGAGAAGTCGTAGCGGTCCTCGGCCGGTTGCAGGTGGGCCCAGGCGAACACCCCGACGGTGAGGGTGTCGATGCCCGCCATCGCGAACGCCTCGTAGTCCCGGTCCCACACCTCTCGTGGCCACTGCTCGGGATTGTAGTCGCCCCCGTAGGCGATCCGGCTCATCCGGTGAACCTCTCGGTGGCGTCGCGCAGCACCGCGTCGGCGTTGCGCAGCAGGGCGAACGTGAAGGGGGAGGCCAGCAGGACGAGCACCCAGTCCGAGGTCAGCACGACGATCCCGAAGGCGGCGACCAGCAGGGACAGCGTGCCGAGAGCCGCGCGCGGGCGAGCCCCGAGGTAGTAGCCCGCCAGCCGCACGAGGTCGCGCGTGCGCAGCGACAGCGTGGAGGACAGGACGAGCGCCTGCGCCGACCAGACCAGCACGAGGGCAGCGACCACGAGCAGCACCAGGCCGTACCCGGTCGGCACCCCCGCCACGTCGAGGTTCGCGAGGACGAAGCCGATCAGCGTCAGCACGACCAGTGCGGGCAGCCACCAGCGCAGGACGTCGAGCCAGTTGAGCCGGTAGCCGCGCCAGAAGTGCTTGGCAGGGGCCAGGTCCCGGTCGGTGAGGAACACTCGCCAGGCGAAGACGGCCGCGGCCAGCGCGGGCGCGACCGGCGCGAAGCACAGGCCGATCAGCGGCGCGTTCCCCGTTCCACCGGCCAGGAACAGGATCGCGGCGAGGGCGGGCGCGGTCGTCAGCAGCACCAGCGCCTCGATGACGAGCACCCAGTACACGACCGCCGAGACCCGCGCCAGAACGCTGCCGCCGATCTCCGCCGCGGGATCGGACTCGGTCCTCACCGCTCGTGCTCCGCGACGAGCCGGTCGTCCGAGCCGCCGAGCAGTCGCCGGTCGTCCAGGCCCGCGTGCTCCTCCGGCCGCACCGGCAGCACCTCGACGAACGTGATCTCGTGCCGCGCCAACGGGAGGAGGAGTTCCAGCCGCCCGCCTTCGACCGGGTACGACCGGTGTTCCACGGCCGGCCGCGCGCAGTCGCGCAGCACGTCGAACGTCCGCGGGTCCGGTGAGGCGGGTCTGCCCAGTTCCCGCCACGCCGCGAACGCGTTGCCGTCGTGCTCGTTCACCCGCTCGCGGCGGACGAACGCGCGGGGACCGGACACCGGCACCGCCAGCCGGATCTGGTGCCGTTCCGGTGCATCCGGCGCCGTCGTGCCGCCGACCGGCTGCCACGCCAGCACCGTGACCCGCCCGTCGTCGTCCACGCACACCAGGTGGTCGTCGCCGCGCGCGATCACCCACGTGCCCATGCGGGCCAGGAAGGCGTAGAGGTGGTAGGTCGGCTTCGGCACCTGGCGGTGCGTGAGCAGGCCGAAACCGCCGTGGAACACCGAGGTCGGCACGTCGACCTCCTCGAACACGTCGCAGAACGTCCAGTAGGAGTAGGAGTCCACGAGGTCGAGCCCGCCGGTGAGGACGGGGGCCAGGTAGGCGGCGTGGTAGGCGGTGTCGTGGATCTGGTTGTCCGGCCGGTAGGAGGAGTTGAACTCGGTGATGTGCACCGGGAGCCCCGCCAGCGAGGTACCCGCCAGGTGCCGTCGCGGCGCGTCGAACTGCTCGGTCAGCGTGCGCGGATCGGCGAGCGTCTGGTAGGTGCCGAACGGGATCTCCTGCGCGGGGCCGGACGAGTAGGCGTGCCTGCTGACGAAGTCGATCGGCACGTCGCGGCGGGTGACGTAGTCGGCGAACGGCGACCACCACTGGTCGGCGCCGGGCGAGATCGCGGGACCGCCGACCTGGAGCCCGGCGTCGACGTCCTTGATGGTCCGCGCGGTGATCTCGTAGAGCTTGAAGTACGCCTCCTGGTCGGCGTCCTTCCAGAAGTTCACCAGGTTCGGCTCGTTCCACACCTCGATGGGCCACGTACGCACCTCGTCGATGCCGTAGCGGTCCACGAGGTGCCGGACGACGGCCCGCACCAGCGCCGCCCACTCGTTCCAGTCCCGCGGCGGGGTGATGTTGCCCTTCCACCAGAACACCGTGTCGTCACCCGAGGCGAGCGCCGACGGCATGAACCCCAGCTCCACGAACGGACGCACGCCTAGGTCCAGATAGCTGTCGAACACCTGGTCCAGGTAGGTGAACGAGTAGCGCACACTGCCGTCCACATCGGACTTCCGGTGCACGCCCATGTCGTCGGACAGCAGCCCGTGGCCGCGGATGTACCGGAAGCCGATGTCCCGCTGGACGAGTTCCAGCGACTCCCGGTAGTCCGCCCGCAGGGCGAGGTTGAGCCTCCCGGTGCCCACGCAGTAGCGCCAGGAGTCGGACAGGCGGCCGAGCGGTTCCACGGGCAGCGCTCCCTGCGTCGGTGCGGGGCAGGCCGGTCGGGGGACGACCGGCCCGCGTCGGTCAGCCGTTCTTCTGCTTGTACCGCTGGTAGGCGCCGTTGACCAGGTCGATGTACTGGTTCTTCCCCTTCGAGTCGAGCTCGGCCACGTAGGCGTCCCAGGTCGACAGGTCACGGCTCCCGAGGATGAACTGCAGTGCCGACGTCGTGGCGAGGTCCTTGAGCGGGGCGTCCCACACCGTCGCCTGCTCGCGCTCGGTCTCGTTGAACGGATACGGCGGGGCCAGCGGGAGGACCTTCTTGTCGGCCATCGTCTTCTGGAAGGCGATCTCCTCTTCGGTGAACATCGACTGCAGCAGCTCGGTGGAGCCGCCGTAGGAGAAGACGCCGCCCTGGAAGCCGAAGTCCCGCTGGAGGTTCTTGGGCGCGCCGGCGTTCATCCCACCGAAGGCGACTTCGGGCTTCAGGGTCCGCTTGCCGGAGGCGTCCTTGTCGAACGTCGTCCCCTGCACGCCCCACTTGGTGAACTCCTGGGCCTCGTCGGAGTACCACAGCCAGTCGATGAACTGCATCGTCGCGACGAACTTGTCGCTCTCCGCCAGCTTCGCGGAGACCATGATGCCGTTCTCCGTGCGCAGACCCCGGATGACGTTCCCCTTCGGCCCGGCCGGGAGGGGGATCTTGGCGACGGTCGCGCCGGGGATCTTGGCGAGGTTGGGGCGGTAGTCGTTCGCGAGGTTCTGGGCGTTGCTGCTGATCGCGTACGACTGGCCGCTGACGAACTTCTGGATCGCCTGGTCGTCCTTCTGGGTGAAGCTCTCCGGGTCCATCAGCCCGTCGGCGACGAGCTTCCGGAAGTACTCGATGAGCTGCTTGTACTCGGGTGTCGCACCGGCGAACTCGAACTTCTGCTGGGAGTCGTTCCAGGTGGCGTTCCTGACGTAGCCCCACCCGGCGAAGGCGCCGAAGGTCTGGCCTGCGATGTTGAGGATGTTCTTGCCCTCGAAGCGGTCGGAGAGCGGGTAGCTCTCCGGGTGCGCGGCCTTGATCGCCTTGAGGACGGTGTAGACCTCGTCCCAGGTCTTCGGCGCGCTCAGGCCGAGCCGGGTCAGCTCGTCGGTGCGGAACGCCAGCGAGTAGTCCTGCCACACCTCCTCGTGCACACCGGGCAGCAGGTAGAACTTGCCGTCCTCCTGGCGCAGCGTGTTGAGCTCGGGCTGGAGCTTCCACTTCTCGATCTTGCTCTTGAAGTTCGGCATCAGGTCGAGGTAGTCGCTCACCGGGAGGATCGCTCCCGAGGAGACGAACGCCTCCTCCTGGCCCGGATAGGTCTTGGAGATGATCGTCGGCGCGTTGCCCGAGCTGATGACCAGGCCCCGCTTCTGGTCGTAGTCGCTGTACGGCACGACCGTCGGAGCTATCTTGATGTTGGTGCGCTTGGTGATCTCCGACCACAGCAGCCAGTCGTTCTTGATCGGGTAGTGCGCCTGGTCGAGGTAGAGCAGGCTCACGTCCAGCGGCTCGGTCGCCTTGAACTGGTCGCCCGCCTTGAAGTCGGACATCGCCGCGACCTTCTTGCCGTCGAGGTTGACCGCTGCCGCGCCCTCCCCGTCGTCGCTGCACGCCGCCACGCCGACCACGAGGCTGCCCGCCACGAGAGTCAGTAGCGTGCGCTGCCATTTCGTTCGCATCATGCTCTCCTCAGGTGTTCGACACCGTTGTCAACGTGGAGACGCCGTCACTGCTTGACCGCGCCGAGCATCACGCCCGACACGAAGAACCGTTGGATGAACGGGTAGATGACGACGATGGGCAGCACGGTGAGCACCATCGTCACGGCCTTGATGTTGGCGGAGATCGCCACCGCGTTGGCCTCGACGGCTCCGACCGCCGTCGCGGAACTGGCGCCGGCGATCATGTTCCGCAGGTACACGGTCACCGGGAACAGGTCGGCCTTGTCGAGGTAGAGGAACGCGGCGAACCACGAGTTCCAGTTGGCGACCGCGTAGAACAGGAGCATCGTCGCGAGCACGGCCTTGGACAGCGGCAGCACGATCCGGAGCAGGATCCCGTAGGTGTTGAGGCCGTCGATCGCCGCGGCCTCCTCCAGTTCCGTCGGCAGGCTCTCGAAGAACGCCTTCATCACCAACAGGTTGAACACGCTGATCGCGTTCGGCAGGACGACGGCCCAGATCGTGTTGGTCATGCCGAGCCCGGACACGAGCACGTAGTTCGGGATCAGCCCGCCGTTGAAGAACATCGTGAACACCGCGATGCCGACGAGCAGCTTGCGGCCCTTGAGGTGGTGCTTCGACAGCACGTACGCGTAGATCGTGGTGAGCACGATCGAGATCAGCGTCGCCGTCACCGTGTAGACGACGGTGTTGAGGTAGCTGTTCCAGAACGTCGAGTCCGAGACGACCAACTCGTAGGTGTCGATGTTGAACCCGCGCGGCCAGAGGTTCACCTGTCCCGTGCGGATGTACAGCTCGCTGCTGAAGGACTGCGCCACGATGTTGACGAACGGGTACAGGGTCACCACGACGACCCCGAGCAGGATGACGACGTTGACGACGCGGAAGATCCGGTAGCCGCGGGAGTCCTTGATGAACGTCGGACGGGGGGCGTCCGCGGGCCGGTCCAGCCGGTCCACCAGGCTCGTCGGGTCGCTGGTCACCACAGGCTCGCCCCCACTGTCCTCCGGGATATCGCGTTGGCGGACAGGACCAGCGTCAGTCCGATGACCGACTCGAACAGCCCGATCGCCGCCGCGTAGCTGAAGTTGTTCGACACCAGACCGACCCGGTACAGGTAGGTCGAGATCACGTCCGCCGTCGGGTAGGTCAGCGGGTTGTACAGCAGCAGGATCTTCTCGAAGCCCACCGCCATGAAGGTGCCGATGTTGAGGATCAGCAACGTCACCATGGTCGGGCGGATTCCCGGCAGCGTGACGTGCCAGGTCTCCTGCCAGCGGTTGGCCCCGTCGATCCGGGCCGCCTCGTAGAGCTGCGAGTCGATCGTGGTCAGCGCGGCCAGGTAGAGGATCGTGCCCCAGCCCACCGTCTGCCACACCTCGGAGGAGACGTAGAGCGAGCGGAACCAGTCCGGCTCCTGGATGAACGAGATCGGGCTGGTGCCGAAGGCCCCGATGACCTGGTTGACCGTCCCGCCGATCGACGTCAGCTGCATGACCATCCCGGCGACGATCACGATCGACAGGAAGTGCGGCAGGTAGGACACCGTCTGCACGAACCGCTTGAAGTAGCGGGAGCGGACCTCGTTGAGCAGCAGTGCGAGCACGATCGGCAGCGGGAAGCAGAACAGCAGCGTCAGCGCGCCGAGGGTGAACGTGTTGCCGAAGACGTGCCAGAACGACGGGTCGCTGAAGAACATCTTGAAGTAGCGCAGGCCGACCCACGACCGGCCGAAGATGTCGCCGCCGGGAACGTAGCGGCGGAACGCGATGATGTTGCCGAGCATGGGCAGGTAGCGGAAGACGAAGAAGAACAGCAGCGGCAGCACCGCGAGCGAGTAGAGCTGCCAGTCGCGCCGCACCGCGTTGCGCCAGGACCGCTTCACCCGTCGCGGCGGTCCGCCCTTCGTCGGCAGCTGCGGCTTGGGCTGGACCTCGGGTTGCTCGACGTCGACGGTCACGCGCTCACCACCTCCTGCTCGACCTCGGTCACGACCACCTCGGTGGTCCAGCGCCGGGTGTGGTCGACCACGCGCAGCGGGCCGGTGAGCCGGAGGTCCACCGCGGCGTGCACGTCGGCGCTGGACCGGGACACCCGCAGCTGCACCGCGCCCGGCTCGACCACCCGCCGCCCGTCCCGCCCGGTGAAGGACGTGACGTCGGCGGGGACGCGGAAGGCGACCCGCGCCGTGCCGCCCGCCTCCAGCGGCACCCTGGCGTAGCCGACGAGCCGGACGACCGGCCGGGTGACCTGGGCGACCGGGTCGTGCAGGTAGAGCTGCACCACGTCGGCGCCCGCCTGGTCGCCGGGGTTGTGCACCTCGATCTCCACCTCGACGTCGCCGTCCGTGGACCACTCGGCGTCCAGCACCCGCGGTGGCGACCACGCGAACTCGTCGTAGCCCAGCCCGTGCCCGAAGGGGAAGGCGGGCGTGGGGTCCACATCGGACACGCCGGAGCGGAGTCCGAGCGGGGCCGACAGGTACGTCCCCGGCTGGCCGGACGGGTCGGCGGGGATGCTGACGGGCAGCCTGCCGGACGGCGGGACCAGGCCGGTGAGCACGTCGGCGATGGCCCGAGCGCCGAGCTGACCGGGGAAGAAGGTCTGCACGACCGCGGCGGCCTCCCCCGCCAGGTCGCCGATCGCGTACGGCCTGCCGGTGATCAGCAGCAGCACCACCGGCGTCCCGGTCGCCACGACCGCCCGGACCAGGTCGGCCTGCGCGCCGGGGAGGTCGAGGGCCGTCACGTCGCACCCCTCGCCCGACGTGCCGCGGCCGAACAGCCCGGCCAGGTCGCCGACGGCGACCACGCAGACGTCCGCGTCCCGTCCCACCGCGACGGCTTCGGCGAACCCCGCCGTGTCCGCCGACCTGACCTCGCAGCCGCGGGCGTGCGGGACGTCGCCGAGCGCGTCGCGCAGCGCCGACAGGACGGTCGGGATCTCCAGCCCCAGCTCGACGTCCGGGTGGTGCACGCCGATGTGCGCGGGGAACGAGTAGCAGCCCAGCATCGCCATGGGGTCGTCGGCGAGCGGCCCGACGACCGCGACCCTCGCCGCTGCGCGCAACGGCAGCACGCCATCGGGGTTCGCCAGCAGCACCACGGATTCCCGCGCCAGCCGCAGTGCGGCGTCGCGGGCGGGCGCCGGGTCCAGGTCCAGTCCGTCGACGCCCTCCGGGAGCGCCGACCAGTCCGGGTCCAGCAGTCCCAGCTCGACCTTCTGCGCCAGCACCCGCCGCAGCGCCCGGTCGACCAGCGCCTCGTCGACGTCGCCGAACTCGACGGCCCGCCGCAGCGGTTCGCCGTAGCAGCGCACGGTCGGCAGTTCGACGTCGATGCCCGCGGTCAGCGCGATCGCCGCCGCGTGCTCCTCGTCCTCGGCGACCCCGTGCAGCGTCTGGAGGAACTTGACCGCGAAGTAGTCGGCCACCACCGTGCCGTCGAAACCCCAGGTGTCGCGCAGCAGACCGGTGAGCAGGCCACCGTCGGCCGCCACGGGCACGCCGTCGATCTCGCTGTAGGAGTTCATCACCGACCGGGCGCCGCCGTCGCGGACGGCCATCTCGAACGGCGGCAGCACCACGTCCGCGAGTTCCCGCGCGCCGATGGCCACCGGCGCGAGGTTGCGGCCTGCGCGGGACGCCGAGTACCCCGCGAAGTGCTTGAGCGTCGCGATGACCCCGGCGCCCTCCAGGCCGCGCACGTACGCCGTGCCCACCGTCGCGACGAGGTAGGGGTCTTCGCCGATCGTCTCCTCGGTGCGGCCCCAGCGGTAGTCGCGCGTGACGTCGAGTACCGGGGCCAGACCCTGGTGCACACCCGCCGCCCGCATCGACCCGCCGATGAGCCCCGCCATCTCGGCCACCAGGTCGGGGTCGAACGAGGCGCCCCACGACAGCGGCGCGGGGTACGCGGTGGCCTGCCAGGCGGCGAACCCGGTGAGGCACTCCTCGTGCACCAGCGCGGGGATCCCGAACCGGTTGGCCGCGACGACCTGCTGCTGCGACACCGCCAGGGACCGCGCCCCCGCGACGGGGGGAACCGGCCGCGTGCCGAACGGCCGGGTGAGCTGCCCCAGCCCGTTGGCGATGACGTCCTGCCACACGACGGGTTCGCCGGTCAGGTCCGACTGGTGCGGGGCGACCGCACCGCCTGCGGGATCGGCCCCGACCCACACCCCGACGAGCTGGGCGAGCTTCTCCGCCAGGCTCATCGCCGCGACGAGCGCGTCGACCCTCTGCGCCACCGATCGGCGGACGTCCTGCCACGCGGCGAACTCGCCGTCGGCGCCCTCGGTCGTCCTGTCCGTCATCGACCAGGCACCTCCGATCACGTCGTCGTGATAACCCGAAAGTATCGAAACCAGCCCCGATACTTCGCTCCGGTGAGGAGACCGTAGGGGTATCACCCAGGGCCGTCAACAGCTCACTCGGACCAATCCGCCCGCACCGCCAAATGCAGCATCTTCCCAGTTCTGTTCATATATGTGACCCGGCGGCCCGAAAAGGATCACTGGCACAGCACAGCGTTAACGTTTAGGCTCCAGCACCGAAACTTTTGATCGACTCCGAGGTGCGCACATCGACGCAGGACAGGGGCCACCATGAGCACGCCGCTCGGAACAGGCACCGGCAGCACCTCGGACCCCGCGAAGCCCGACCCCCCGAAGCCCGCGCAGCCCGCGTCCATCGCCTCCATCGCCGCCGAGGCGGGCGTGTCCATCCCGACCGTCTCGAAAGTCCTCAACGGCCGACCGGACGTGGCCGCCGACACCCGCGCACGGGTCGAGAGCGTCATCGAGCAACGCCGCTACCGACGGCGCCGGGCCCGCGAGTCCTCCCGGCCGGCGCTCATCGACCTGGTGTTCCACGAGATGCACTCGGCGTGGGCCACGGAGATCATCCGAGGCGTGGAGCAGGCGGCCGCGAGCGAACGCGCGGCCATCGTGCTGTCCGAACTGGGGGGCGAGCACCGCCCCCGCCGCGAGTGGTTCGACGACCTGCTCACCCGGCGCCCGCTGGGCGTGATCCTCGTCCTCGCGGGCCTGAACGAGGACCAGCGCAACCAGCTCACCACCCGCAACATCCCGTTCGTGGTGGTCGACACGGCAGGCGAACCACAACCGGGGGTCCCCACCGTCGGCTCGGCCAACTGGTCGGGCGGTCTGGCGGCCACCCGCCACCTGATCTCCTTGGGCCACCGGCGGATCGCCGTCATCTCCGGCCCCACCACGATGATGTGCAGCCGGGCCAGGGTCGACGGCTACCGCAGCGCGCTGGACGAGGCTGGCCTCCCGATCGACCCGGACCTGGTGCGCTACGGCGACTTCTACGTCCACGGCGGCTACCACCACGGCCTGGCGCTGCTCACCCGCGAAGACCGCCCCACCGCCATCTTCGCGGGCTCGGACTTCCAGGCGCTCGGCGTCATGCGCGCGGCCCGTGAACGAGGTCTCGCCATCCCCGAGGACCTCTCGATCGTCGGCTACGACGACCTGGACCTCACCGAGTGGATCGGCCCACCCCTCACCACCGTCCGCCAACCACTGCGCGAGATGGCCATGACCGCAGCGGAAATGGTCTTCACCCTGGCCAGGGGCGAACGCCCGCGCAACGAGCGGATCGACCTGGCCACCGAACTGATCATCAGGCAGAGCACCGCCCCACCACCATCCTAAAAGGACGGTTCATGGCACTCTTCGACCTACCGCTGGCGGACTTGGAGAAGTACCGGCCGACCGTCACCGAGCCAGCCGACTTCGACACCTTCTGGGCCGGAACGCTCGCGGAAGCCGCGGAACACCACCCGCTGGTGGCCGTCGAGCCGGTCCACACCGAACTCAAGCTGATCGACACCTGGGACATCACCTTCACCGGCTACGCGGGCCACCCCGTCAAGGCCTGGTACTCCAGGCCCGCGGGCACGCAGGGCCACCCCCTGCCCGCGGTGGTCGAATACCTGGGCTACGGCAGAGGTCGAGGACTACCGGGAGAACGCCTGACCTGGCCCTGCGCCGGCTACGCGCACCTGCTCATGGATACCAGGGGGCAAGGCAGCCAGTACGGCAACGGCGGCGACACCCCTGACCCCGTCGGCTCGGCCCCGGCCGCACCCGGCTTCCTCACCAGGGGGATCACCAGCCCGCACACCGCCTACCTCCGCAGGCTGCTCACCGACGCGGCCAGGGCCGTGGACGCCGTGACCGCCCTGCCGGACGTGGACGGCGTCACCGTGGCCGGCAACAGCCAGGGCGGCGGCCTGGCCATCGCGGCAGCGGGCCTCAACCCCGGCGTGGACGCCCTGCTGGCCAGTTCCCCGCTGCTCTGCCACATCGGCCGGAACATCACGATCACCGACGCCCAGCCCTACGGCGAGATCGTGCAGTACCTCTCCGTTCACCGCGGCGCCGTCGACCAGGTCCTGACCGCCCTCTCCTACTTCGACGCGGTCCACTTCGCCCGCCGCACCACCGCGCCCGCCCTCTTCGCCACCGGCCTGCGCGACACCATCTGCCCACCGTCAGGCGTCTTCGCCGCGTACAACGCCTTACCCACCAACGACAAGGAGATCGCGGTCTACCCGTTCAACCACCACGAGGGCGGCGAAGCCCTGCAGACGACCCGCCAACTCTCCTGGCTCAGCACCCGCACCCTCCACTCAGGTCGGGAACGTGCTCGCTCGACGGGGTGATCCACTCCGCAGATGACCTTGACACCCCCACTTGCCGCAGCCCCGCTACGGCGGATGACGCAACTTCGCGCCGCGAAGCCACCTCGGACACCCGCGACGCGTCCAAAGCGACGAGCCGCACGGAAGCGGCCCACCAGAACTGGGGATCTCATTGCGTGCACTGATCATCGGTGCCGCGGTCTTGATGACCGCCGCACTCGCACCAGGTATTGCCCATGCGGCAACACCTTCCAACGACGACTTCGACCAGGCCACCGCGATCACCGCGCTGCCGTTCACGACCACTGTGGACACGAGCGACGCCACGTCCGGGGACGGCGAACCGTGGAGCTGCTGGTGGAGCACCAGCAGCCTCTGGTACCGCTACACCGCACCCGCCGATGGTTTCGTCCGGATGACGACCACTCGACCGGACGGCGTCCTGCCTGCCATCTCCGCCTACACGGGTGAGCGCGGCGCGCTGACGATGACGCCGGGCGCCTGCCAGTACCCGCACGGCGGCGGCTCGAACACGTTCGCGGTGACGGCGGGCACGACCTACCACTTCCTGCTGCAGGACACCCACACCACCGGGCCTGCCACGTTCGGCCTGGAGGTCGTGCCGAGGGCGGCCAACGACGACTTCGCCGCGGCCGTGGACGTGCCGTGGGACACCGACGTCACGGGCAACACCGGACCCGCCACAGCGCAGGTGGGTGAACCGAATACGAGCTGCGATCGCTTGAACACACGCTCGCTGTGGTACCGCTACACCCCCGACCGCGCCGGGATCGTCTCGGCGAAGGTCACCGAGAGCGTCGGCTACCCGAGTGTGATCGTCTACCGCGGCACCGCGCTCGACGCGCTGACCCAGTTGGACTGCCGTCAGAGCAGCCACGACCCCGCGATCTTCACCGCCACGCCGGGCGAGACGTACTACGTGCGGGTCGCGGACGACTTCTACGGCGCGGGACCGCTGACGTTGCACCTGGAGGACGCCCCGCAGATCGAGCCGACCTTCCAGTACGTGATCCCGGAGCACCCCGGCGTCTTCGACAACATCCAGTTCGGCATCGCTCCTGGTGACCCGGCAGGCCGCTGGCTCGCGGGCGGCGAGATCAACTTCGGCGATGGCACGTCCGCCGCGATCCCCGCGGCCCAAGGCACAGCGGACGTGCGCCACAAGTACGCCGCCGACGGCGCGTACGAGGTCACCCTCAACGGGTACACCGCGGACGGCCGCTCCGGCTCCTCCACCCAGACGTTGAAGGTGGAAACGCACGACGTGACCGTGTCGAACGTCGTCGCGCCCGCCACCGCGAAGGTGGGTGACACCGGCCAGGTCGAGGTGTCGGTCAGCAACACCCGCTACGCCGAGGACGTCGTGGTGGAACTGCTGCGCCGCAGGTGGGACGGCTACTCCGACATCGTGGGCACGGTGCGGCAGCACGTGGCGAAGGACAGCACGGCGGTCGTGCCGTTCACCTACACGTACTCCGAGGCCGACGCCGCGCTCGGCAAGGCGACGCTCAGGGCACGGGTGCGCCTCGCCACCGGTGAGGACAACAACCCGGCCGACAACGAGCGCATCGCCGAGACCGCGATCGTCGCGGCCCGATAGGTCCTGCTCGGTTACCGCGAACCGGCCGGTCAGTGCCGCAGCAGGCACTGGCCGGCCGGTTCGGCGTGCCAGGACGAGACGGTCGACTTGGTGCGCGGCACCTCCGTCGGGGGCTGACTTGCCGGAGCACGACTACCAGGTCAGGCTGTGGCCTTCTCTTCCGACGCGACCAGGAGGTTCGTGGTGACCGAGGTGACGGTGGCCGGAGTGCTCGCCGAACTGGCCGCGTTGGAGGACCCGAGGGTCCGCGCCGTGAACGAGAAGCACGGCGACGACCACGGCGTGAACCTGGGCAGGATGCGCGCACTCGCCAAGCAGCTGAAGACGCAGCAGGAACTGGCCGTGGGGTTGTGGGCCACGGGCGACACCGCGGCCCGGCTGCTGGCACTGCTGGTGTGCCGCCCGAAGGCGTTCACCCGCGAGGAGCTGGACGTGATGCTCCGCGAGGCGCGCAGGCCCAAGGTGCACGACTGGCTGGTGAACTACGTGGTGAAGAAGGGCCCGCACGCCGAGTCGCTGCGGGGCGCGTGGATGGCGGACCCGGATCCGGTGGTCGCGAGCGCCGGGTGGGCGTTGACGACGGAGCGGGTGGCGAAGGACCCCGACGGCTTGGACCTGGTCGTGCTGCTGGACACGATCGAGGCGGAGATGAAGGGCGCGCCGGACCGGTTGCAGTGGGCGATGAACCACTGCCTGGCCCAGATCGGCATCTCCCACCCCGAACACCGCGCGCGAGCTGTGGACATCGGCGAGCGCCTTGAAGTGCTGAAGGACTACCCGACGCCCCCGAACTGCACGTCACCGTTCGCCCCGGTCTGGATCGCCGAGGTGGTGCGCCGACAGGGCTGAGGCCGGGAACGTCCTGGTGCGCTCCAACGCCACGGGCGCGACGGCCCGCACGACGTCCCCGTGCTCCACGATGCGCCAATCGGTTGAACTCGACACCGGGCGGTTGGCTTCCGGTGGTCCGAGCGAGCCTCGCGAATGGCGGATGTCCGCCCTCGTTCCCCGCGCGGTCTCGTTCTTGACGGCATTCTTTCGCGTGGATTTCGCGGTCTGGAAACCTTCCGCGAGGATCACGTTGTCGCGACACCCCTATAAGTGTTTTGAATGCTTTGGCGCACCGCGCGCTATCGCTCTTCCGGCGGGGAGGCCGACCATCCTCAGTGGACGATTCCACGAGGACGGCCGACCTCCTCCCGAACCCGGCTCAGCCGACCGGTTCCCGGATCCCCAGTGACTCGCGGTACCAGTCCGCCGCTTCCGCCAGGCGCGGGCCGAAGCCCGGACCCGGGGAGACGCCGGTGAGCTCCCAGATGCGACTGCTCTCGTACCAGTGATCCCTCGTGAGCAGGGAGTACTGGTGGTCGCTCAACGCGGGCAGCTCCGCGCGCGTGCGGACGCGGTGCTCGTCGAGCGGCAGGTCCACGACGGGCAGCGGCAGGTCGAGCAGCTCGCACATCGTGGTGACCAGTTGGCGCACCCGGACCGGGCGCGGATCGGCCACGTGGAAGATGTCCCCGTCCTGACGGCTCGCCGGGGGGTTGAGCGCCAGCACCGCGACCGCCGCGGCCAGGTCGGCCACCGCCACGAGAGACGCGCAGGCCGAGCCGCCCGCCGCCCACGCCGGGACCGCCTGGATCCAGCGGATCAGTGCGGGCACCAGGTGCCGGTCGCCGGTGCCGTGGATCAGGTGCGGCCGAAGCACGGTGCCTCCCGCGGCCAGCACCAGGCGCTCGCCCGCCAGCCTGCTCCGGCTGGTCGGCGACACCGGATCCGTCATCAGCCCGGACCCGCAGGCCGGTTCCGCGACACCCCGGTGGACACCGTCGCGGTAGACCGCGCACGTGCTGAGGTACAGCACGCCCGTGGTACCCGAGTCGCGGGCCTCCGCGAGGATGTTCGCCGTGCCGTCTTCGTTGACGGCCGTGCACAGCGCGGGATCACCGCCCACCTGCGACGCCAGGTGCACCAGGGTGGTGATCCCGGTGCACAGCCCGGCCAGGCTCGGAGCGTCGGTGAGATCACCGAACCACGTCGTCACGCCTGCTTCCGTCATCCACCACGGCACCGGACGCCGGGTCAGGACGCGGACCCGCTCGCCCATGCCCCGCCCGACCAGTTCGCGCAGCACCGCGGTGCCGACGAAGCCGGTCGCGCCGGTCACCAGGATGTCCGATGGGCCGACCGTCGACTCACGGGCGTTCATGACAAGCGCATCCCCAGCGTGCCGTGCGCGGCCGTGGCGCCCTTCTGCCGTACCTCGACCCGCACCGTCCGGGTGCGGTCCGATCCGGCGTCGTCCGCCTCGACCACCAGTTGGCAGTTGGAGTCGAACTCCACGTAACTGCCGAACTCGAACTCCGCGCGCGTGGGAAGGGCGTACGGGTCGCCGATCGCCAGCAGGGCCGCCTGCCGCGCGCCTTCGATGAGCACCATGCCCGGCACGTGGTCGACCGCGTGGTCGAAGAGCGCCGAGTGGTCCGGGTCGAACCGCAACGACCAGGTGCCATCCGTCGGCGTCGCCGCTACCAGCACGTCCTCCGCGCGGTCACGGCCGACCAGTGCCGGGGTGACCGCGGGCAGGACCGCCGCCTGGAACGGTGTCGCCGCGAAGTGGTCGCCCCGCACCCTGCGGTACACCGCCGGGGACACGCAGCGCCAGCGGTCCGAGGCCGTACCGATCCGCTGACCATCGCGGACGCACTCGTAGTCCAGCCGCATGCCGCCGACGTTCTTGCCCCGGTGCTCCACCTCGTGCGCGCTGACCCGCAGCACCACGTCGACCGGGCGGCCGTCGGTGGCCAGCCCCGTCTCGTCGACCGAGTACACCTTGTAGTCCGAAAGGAAGCTGTGGCTCAGCGGAATGCCGTACGCCCGGTGCGCGATCAGCAGGCCCGCCTGGCGGATCGTCTCCGCGTACAGCATCGGGTCGTGGAAGGCCGGTGTTCGCGGCCCGAAGAAGCTGTGCCGGCGCGGCCACTGCGCACCGACTTCGAACTTTCCTTCGCCGAGGATGTTCAGGTCGGTGACGAAGACCTCCGAGACGGCCGCGCGGTGCACGAGGCTCCGCGGAATCGTCTGCTGGAAGTCGACGGATCTTGTCGCCGGCCATTCATCGATCTTGATGTCGGGTATTTTGCGCGCGGTCTCCTGAATCGTCGTGCCGAGCATGGTGGTCCTCCCAGAAGTTCTACCCCAGTACTCCCCGCCACATTTTTAGCGGAAGTGAGCGGGTAAAACCATACCGACCGAGCGGTTTTTTTTGCTGGATTTCCTCGATCCCCCGACGTACACTGGACAATTGACACATCCCCCGAGACGTCGAGCGGTCCACTGTGGATCACCCGGCGGCCAACGAGAGGAACTGGGCGTGGCTCGCCAAGAGCGTGCAGAGCAGACACGGAAAGCGATCCTCGAGGCAGCGGCCTCGCGGTTCGACGCGGTCGGCTTTCTCGGCGCGAGCCTGTCGGACATCCTGACCGAGGCGGGTGTCACGAAGGGCGCGCTGTACTTCCACTTCAAGTCCAAGGAGGATCTGGCCGACGCACTCATCGACGAGCAGTTCATGGTCTCCGAACCCCTGTCGGCGATCGAGGATCCGGGGCTGCAGACCGTCATCGACCTCACCTACGGGATGGCATCCGGCCTGCAGAACGACGTCCGGGTGCGGGCCAGCATCCGACTCGTCATCGAGCAGGGCTCGTTCGTCACGCCCGCCGACAACGCCTACAAGCGGTGGATCGACACGATCCACGGCTGCCTGCTCGCCGCGAAGGCGGCGGGTGACCTGCGCAAGGAGGTCAACACGCATGACCTCGCGCAGTTCGTGGTTGCCTCGTTCACCGGGATCCAGCTGAGTTCGCAGGTGCTGACCGGGAGGACGGACCTCCAGGAGCGGGTCACGTTCATGTGGAACACGATCCTGAGCTCCGTGGTACCGCCTCGCAGGCTGCACCGGTTCACCTCGACGAGCGGGCCCACCGTCATGGAGTCCGCTTCAGCCTGAGGAACGTGGCGAACGGGCGGCCCACCGGACCGCCTTCCTCACGGTCCCCCACCGCCCGCCATCGACCGCGGCGACCGCTCGGCCAGGTCGACGAGGCGCCACAGCTTCGCCAGCGTCGCGGCGAGGTCGGTGTCCAGCACGACGATCCGGCTGGAGACCGCTGTTTCGAGGCCGACGCAGGTGACCAGCACCAACAGCTCCACGGTCTCGTGCGACGCGTCGTCGCCGAGTTCACCGCCCGCGACCGCGTCGGCGACGTACTGGTGCACCTGGGCCAGCCAGGCACGGGAGAACAGCACGAACCGCTCGTCCGTGGACCCCATCTCGCGCGCCAGGCGGAAGCTCGCGCCGACCTTCGGGTCGGTGTCGAGCCAGCGCATGAGCGCACGGCTGAGGTCGGAGAGGCGCAGCAGGGCAGGCCACGGCATCGCGAGCTGCCTGCTCACGTGCTCGCGCAGCACTGCCACCGCCGTGATCTGCACCTCGTCGCAGATCTCGTCCTTGGAGGAGAAGTGGAAGTACAGGCCACCCTTGGTGACACCCGCCTCGTGCGAGATGCCCACCATGCTGGTAGCCGCGTAGCCGTCCTGGTGCAGCAGCTTGGCTGCGGCTTCCAGCAACAGGCGCCGGGTCTCTTCCGAGCGTGCCTGCTTGGTCACCATCGGTCCCCATCTGCTCGTGCCGGCTGGCACAGGGAGCCCCGCACCTCATCGTCTGGACCCATAATTACATACCAACCGCCCGGTTTACAACCTGGGAGACCCCAGAAATCGGGCTACCACAGGGCAGTTGCCGAGTTGCAACGAAATAAACAGACCGACCTCCCGGTTTTATCTTGAAAACCGGGCGGTCGGTTTAGTACGCTGCCGGGGTGGGACCGGGCACATGGGCGCTGGACACTCTGGGGGCGCCGGGCCGGGTAGTCCCGATCGACGTGGACTCCGGAGGGCAGAGGAATGAACTACGAGATACTCGGTCAGATGAGAGTCGGCGGGCGGCCCGGTGTCAGCGCCCCTCGAGCACGCAAGATCGAGACACTGCTCGCCGTGCTGCTGGCCAGGCACAACCAGGTGGCCACCACCGAGCACCTGATCAACGAGCTGTGGGGCGAGAACCCGCCCGCACGTGCGAGCGCCGCCCTGTACGTGTACGTCTCGCAGCTGCGCAAGCTGCTGCGCGGCACGGGTGACGACGCGGACGACAGCCCCGTCGTGACCAGCCCGCGCGGCTACTCCCTGCACGTCGGCATCGACGAGCTCGACGCCGACCGCTTCACCCACCTCTACCAGCAGGGTCGGACCCTGTACTGGGACCGCAGCTACAAGGAGGCCGCGACCGTCCTGCGCGCGGCCGCGAACCTGTGGCGCGGCGAGGCGTTCGGCGGTTTCACCGACTCCCCCGACGTCCAGGCCTACGCCGCCCTGCTGGAGGAGAGCAGGCTGGAGTGCCTGGAACTGCTGATGGAGACCGAACTGCTGATCGGCAGGCACCGCGAGGTCGTCGGACAGCTCTCCGCGCTGGCGAAGGAGCACAGGCTGCGCGAGACGTTCTACGAGTACCTGATGACCGCCCTGCTGCGGTCGAACCGCCGGGCCGAGGCACTGGAGACCTTCGCCTCCGCTCGGCACCACCTGGTCCA
>JBDSAJ010000917.1:0-4617 GCA_039922235.1 Umezawaea sp.
CCGTCACCCGCGCCACGCTGGCCAACCAGGAGGTCATCCGCGCCCGCGGCATCCGCATCGGCGACACGGTGCTGGTGCGCCGCGCCGGCGACGTGATCCCGTTCGTGGCCGGGGTGCTCGACGCCTCGAAGCGCACGGGTGCGGAGCGGGAGATCGTGCCGCCGACCGGGTGCCCGTCGTGTGCGGAGCCGTTGACCGAGCAGGGCAACAGTCGGGAGTTGTTCTGCACCAACGTGGCCTGCCCGGCGCAGACCGTGCGCCGGTTGATCCACTGGGCGTCGCGGGCAGCGGCGGACATCGACGCCATCGGCGGGGTGTGGATCGAGCGGCTGGCCGAGGCGGGGATCCTGGAGCACCCGTCGGACTTCTACACGCTGACCAAGGAGCGGTTGCTGGAGTTCGACCGGATCGGTGAGGTGTCGGCCGCGCGGATGGTCGAGTCGATCGACGTCAGCCGTCGGGTGGGGTTGCGACGGGCGTTGATCGGGTTGGCGATCCCGATGGCGTCGGAGGGCACGGCGGCGCGGTTGTGCCGGGCGGGGTTCGGGTCCCTCGAAGAGGTCGCAGACGCGGGGGCGGACGCGCTGGTGGCGGTGGAGGACATCGGGCCGAAGGTGGCCGCCTCGCTGGTGGAGCACCTGGGCCGGTTGCGGCCGGAGTTGGACCGGTTGCGGGAGCGCGGGGTGTCGTTGGACGTGCGGGAGGAGGACCTGCCGCCGGTGGTGGCGTCGGACGCGCCGCTGGCCGGGAAGACGGTGGTGATCACCGGCGCGATCAGCGATCCGCGGTCGGGGGAGAAGGTCGCGCGGCCGACGTTCCAGCGGCTGTGCGAGAAAGCCGGGGCTACTGCGGCGTCCTCGGTGTCGGCGAGCACGGATCTGTTGATCACCGGTGCCGGGGTGGGTGCGGCGAAGTTGACCAAGGCGGAGAAGTTCGAGGTCGAGGTGGTCGACCAGGGCGTGATCTGGCAGCAGCTGATCGCGGCGGGGATCGTCTGAGGCGGTTGTCGGGTCCGTCCGTGATCCCCAGTTATAGATGGCGGTTCCCAGGTGTTGTTGGCGGTTGGGCGTGGCCCAGGCACCCACGAGCGTCTGCTATCGCAGCCAAGCTCGAGCGCTCAGCACAGGCACTCGAAGGTCAACTCACTGTTCGCCGGAGTCTCCCTCCACATCGCCTGGACAAGCACATGCTGCTGTGCGAGAGCACGGGCTTTGGCCAGCGCCGCGCCTCGCCGTGGGCCGATCGGGTCGAACCGAAATCCCGTGTCGCCTCTCGGACCAGGCTCCAGAGCGATCAGCGCCGACTCGTCATCGAAGACGATCTCCAACCCCACTTGCCAGAGTTGCTCCTGCCAGTCGGGATCAGCCCGGTCACCAACGTCGACCACTGTCAATTGTCTCGTCAGCGTCAGGACAGGTCGACCATCGCCCCAGGTGCGCCGCCCCCACTGAACGACAAAGCCATCACCATCCTCTTCGGCTGGCGCGATCCCACCGATCTCCGTCTGCAGGAAGTCGACGAACGCACACCATGCGGCCTCGACTCCGGTGACGGAAGCGGGCGCCGCGTGATGTTTCCTCAGGATCCGCTCAAATGTGTCGGCGGCAGCCCGCCAGCCAATCGCCATGGCGCACCGTATCAATCGCTCCACGGGCACCGGCCCGAACGCAGCACGGCCTCAACGAGCCGAGCCGCCGAGAAGAGCTGGGAACATCCGCCAACAACGCCTGGGGACCGAGGCTATCGGACCTGGTCATCCGCCACTCAGCCGCCATCTATGACTGGGGGTCGCACCGTCCTTTGACTGAGCACTTCAGTTGGCCGGTGAGCACGCGACTTGACCGATGCTTGCTCTCAGCCCCGCTCGGCTGCTATCTCGGGTGAGCAGGGGACGCATCCGCGGGTCGTGGTGAACGACGGGGTGGGGTCATTGGGGGAGGGTGACCAGGACGCGGCCGCGGCTGCCGGCATCGACGCGGTCGTGGGCCTTGGCGATGTCCGCCAGTTCGTAGCGGTCGGCGACCTCGACGGTCAGGGCGCCGACGGAGGCTGCGGCGGTGAGATCGCGCGCTGCTTGGCGTTTCGCCTCTTCGGGGACGTCGTCGCTGCCGACCAGGCGCAGGACGACGTTGGTGAACAGCAGGTTCCAGAAGGGGATCTCGGTCCGGTCCTCCCTCGTCGCGTAGGCGGCGATGACCGCGCCGTTCGCGACGACGGCGTTGTCCAGGTCGGCGTTGTCGGACAGGGAGACCTCGACGATCCGGTGCACGCCCTCGGGCGCGTACGCGCGGATGGCCGCCGCCGGGTCCTGCTGGTCCAGCGCCACGGCGTGCGACACGACAGCCGGGTCGACCTGGGCGAGGTCCGCGCCGCGCCGGACCGTGCCGAGCACCCTGGCCCCGCCCCAGCAGGCGAGTTGAGCGGCCAGGGAGCCGACCCCGCCCAGGACGCCGTGCACCAGCACGAGTTTGCCGTCCACCGGGCCGTCGGCGAACACGGCGCGGTGGGCGGTGATGCCGGGGATGCCCAGGGCTGCGCCGAGTTCGTCGCCGAGGTGGTCGGGCAGCGGGACGGCCAGACCGGCGGGTACGACGGTGTACTGGGCGGCCGTGCCGAAGGGCCGGTACGACTGGGCGCCGTAGGTCCACACCCGCTGTCCGATCCGGCGCTCGTCCACTCCCTCGCCCACGGCGTCGACGATCCCGGCGGCGTCGCTGTGCGGGATCACCCGCGGGAAGGGCATCGACGAGTCGAGCCACCCGCGCCGCTTCTTGGTGTCGCCGGGATTGACCCCGGAGACGGTGACGCGAACGCGGACCTCGCCTGGGCCGGGGGTGGGGTCGGGCAGTTCGCCGACGCGCAGCACGTCGGCGGCGGGGCCTTGGCGGTCGTACCAGGACGCAAGCATGGGCGCTACCTTCGGGGTTGATCAGCTGGCGGGTTTTCGAGCGTAGGGGGATCGGAATCGGCGCGCCCGGTGACTGGCTCGTCACCGTCCAGGACCTGGTGCAACCAGGCACGTTCGGCGCTGTTGATGGCGCGGGCGGTCAGCAGCATGCCGCGCCGGTAGGGATCGGCCACGTCCTTGGCGCGCAGCGGCCGGTCGCCCTCGTAGAAGAAGCTCGCCGGTGCCTCCAGGAACTCCAATCGCCGTCGCAGCACCGCATGCTGTTCGTCGACGTCCGGCAGGAGGGACAGGAACGCCAAGACCGTGAAGAACCGGGTGAAGTCGCTGATCTCGTGGTCAGCCGGCGTGCGAAGCCGCCGGAGCAGGTCGGCGCGGCCGGCGGCGGTGATGTTCAGCATGTAGCGGGCCGCACCTGCTGCGGGGTCCGCGCGTCGGTCCAGCAGGCCCGCCGCGGCAAGGCGCTTGATCGCCGGGTACAGGCTGCCGTCGCTCATCGGCCGGGTGTAGCCCATCAGCTCCGAGACGCGGCGGCGCAGTTCATGTCCGGGCAACGGTCGCTCGGCCAGGAAGCCCAGTATCGCTAGGTCGAGCATGGCCATCGCCCCACCCTACATCGATTCGATGTGCACATCGAATCGATGTAGGGTGGGGCTTCCGCTCGCTCGTGGCGAGGAAGTGCAAGAAGAAAGGCGGACATGTCGCCACAATCCACCGAATCCGTGATGAGTCGCTTCGTCGAGTTCATCAACACAGCTGACGAGGACCTTGCCCGCGAGATCATCGCCCCGGACGCCGAGTTTCATGCGCCAAGCCACCCGGAACCGCTGCGGGGGCCCGAGGGCTACCTGGAGCTGATCGCGATGATGCGCGCGGGTTTCCCGGATGTCCGGTGGACTCTGGAAGAGACCGTCACCGAGAGCGACACGGTGGCCGCCCGGTTCACCATGCGCGGAACGCACCAGGGCGAGTTCTTCGGAATCCCGGCCAGCGGGAAGACGATCTCGGTCCAGGCCATGAACTTCTACTACCTGGCAGACGGAAAGATCATCAAGGAGCGGGGTCAGCCCGACCTCCTCGGTGTGATGCAGCAGATCGGTGCCGTGCCTGCGCCTTGAGAGCGCAGTTCATCGGTGACCACGCCGGACGCCGACCGGATTCCGGTGGTGCGAGAGTGGCGCGCCAGGACGAGGGGCTCGTCGCGTTCGGTGACCGTGTCGAGGATGCGCTGGCCACCTGTCCCCGCACCGCGGCCGCGGTGGAACTCGTGCCCGGCCTGACCACGGCGGGTTTCTCCCGGCTGGCACCAGGAACGCGCATCAAGCCTCACACGGGATGGGTCACCACCGTTTACCGCGCACATCTGGGTCTGGTCGCGCCAGACGACGGCTGCGCACTCCGGGTTGGCGATGAGTCGCGAACCCGGAACGAGGGCGACGTGCTGGTCTTCGACGACACTGCCGAGCACTCCTGATCCCGAGCCGACGGCGCGCCCTGACGAAATACCGTGACTGTTCGTCCGGCAGATGGTCTCGAAGGGACAGCGGAATCCGGTCACATCGCCGTGTTGTCCGGGCTCATGGGTATGTGTGCCGAGCACACCAACCCCTATGAGGAGGACGACGATGCAGTTCGTGCTGGTCATCTACCACGGGAGCTACCCGTTGCCGGGTACGCCGGAGGCCGAGTCGCTTTCCACCGAGGAGGTGAAG
>JBDSAJ010000918.1:0-2983 GCA_039922235.1 Umezawaea sp.
CGGTCGCGGTGTAAGCGACCTCGACCGGCCCACCGCCGGTACTCGGCGCTGCCCCGCCGCCGATCACCACGGTCGGCACGCGGTCCGCGGCGACAGTGGTCGAGATGTGCTGCCGGTAGGGCTCCTCCTCGGACGCCCCGCTGAGGCGGAACTCCACGCCGCAGTCCAGGGTCGCGCCGGGCGTCGCGGTCCGCGCAACCCGGACGGTCTCGGCGAACCGCACGTCGGTGTCGCCAGGCGCGGTGATCGACGGCGGGTCGAAGGTGACGGTCAGGTCCGGCGAGCAGAACGCCTGCGGGGTCACCGTCACCGGAAGTGCCGTGATGCCCCTGGTGATCGCCTCGGTGATCTTTTCCGGCGCCGAGTCCTCTGGCACCAGCACGCCACCGGTGGCGTCCGCGATCGCGGACGCCTGTTTGAGCCTGTCCAGTCCCCCGTGGTTCTCGGTGGCCACCGGCACCGCGACCAAGCGGATGCCTTTGCCCTTCATGGCCTCTTCGACGGTGGCCTGCGGCAGGTACCGGTCGTCCGCGCAGCCGTCCGGATCCGGCTCGCAGGAGTGGCTGCCCTCGTCGCCGACCAGCACGACGATCCGGTTAGTGTCGGGTCGGACGAACACCTCGTCGGTGGCCAGGCGGTGCAGTGCGGTGAACCAGTCCTCCAGCGGGTCACCGCCACCGCCGATCGTGTCGAGCCCGCGAACCTTGGCCAGCACGGCTTCGCGGTCGTCGGTGAGGTTCTGGTGCAGCACGAAGTGTCGATCTCCGTCATAGACGTCCTCGTAGGTCGCCAACCCGAAGGTGGCCTGCGGTTGGGCGTCGGCGACCTTGTTGAGCACCTCACCGAGGCGGGCCTTCGCGGTCTCCAGGACCTTGCCCATGGAACCGGTGGTGTCCAAGAGGAACATGACCTCCGGCTTCGCGGGCGCGAACGGCGTGCGGAGCGAGGCGGAGAGGCTGTACTCGCCGCCCCTGGCGGTGGCTCCGCCCACGGTGAACGGCCCGACCCTCGGCGTGCTCTGGCGCTCGGTCCGCCGGGTGAACGCGATCGTGTGGCCGTCCGGCGACCACGCGGGCTCGGTGTCGTCCGCCGAGAGGTGCGCGGGAACGGGGATCTCAGCCAACACCCTGCCGTCCGCGACCTGGATCACCTGCACGACGTCCTGGAAGCCCTCCTCGCCGTAGCGCCGCGTGCTGATCGCGATCATCGTGCCGTCCGGCGACCATGTCGGGTCGCGCGCGCCATCGGTGCCGGGCACCGGTCGGGCGTTCGCGCCGTCGGCGTCGGCCACCACGATCGTGCTGCCCTCACCGTCGTACCGGGTATAGGCGAGCCGGGTGCCATCGGAGGTGAAGTCAGCCTCGGCTTCGTCCGATGTGGACGGAGTGGTCAGGTCCCGGAGGTCGCCTGCTCGGCTGTTGGTGGAAAGGATGTCCTGGTCGTCGCCCTGCTCGCCGGTGGTGCTGAAGCCGACCCCGTATGGCGCAAGCGGTTCCGGCTGTGCCTGCGCGGGCGCGGGCCGATCGGCGAGCAGCAGGCCGCCCAGCAGCACCGCGACCACCAGGTAACAACCGCGTGCGTTCACCCGTCCTCATCCCCGTTCGAAGAGCTCGATCTCCGAGATGGCCACGTCCGTGCCCTGCAACGACCGGTGCAGCGCGACGACGTGCAGCTCGACGCTGGTGCTCCCGGCGCTGTTGTCCAACGCGACCTCCTGCGGGTCCGGCGTGTCGGCGAGGTCGACGTCGAACGTCTTGCCGGTCGAGTACACGAGGTGCCACTTCTGCGGCCGGTGCGCGGACTGGAACTCCTTCTCGATGCCGACCCGGACGATCGCCTTGCGCAGGTCGACCGGGTGGTCGAAGGTCAGCACCAGCGCGGGCTCGCCCTGGTCGACCGGAGCCGCCCAGTAGGTGTTGAAGGCGTTGTCGCTGACCAGGTTCCCCGGATGGTCGGGCCGTTCGACGGTGGCCGTGACACCGGTCGGCCGGACCGGGTTGAGCCTGGTGACGAAGATGTCCTCGACATCGCGCTTCCAGGACAGCGCCTGGTCGTTCACCGCCTGCCGGAAGGGCACGTGCAGGCCGTAGAGGGCGCCGGACACCAGCAGCAGGACAGCGACGAGCCAGCGGACGACCCGGCCGACCCCGCGCACCGCCGAGCCGCGGCCGGTCCGCCGCCGCACGCCGTCCCGGCCAGGTCGTGACCCGGCCTTGAGCGTCTTGGGCTCGCGCTTCGGGATCCACCGGCGCCACCACGGCTGCGCGACGGCGGCGGCCTCGGCGAGCGTGGCACCGCACCGGCCGCAGAACCGCCGGGACGGTACGTTGCCGCTGCCGCACTGACCGCAGATCAGGTCCCCCGGCTGGACTTGGCGGGGCTGTGTGGGACGGGGTCGGTGCTTCGGCGCCGCGGTCTGCTGCTCGGTGGGCTGCATGGCCGACGGCTGGGCCGTCCTGGCAGGCTCCGCGACGGTCGCGCTGGCGCCCTCCCACTCCAGGAAGGTGCCGCAGGCCCCGCAGAACTCGGTGCCCACCGCGTTGTGCTCTCCGCACCGCACGCAGACGATCATCGGCCGCTCACCTCGACGTGGACGTTCACGTGTGCGGGCACGGCCCCGACGACCGCGCTGGTGAGCCGCCCGACGTCGACCGCCGCCGGGTTCGGCACCCGGACCCGCACGACCACGCTGGGTCGGCCCGTGTCCGGCAGCGGCAGGCCCGGCCGGTCCGACGAGGTGCAGCCACCGCTGTCGGTCACCTCGACCTCGCCACCGGTCAGCAGCCGGACGTGCTCGGCCAGCCCGCGCCTGGTGCCCCGCCAGCGGTGCAGCTCGACGGCTTTCGCGACCAGTTCCCGCCGCTGCGGCACCGTCCAGCCCTCGCCGACGTCGAGCGCGACCCAGGAGGCGAGCCAGTCGAGGAAGTCCTCGGGCGCCAGGCGCGGGTCCAGGTAGCTCGCGAAGCAGTCCAGGGTCGCGAAC
>JBDSAJ010000919.1:0-4290 GCA_039922235.1 Umezawaea sp.
GACGCCCGAGGAACGGCTCAGCGGCTGACCGGCTCCAGGACCTCGCGGCCGCCGAGGTACGGGCGGAGTGCCTCGGGCACCCGGACCGAGCCGTCGGCCTGCTGGTGGTTCTCCAGGATGGCCACGATCCACCGGGTCGTGGCGAGGGTGCCGTTCAGCGTCGCGACGATCTGCGGCTTGCCGTTCTCGTCGCGGTACCGGATGTTGAGGCGCCGTGCCTGGAACGTGGTGCAGTTCGAGGTCGACGTCAGCTCGCGGTACGCCTGCTGGGTGGGCACCCAGGCCTCGCAGTCGAACTTGCGGGCCGCGCTCGTGCCGAGGTCGCCCGCCGCCGTGTCGATGACCCGGTAGGGCACCTCGACGCGGCCGAGCATCTCCTCTTCCCAGGCCAGCAGCCGCGCGTGCTCCGCCTCGGCGTCCTCGGGGCGCACGTAGGAGAACATCTCGACCTTGTTGAACTGGTGCACGCGGATGATGCCGCGGGTGTCCTTGCCGTACGAGCCCGCCTCGCGGCGGTAGCACGACGACCAGCCCGCGTACCGGCGCTCGCCGTCCAGGATCTCGTCCGCGTGGTAGCCCGCGAGCGGCACCTCCGACGTGCCGACGAGGTACAGGTCGTCGTCGCGCAGGCGGTACACCTCGCTGGCGTGCTGGCCGAGGAATCCGGTGCCCGCCATGATCTCCGGCCGCACGAGCGTCGGCGTGATCATCAGCGTGAAGCCGTTCTCGGTGGCCAGCGACGCGGCCATGTTCAGCAGGGCCAGCTCCAGCTGCGCGCCGACGCCGGTGAGGAAGTAGAAGCGCGAGCCGGAGACCTTCGCGCCGCGCTCCATGTCGATCGCGCCGAGCTTCACGCCCAGGTCGAGGTGGTCCTGCGGCTCGAAGTCGAACGTGCGGGGCTCGCCGACGTGCTTGAGCACGACGTAGTCGTCCTCGCCGCCTTCGGGGGCGTCCGGGTGCACGACGTTCGGGATGGCGCGGTGCAGCTCGGTCAGCTCCGCCTCGGCGGCGTGCTGCTCGACTTCCGCGGCCTTGACCTCGGCGGCCATCTCCTTGCCCTTGGCCAGCAGCGCGTCGCGCTCCTCGCCGCGGGCCTTGCCGACCTGCTTGCCGAACAGCTTCTGCTCGGCCCGCAGCGCGTCCGCCCTGGAGATGGCGGCGCGGCGGCGTTCGTCCGCGGACAGCAGCGCGTCGACCACGGACTCGTCTTCACCACGTGCTCGCTGCGACGCTCGGACGGCTTCGGGGTTCTCGCGCACTGCCTTCAGGTCGATCACGAGGGGTAAGGGTAGTCCGTCACCCCTCGCGACCGCCTTCGGATATCACTAGCTGATCGCGACGGCCACCACGAGGCCGAGCGCCACGTGCGCGCTGGCCACGACGACGCTCGCCGGGGCGAACGTCTCGGACTCGATGAGCCTGCCGATGTCCAGGCGCGTGACCCACTCCAGCAGGCGGACGGCGACGACCTGCACGATGATCCCGACGAAGCCGAAGATCAGCGAGTAGAGCAGGCCCTCGGTGAGCTTGCCCTCCGAGCTGTAGATCGCCACCACGATGATCAGCGCCATGCTGAACAGACCCGCGGCGGTCACGATGACCGCGTTCGGCTTGCCCGTGCGCACCAGGCTGCTGAGCTGGCCGGGCGTGGTGAAGTCGATGGCGTAGAAGCCGACGACCATCAGCAGCAGTCCGACGACGGCGTACAGCGCGATCGCGCCGATGCCCCGACCGATCGTGGAACCGAATGCGGGGTCCAACGCGAGTTGGGTGATCACTGGCCCTCCATGTGCTGGTACTTCATTCGACAATCCGGTGGGGAACGAAGGCCGCGCCGTCGTCGGTCACCAGACCGACAGTTTCGCGGATGCCCAAGCCCGCCGCCTGGTCGCCCACGACCCACGCGCCCAGTGCGGGCCGGTAGCCGTCGAACTCGGGCAGGGGGTCGAACAGCTGGTAGATGAAGCCCTCCTTGCCGTAGACCCCGCCGGTCTGGGTCTCGTAGCCGGGAGCGACGATCTGGATGTTCGAGCCCTCGCGGCCCAGCCGGGGCTTGCGCACGTACTCCGTGAGCAGCCCCGGATCGTCGAGGTAGGCGGGCAGCAGGTTCGGGTGGCCGGGGTACATCTCCCACAGCACCGCGAGCAGCGCCTTGTTCGACAGCAGCATCTTCCACAGCGGCTCGACCCAGAGCGTGCCGGGCAGGCTCTCCACCGCGAAGCGGCCGAACTGCTCGTCGACCACCCACTCCCACGGGTAGAGCTTCACCACGGTGTTCATCGGGGCCTCTTCGAGGTCGACGAACCGCTTGAGCAGGGAGTCCCAGCCGATGTCCTCGATGGAGAGGCCGACGGTGTTCATGCCCGCTTCGGCCGCGGTCTCCTGCAGGTAGGCGAGCGTGATGTGGTCCTCGCCGGACGTGTCGGCGGACGACCAGGTGAAGTGCAGCTCGTTGGACGGCAGCTTCGCCCCGATCTCACCCCAGCGCTCCACCAGCTTCTCGTGGATCGAGTTCCACTGGTCGTCCTCCGGGAACACGTCGGTCTTCCAGTACCACTGGAGCACCGCCGCCTCGAGCAGCGAGGTGGGGGTGTCCGCGTTGTACTCCAGCATCTTGGCCGGGCCGCGCCCGTCGTAGCGCAGGTCGAAGCGCCCGTACACGTGCGGGTCCCGCCGCTTCCACGACTCCGCGATGGCGGGCCAGATCCACTCCTGGATGCCGAAGTCGCGGTACCGCTCGGTGAGCACGACGTTGTCCACGGCTTCCAGGCACATGCTGTGCAGCAGTTCCACGTCGGCTTCGAGCGAGAGGATGTCGCTCATCTCGAAGACGTAGTGCGCCGACTCGTCCCAGTAGGGCCGTTCGATCCCGGCGACGCCCCTGGCGGGCGCCCCGAACACCAGGCCCTGCTCCGAGACCGTCCGCTGCCAGTTCGGCCGCGGCGCGGATGTTGCTCGGCGCACTCAGCTGCCCCCGCTCGTTCCGCTCGAACCGCTCTTGCTGCCGCCGCTGGACACGCCGAACCCGCCGCGCTGGATGCTGGAGCCCGACCTGGTGGAGATGCTCGCCTTCGGCGGCTTGACCGTGGTGCCGCCCGCGATCTTCTGCCCGACCGCACCCGTGCCGCCGTAGTTGTAGCGGTACTGGCTGTAGCCACCGCCGACGAGCGGCATGTAGATGAAGCCGCCGCTGGAGTACCCGCCGTGCGAACTGGCGTAGTTCTCGTCGCAGTTGTTGTCGTCCGCCACCACGACGTCGTCCTTGGTGGTGCAGGTGGCGGTCACCTCGTCCGGGCTCAGCGCCGCGTACCCGATCGCGACCAGCGCGACCACGCCGACCGTCACGCCGCCGCCGATGAGCAGCCGCTTGCGGACCTTCTTCTTGCGCGCGTACTCCGCCTCACGGGCCTGGTCGGCCGCGACCAGGCCCCGCTGGGCCTGCTCGCGGGCGCGCTGCTCGGCCAGTGTCGGCGGCCGCGCCCTGGTCTGGCCGTCCTGCTGCCGGATCCGCCCACGCGGGTTCGACGGCTGCTGGGTCGGTTGTTCCGTGGCGGGCACGTACGGCGGCGGCGACCCTCCAGCGGGCACGCCACCGGTCGGCACGCCGCTCGGCGGTGTCGGTGCGTTCGGTCCGTTGTCCGGTGTCCCAGAGGTCCCGGACCTGTCGTTCTCAGTCATCAGCCACTCCCGGCGGGGACGGTACAGAGATCAGCCGCTGGGCGGGTGACGAGTGTCCGAAAAGCAACACTCCATCCCCTCCTCGACAGCTGCTCGGACGGCACAGGCATCATGGAGTAGATGTCTGTGAACGCTCAGCGGTTTCGTCGTGGTGGCCACATTCGCGGTACGCGGGTGGTCATGGTCGGCGCGTCCGTGGGGGGTTTCCTCCTCCTCGGGCTGAGCGCTTTCACGTCTTGGCCGGTCAGCGGCTCCGGTGCGCTGGGCGCGTCGGGGAAGCCGACCGTGAACCCAGCCTACGAGTCCGAGGCCTCGGACTGCCTCAACTGGACGAAAACCGACCTGTCGGACGTCAAGAAGGTCGACTGCGGCAACCAGCACCGGTTCGAGGTCACCGGCAAGGTGGACATCTCCGCCGAGTACGCCAAGGACGCGAAGTACCCGCTGGCAGCCGACTGGCAGAAGATCAGCCTCGACCACTGCGCCAAGCCGACGCTGGACTACCTGTCCGGCAGGTTCGACCCGTTCGGCAAGTACACGGTCGGGCCGCTGAACCCCGGTGAGCAGGAGTGGAACGCCGGTTTCCGCACGCTGCGCTGCGGCCTGCAGGTG
>JBDSAJ010000920.1:0-33284 GCA_039922235.1 Umezawaea sp.
CACGGTCGCGAGGCCCCCATGGATTGCCTGAGCGCCGGTCAGCCACTCGCGAGTCCCTCACTCGGACACCGCGTGTCCCTCACTCCGACACCTGAACTCCGCGTTCGGACACCCTCCCGCACCCATCGGGGGTGTCCGAACGTTCCATTTGGGGTGCGCGAACGTTCGACTCGCGGTGCTTGAGTGAGGGACTCGCGAGGGTTAGCGGGTGCGGGTGACTTTTTTGAGGCCGCGGGGGCTGTCCGGGTCGCCGCCGCGTGCGAGTGCGAGGCCGTGGGCGAGTCGCTGGATCGGCAGGATCTCCAGGATCGGTGCCACTTCCTCCGCCGTCTCGGCCACCGGGATGCGCAGTGCCGCCGACACCTTGTCCGCCGCCGACCCCACGGCTAGCACGTCCGCGCCCCGGCCGTGGACCACGTCGAGGACCTCGTGGAGGGCGTCGCCGCCCTTGCCCGCGCTGGTGACCGCCAGCACCGCCGTTTCACCGTCCACGGCCGCAACGGGGCCGTGCAGGAGGTCCGCGCCGGAGTAGGCGCGGGCGGCGAGGTAGCTGGTCTCCGCGAGCTTCAGCGCCGCTTCCAGCGCGGTGGGCAGGGAGAAGCCCCGGCCGGTGGTCAGCACGCGGTCCACGAAGCGGTAGCGGCGCACCGCCTCGGTCACGGCTTCGTCCGAACCGTCCAGAGTGGACTGCGCGAGCTCGCCGAGGCGGGCCGCGTGCTCGCCGGTGCCGCCGCGGATGCCGTCGAAGAGCAGGTACAGGGCCAGCAGCGTCGCCGAGTAGGTCTTCGTGGCCGCCACCGCGTGTTCGACGCCCGCGCCGACGTCGACCGAGAGTTCGGCCGCGGCGTTGAGCGGGGAGTCGTTGGTGTTGGTGACGGCGACCGTCAGCGCGCCCTGCGCCCTGGCGGCCTGGGTGACCTCCAGGAGGTCGGGTGAGCCGCCGCTCTGGCTGACCGACACCACGAGCACGTCGCGGAGGTCGGGCTTGCCGCCGTAGAGGGTGGTCGTCGACGGCGAGACCAGGCCGGCGGGCAGTTCGAGCAGGACTTCGGTGAGGTACTTGGCGTAGATGGCCGCGTGGTCGCTGGAGCCGCGGGCCGCGAAGAGGACGAACCTCGGCTTGCGCTCGCGGACCACCTCCGCGACCCGGACGAATTCGGCGCGCCGCTCGATGAGGCCCGCGAAGATCGCAGGCTGCTGCGCGATCTCCGCTGCCATGTGCTCGCCGGGCTGCTGCTCGGTCATCCCATACCCCTTGTCAGGTGGTCGAGAGGCGGCTTGAGGCGATGCGCTCCGCCGCGGCGCGCAGGCACACCCGTGAACCGCCGTGGGTGTTCACGCGGGCGACTGCGCCCAGGTCAGGTCCTGGCACGCCGGTTTCGACGTGCACGAGGTCCAGACCAATTCTACCCAGGTCGGTGACCAGATCGCGAGCCCAGGCGTGGCGGTGGGCCTCTCGTGTCACCACGATCACCGTCCGGCCGTCCGCGGCCTTGGCGACGTCCGCAGCCGTCACCGAGCCCGTGGCCAGCACTTCCGTGCCCTCGATCAGTTCGGTCAGGTACGGGCCGAGTCCCCACGGGACGGCGCCGACGGCTTCGGACGGGGCGACGACCAGGTCCAGCACGAGCGGTGGACCGGTAATGACCAGCTCGCCGGTCACCTCCACGGCCCTGCGCGCGGCCAGCAGGCCGATTTCGGCGTCGTGCCCGGTCACCGCCCTCGGCGGGGTGCCGAGCGCGGCCGTGCGGGTGGCGGCCTCTTCGAGGCGTTCCCGCGACAGCTCGCCGGACTCGACCGCGGCCACGATGCTGTCGACCAGCCACTGGAGGCCGTCGTCGTCCAGCGGTTCGCCGCCGAGGCAGAGCGCGTCCACGCCCGCCGCCAGCGCACGGACCGAGCCCTGGGCCAGGTCGCCGCCGACGGCCTTCATGTCCAGGCCGTCGGTGATGATCGCGCCGGTGAAGCCGAGTTCGTCGCGCAGGACGGCGATGGCCTTGGGGTTGAGCGTGGCCGGGGCCTCGCCCCACTCCGGGATGACCAGGTGCCCGGTCATGATCGACCGGACGCCCGCCGCGACGGCCGCGCGGAACGGGACCAGCTCGACCGCGTTCAGCTCCGCGACCGTGCGCGGCAGCACCGGCAGTTCGCGGTGCGAGTCGGCGGTGGAAGCGCCGTGGCCGGGGAAGTGCTTGGCGCACGCCGCGACGCCGTCGGCCTGCTGGCCGTCGACGAAGGCGGCGACGTGCTCGCCCGAGGCGACCGGGTCCGAGCCGAAGGCCCGGACGCCGATGACCGGGTCGTCCAGGGTGAGCACGAGGTCCGCGGACGGTGCCAGGTTGAGCGTGACGCCGCACGCCGCGAGACGGGCGCCGATGGAGGCCGCCACCTGCCTGGTGAGGTCCACGTCGCCGGTCGCGCCGAGCGCGTGGTTGCCCGGCACCTCCGAGCCCCGGCCCGCGTCGAGGCGGGTGACGTCGCCGCCCTCCTCGTCGATGCCGATCACCACGTCGCCGCGGGCCGCGCGCAGCTGCGCGTTCAGCGCGGTGACCTGGTCGTCGTCCACGACGTTGCGGCCGAACAGCACGACGCCGCCCAGCCCGCCGGTCACGCGCTCGAGCAACCAGTCGGGAGCGGTGGTCCCGTGGAAACCCGGTAGCAGGACGGCGGCCGCGAGCCGGTGCAGCGACATGCGCTCTATCCCTTCACGGCCCCGGCGGTGACACCGGTGACCATCTTCCGCTGGACGATGAGGAAGAACACGAGCACGGGCACGGTGAACAGGGCGGACGCGGCCATCGCGCCGCCCCAGTCGGTGCCGAACGCGGACTGGAAGCCGCTCAGCCACACGGGCAGGGTCTCCTTGTCCTCGGCGCGCACCATGACCTTGGCGAACAGGAACTCGTTCCACGCCGTGATGAACGCGAACACCGACGTGGCGACCAGGCCGGGGCCGAGCAGCGGCAGCGTGACGCGCCGGAACGCGCCCCACCTGCCGCAGCCGTCGACCATGGCGGCCTCCTCCAGCTCGATCGGGATGCCGTTCACGAAGCCGCGCAGGGTCCACGCGCAGAACGGCAGCGTCACCGCGAAGTAGATGAGGATCAGCGACGAGAGCTGCTCGTAGAGGCCGAGGTCGCGCATCATCAGGAACATCGGGATCAGCAGCGCCTCGAACGGCGCCATCTGGGCGACCAGCATGAGCATCACGAAGCCCTTGCGGCCGCGGAAGCGCATCCGGGACAGCGCCAGCGCGGCCAGCAGGCCGATCACCAGCGCCGCCACGACGGCGGACAGCGAGACCAACAAGCTGTTGCCCAGCGACTGGAGGAAGCCCGGCTTGGTCCACGCGGTGACGAAGTTGCTGTTGGTCACCGACGACGGGATCAGGTCGAAGTCGCTGGAGAGCAGGTCCTTCTTCGGCTTGAGGGCCGTCGTGACCATCCAGTAGGTGGGGAAGGCGAAGAACGCCGCGATCAGCACCGCGGCGGCGTTCGCCGACACCTTCTTCGCGTTCACAGCTTGCCCTCCTGGGTCTGGAGCAGCTTCCGCAGGTAGGACACCGTCAACAGGGTCAGGATGACGACCATGAGCACGCTCACCGCCGCGGCCACGCCGAAGTGGCTCTGCGAGATGCCCTCCAGGTACTGGAGCACGGGCAGGGTCGTGGAGCCGCCGCTCGGCCCGCCCTCCTTGAACACCCAGATCTGGGTGAAGACCTTGAAGTCCCACAGCAGCGACAGGAACGTCACCATCATCAGCAGGGGCTTCAGCTCGGGCCAGGTGACGGCCCGGAACGTCTGCCACGCCGACGCGCCGTCGATGCCCGCGGCCTCGTAGAGGTCGGCGGGAACGCCGATCACGCCCGCGTAGAGGGAGAAGGCGAGGAAGGGGATCGCCTGCCAGACGATGAGCAGCCCGATCACCGAGAGCGTCGCGGCTCCCGTGGAGAACCACGAGTGGCCCGCGTAGTCGAAGCCGAGCTTCACCAGGATCTTGTTGAGGATCCCGTACTGCTGGTCGAAGATCCACTGGTAGACCGTGGTCGACGCGATGATCGGCATCGCCCACGCCAGCAGCATGCACACCTGGAGCAGGATGCGGATCGGCGTGCTGAGCTGGCGCATCAGCAGCGCGATCAGCAGGCCCACGACCACCGAGGTGGCCACGACGGCGGCCGTGAAGACCACCGTGCGGACGGTGATCTCCCAGAAGCGCGGGTCGGAGAGGACCTTGGTGTAGTTGTCCAGGCCGACCCAGACGATCTGGCCGCGGACGAGCTCACCCAGGTCGAGCTTGCGGAAACTGGTCACCACCACCGAGACGACCGGGAAACCGATCAGCCACAGGATGCCGATCACGGCGGGGGCCAGCAGCAGGTACGGCAGCAGCCGGTCGAAGGCGCTACCCCGGCGGCGCCTCGCGCCGCCCGCAACGGCACGCCGCGGTGCCGGCGAGGAAGTCCTCACCGGCACCGCGGCGTCGGTCGTCTCAACGGCCGTCATCGGTGATCGTCAGCCGCCGAGCAACGCGTTGAGCGCCGTGTTGGCGTCGGTCGTCGCCGCGTCCAGGCTCTTCGCACCGGTCAGGTACGCGGTGAGCATGTCCTTCAGCGGGTTCTGGCCCGCCTCGACAGCGGCCCACTTCGGCGTGGACGGGGTGACCTTGCCGTTGGCCGAGGAGGCGGCGAGCGCCTTGCCGACCGGGTTGGACGCCAGCGAAGCGGTGTCCTTCGAGGTGCCGGGCACGGTGCCCGCGGCGCCGAGCTGGTCCTGGTACTTCTTGGTGCTGAGCAGCTTCAGGTAGCCCTTCGCCAGGTCCACGTTCTTGCTGCCCGCCGGGATGGCCAGGTTCGAGCCGCCGAGGAACACCGGAGCGGCCTTGCCCGCGGTCTTGGACGGGACGGGGAACGCGGAGGTCTTCTTCTCCAGGTCCGGGTTGGCCTTGACGGCGCCGCCCAGCTCCCACGGCAGGGCGATCATCATCGCCACGTTGCCCGTGCCGAAGACCTCGGACTGCTGCGGCTTGGCCTCGTCGGTGTCCTTCGGGGCCTTGGTGGCGGAGGCGTCGACGAGCTTCTTGTAGAAGTCGACGCCCGCCTTGGCCTGGGGGGTGTTCAGCGCGCCGACGTACTTGTCGCCGTCCTTCTTGGCGACGTCGCCGCCTTGGTCCCAGATGAACGACAGCAGCGAGTACCAGGACTGGCCCGGCAGGTAGAGCGCCTGGAAGTCCGGGTTGGCGGCGTTGGCGGTCTTCAGCTTCTCGATCGCGGCCAGCCACTCGTCGTTCGACGTGGGCGGCGCGGTGATGCCCGCGGCCTCGAACAGGTCCGTCCGGTAGATCACGGTGCGGTTCGACGCGTAGAACGGCAGGCCGTACTGCTTGTTCTCCCAGGTCAGGGAGTCCTTGAGGCCGCCGAGCCACTCGCCGCCGTTGAGGTTGGCGGCGTCACCGGTCAGGTCGAGCAGCGTGCCCTCGGACGCGAACTTCGGCGTCTGCGTGTTGCCGAGCTCGATGACGTCCGGAGGGGTGTTGCTGGTCAGCGCGGTGGTCAGCTTCTCCTGGATGCCGCCCCACTTCTGGACCTCGTACTTGACGGTGACGTCCTTGTTCGAGGCCTCGAACTCCTCGTTCAAGGCCTTGGTCAGCGTGTCCGGCGCGGAGCCGTCCATCAGCCAGACCGTCAGGGTCTTCGGGCCGCTCGACTCAGCGGCCGTCGTACCCGACGGGCTCGTGCCACATCCGGCCACGGTTACCGCCAGTGCGGCGGCACCAACGGCAAGTCCTCTCCAGCCCTTCACGTTTGCGCCCTTTCAGAAGCCCGGCCAGACGTCGACCGGGGCCAGCCAAGTGGTGTAGACCAATGCGGCCAAGAGTGTGCCGCGCCACAGCCGCTGTCAAGGACGTTGCCGAGACGTTGCAAAGTCATCCGACGAATTTCCTATGGGTTGTCGGGGGTTCGAGCGCACGATCCGACCCGGACAAGGCATCCTGTGGGTGGAGACGCGATGCTGTGCGAGGAGGAAGGCCATGCTGGAGACGACGCCTGGAACAGGCGTGGACGCCAGGTCTCGCGCACAACGCGAGCCGAAGTACTGGGGGCTCAAGCGACACCTGCTCGATCTGCTGCGTGCGCTGCCACCCGGATCACCCATCCCGACCGAACGGTCGCTGGCCGCCGACTTCGACGTTTCGCGCACGACCGTGCGCCAGGCGCTCGCCGAGCTGACCGTCGAAGGACGGCTGCTCAGGGTGCAGGGCAAGGGCACTTTCGCGGCCGAGCCGAAGGTCGCGCAACGCCTGCAGCTGTCTTCGTACACAGAGGACATGCGGGCGCAGGGCCGCAAGCCGTCGTCGCGCCTCATCGAGGCGTCCGAGCTGCCCGCCGAGGCGGAGCTGGCCCGGTTCCTCGGCGTCCGGGCGGGCGCCAAGGTGCTGCGGCTGCACCGCCTGCGGCTGGCCGACGACGAGCCGATGGCCATCGAGACGACCCACCTGGCGCTGGGCCGCTTCCGCGGGCTGCGGCGCTACCTCGCTCCGGGCACCTCGCTCTACCAGGTGCTCCGCGAGCGGTTCGGCGTCGAGATGGGCCACGCCGAGGAGACGATCGAGACCGCTCTCGCCAGTCCGGAGGAGGCCGAACTCCTCGGTGCGGACATCGGCCTGCCGATGCTGCTGCTGTCGCGGCACTCGTTCGACACCGAGGGCAACCCCGTCGAGTGGGTGCGGAGCGTGTACCGGGGGGACCGGTACAAGTTCGTGGCCACGCTGAACCGGCCCGCGGGCTGATTCACGATCCTCAGGCGACTGCCGTCCTTTCCCCGCGTGGGTCGGGACGGCTTTCCCGCAGGCCGTTCGGCGCACTGGTCATTACCAGTCCGTGCAGGTCGGGGCGGTGGACGCTGGTTCGCCGCCCGGCCGTCGAACAACGTGATGGAAATTCGCCTATCTGCTTTGGCAATGGGCGAAGAATTGTCGGACCCCCTCGGTAGCGTTGAATTCGGGGGGCCCGGCCGGGGGACCCCGGTGTTGCCGTGGGTTTCGGCCCGTCCGGGACACCTCGCTGCGACACGGCCACCTGCGGCTTCGGGCCTGGGTGAACTGGCCGCCAGTCGTCGGAGGCGTCCCAGTGGGTGAAAACTCGGCCGGTCACCCATAGGGATTTCCGATGCCCGAGTGTCCATTCGATCACCCTCTCGGCTGCGCCCCACGCGGGTGCACGGGTGACAATGGCTCGGTGGTGACCACCGAAGTGATCGTCTGGGGCACTCCACGGGCCAAGGCCGTGCTGGCGACCACCATCGTCGGCTCGGGCATGGCGGCGCTGGACAGCACGATCGTCAACGTCGCGCTGCCGAAGATCGGTGAGGAGCTGGACGCGTCGGTCGCGGGGCTCCAGTGGATCCTCGACGGGTACCTGCTGTCGCTGGCGGCGCTGATCCTGGTCGCCGGGTCGCTCGGCGACCGGTACGGCCGCCGCCGGATGTACGTCTTCGGCGTCCTCTGGTTCGGCGCGGCCTCCCTGCTGTGCGGGCTGGCCCCGACCACGGAGCTGCTGGTCGCCGCCCGGATCCTCCAGGGGGTCGGCGGGGCGTTGCTGACACCGGGCTCGCTGGCGATCCTCCAGTCGGTGTTCGCCCGCCAGGACCGGTCACGGGCGATCGGGGCCTGGTCGGGCCTCGGGGGCATCGCGACGGCGGTCGGCCCGCTCACGGGCGGCCTGCTGGTGCAGGCCGGGTCGTGGCGGCTGGCGTTCCTGATCAACGTCCCGATCGCGCTGGTGTGCGTGTGGATGGCCCGCCGGTACGTGCCGGAATCGCGCGACGAGACGCTGACCGGCCACCCGAGCATCCTCGGCTCGGTGGTCGGCGCGGTCGGGCTCGCGGGCGTCACGGGCGCGCTGGTGGAAGCGCCCGGCCGCGGCGTCGGTGATCCGCTCGTGATCGGCGCAGCCGTCGTGGGCATCGCGGGACTGGTGGCGTTCGGGCTGCTCCAGGTGCGCGGCCACACGCCGCTGGTGCCGCCGCAGCTCTTCGCGAACCGGACGTTCGTGCTCGCCAACGGGCTCACGTTCCTGATGTACGCGGCGCTCGGCGGCGTGATGGTGCTGATGATCCTCCAGCTCCAGGTGTCGCTGCACTACTCGCCGATGGCCGCCGGGCTCGCCGGGTTGCCGATCACGATCATCATGCTGGTGCTGTCCGCCCGCTCCGGCAGGCTCGCGCAGCGCGTCGGCCCCCGCGCCCAGCTCGTGATCGGCCCGCTGCTCGTGGCCGCCGGGATGCTCCTGCTGCGCAACGCCGAACCGGGTTCGGGCTACCTGGACGGCGTCCTGCCCGGCATCGTCGTCTTCGGCCTCGGCCTGGCCACCGTCGTCGCGCCCGTCACGGCGACCGTCCTGGCCGCCGCCCCCGACCGCTTCGCCGGGGTGGCGTCCGGCGTGAACAACGCCGTCGCCCGCACCGGCAGCCTCGTCGCGGTGGCCGCCCTGCCCGCGGTCTCGGGCCTCACCGGCACCGGCTACACCGACCCCGTCGCCTTGACCGCCAGCTGGCAGAAGGCGCTGCTCATCTGCGCCGCCGCGTCCGCCATCGGCGGTCTGCTCGCACTGGGCACGGACAACGACACCATGCGCGACACCCAGCCCCAGGACGACCAGCCCCGGCACGACCAGCCCCGCCTCGGCGACTGCCACTCCTGCGGCGTCGACGCCCCACCCACCCACGTTCGCGCCTGACGGGTCGGGGAGCGGCGTCCGACACCCGGACGCCGGTCCCGTGATCACTTCAGGCCGTAGGCCCGGATGATCGTCTGCTCGACCGAGTTGCCGTCCGCGTCCTTGGCCTTGGCCTTCAGCGACACGAACGTCGCCCCCACCGGGTGGTGGACGACCGCGAGCCAGCGCCCGTTCGCCTTGATCACCTTGGCAGGCGCCCACGACGCCCCGTCGTCGTAGGACACCCCGATCTCCGGCGTTCCCACGCCCGAGGCCGTCGCCGACCCGTTGCGCTGCGCGTACACCGGGATCGCGAACGCCCGACCGGCCGGGGCGCGGTTGTGGTCGTCCAGCGACGGGGCGAACCGCACGGCCATCAGTGGAGGTTGCCCGGCCGAGTGGAATTGGCGCCGACCGTCCAGCTAGTCCGCGAGCAGCTCCGCCAGCAGCGCGGGGTCCAGGTTGCCGCCGGACACGACGGCGACGGTCTTGCCGAGCGGCAGTTCGTCGCGCCGGTTGAGGTAGGCCGCGACCACCACGGCACCGCTCGGTTCGGCGACCAGCCGCGACCGGTGGGCGAGCCACGGCACAGCGGCGCGGATCTCGTCCTCGGTGACCGTCACGATCCCGTCGACCAGCTCGCGCATGTGGGCGAACGTCAGCTCGGACGGTTCGGCGCGCAGCCCGTCGGCGATCGTCCTGGCGCGCAGGGCGGGCGGCCACGAGGCCGAGCGGCGGCCCGCGCGGAGGCTGTCGGCGGCGTCGGCGGCCAGAGCGGGCTCGACGCCGATGACGCGCGCGTCCGGGCACAGGGCCTTGATGGCCACGGCCACGCCGGAGATCAGGCCGCCGCCGCTCACGGGCACCAGCACGGCCTCCACGTCGGGGAGGTCTTCGGCGATCTCCAGGCCCACCGTGCCCTGCCCGGCGATCACGTCGGCGTGGTCGAACGGCGGGATCAGCGTCGACCCGCGCTGGTGGGCGAGGTAGCGGGCGCGGGATTCGCGCTCGGTCATCGGCACCAGGTGCACCTCGGCGCCGTGCGACCGGGTGGCCTCGATCTTGACCTGGGGGGTGTTGTCGGGCACCACGATGGCGGCGGGCACGCCGAAGAGCTTCGCGGCGTAGGCGACCGCCTGGGCGTGGTTGCCGCTGGAGTACGCGACGACGCCGAGCTCCCGGACGTCCTCGGACAGCCGCGCCAGCGCGTGGTAGGCGCCGCGGATCTTGAACGCGCCGACCGGTTGGAGGTTCTCGGGTTTGAGCCACAGCGGGCGGTCCGCGTCCGCCCACGGGCACGGCAGGAGCGGGGTTCGCAGCACGGCGGGGGCCACGAGCTCGGCCGCCGCCCGGATGTCGGAAATCGTGACCAGGCGCACCAGGAGATGATGCGTGGTCGTCCTCACCTTCGACCAACCGGCACCGGCGCCCACCCGTCCACCTCTTGGACGAGCAGGAAACCGTCGAGCAGTTGAGGATCATGAGCGAGGAGAACACGAAGAAGTCCGGTCTTGACCTGAAGCCCACCCAGATCGCCGCGGGGGCGCTGGCCGCCGTGACGGCGGCACTGCTGGGATCGACGTTGAACGTCGCGGGCACGATCATCGGCGCCGCCATCGCGAGCGTCGTGAGCACGATCGGCAGCGCGCTCTACCAGAAGTCGATCGAGCGGACCCGAGAGTCGGTGCTCCGGGTCGGCAGCAAGGCCTGGGTGGTCAAACCGGTAGAAGGCGAAACGGCGTCGGAGGCCGACGCCCCGGACGACAAGACCGAAGTGGACGCCGAGGACAAAACGCGGGAAGCCCGGCGCTGGCCCAAGGTCGCGGCCGGTGCGGTGCTCGTGTTCGTGCTGGGGATGCTGGCCGTCACGGGGGTCGAGTGGCTGCGCGGCGCGCCGCTCTCCGGTGGCGACCAGGGCACGACCCTCGGCGCGGTCGTCGGCAAGCCGACCGAACGCGCGCCGGAGCAGCAGGCGCCACAGCCGTCGGTGTCGTCCACTCCGGACGCCCCGACCACCACGACGGCCCCGCCCGCCACGTCGTCGGGCACGCAGACCACGACCACGGAGCCGAGCCCGTCGAGCACCACGCAGGCGCCGTCGTCGGCGCCCCCTGTGCCGACCACCGGGCAGCCGACTTCCGAGGCGCCGGCGCAGACCGCCCCCGTCGCCCCGACGGGCCTGGGAACGACGGGGTAAACCGCCGAATTGAGCAACTGGCAAATATGCCCGATCCGGTGATCATTTCATTACTCCGAGTAAGAGTTAACAGTCAATGGCTACACACCGGAGTTGAATAGTCGTGAGCTGTGACACACTTCGCCCTCAGATGGCCTCGACCGTCATAGGTCACAGGCCTATAACGTCGCTCGATCGGGTGATTACCGGTCAGTAGACGACCGGAAGGGGGCTGTGCGAACCGTGGAAACCCCACGCGAACGCGTCACTCCGAAGCTCTCCGTGGTCGATTCTCGACCCTCATCCGAGCGGGCTTGGCACCCAGGACGGGACGACAGAAGTAGGAGGAGGGTGGGGCGACCCCTGCCGCCGCCCCACCACCCGTCCCCCTAGAGCCCCCGAGAGCGGTCCCTGCAACCAGCTCTCGGGTTCCCTGCACCCGAAGATGAGGGAGACGCCTAATGATCCGCACGAGTGCGGCCCGCCTGACCGGAGTTGCCCTGCTGGCAGCCGGCGCGGCGATTGCTCTCAGCGTACCGGCGATTGCCGGCCCCGCTGCGGTGAACACGGCAAGTCCATCCGACACGGAGAGCTACTCACCGGAGTTGCTCCAAGCGGTCCAGCGAGACCTTGGCCTGAATGCCGACCAGGCACGCGCCCGACTGGCGAGCGACGCCACCTCGGGACAGCTCGAGACCAAGGCGAAGGACGCCCTCGGCGACAAGTTCGCGGGCGCCTGGATCGACTCGGCCTCGGGCAGGCTGACCGTCGGCACCACCGACGCGGCCAAGTCCGACACGGCCCGCGCACTGGGCGCCGACGTCCGGGTCGTCCGGTTCTCCGCGCAGCAGCTCGCGGGCACCAAGGCGGTGCTCGACACGCTGTCCGCGCCGCAGTCGATCACGAGTTGGCGGGTCGACGACGTGGCCAACACGGTCGTCGTCGAGGTCAACCGCGACCAGCGGGACGCGGCGGCCGAGGCCTTCCTGGCCACGGCGCGCGGCATCAGCCCCGCCGTCACCGTCGCGGAGACCACGGACGCGCCCACGCCGCTCTACGACACCCGCGGCGGTGACGCGTACTACATCGGCGGCAGCCGCTGCTCGGTCGGCTTCGCGGTCACCGGCGGCTTCGTGTCGGCCGGGCACTGCGGCCGGGCGGGCAACGCCACCACCGGCTTCAACCGGGTGGCCCAGGGCACGTTCCGCGGCTCGTCGTTCCCCGGCAACGACTACTCGTGGGTCGCGACGAACAGCAACTGGACGTCCCGCCCGTGGGTCAACCGCTACAACGGCTCGAACGTCACCGTGACGGGCTCCACGTCCGCGGCGGTCGGCGCCTCGATCTGCCGCTCGGGTTCCACGACCGGCTGGCGCTGCGGCACGGTGCAGCAGAAGAACGCGACCGTGAACTACTCGCAGGGCTCGGTGTCCGGTCTGACCAGGACGAACGCCTGCGCGGAGCCCGGTGACTCGGGTGGCTCGTGGGTCGCGGGCAGCGGGTTCAGCCAGGCGCAGGGCGTGACCTCCGGCGGTTCGGGCAACTGCTCCTCCGGCGGCACGACCTACTTCCAGCCGGTCAACGAGATCCTGTCCGCGTACGGCCTGACCCTCACCAGGGGTTGATGAAGAGGATTTCGACGCCGAACTGACTCCCTGCCGGTTCGACGTCGACACCGCGAAACGCCCCCCGCTCCGGCCCCCTGCGCCGGGACGGGGGGCGTTTCCACGTCAGCCGAGCCGGGACCGCAGCTCCCGTGCCGCTGCCTCGGGGTCCTCGGCCGCCGTGATCGCCCGCACGACGACGATCCGCGTCGCCCCCGCCGCCAGCACCTCCGGCAGGTTCCCGAGGTCGATCCCGCCGATCGCGAACCACGGCCGGTCCGACTCCACCGCCCGCACGAGGTCGAGCCCCGGCGCCGGGCGGCCGGGCTTGGTCGGCGTCGGCCAGCACGGGCCGGTGCAGAAGTAGTCGACGCCGGGCTCGGCCGCCGCGGCCCGCGCCTGCTCGACGTCGTGGGTCGAGCGGCCGATCGCCACGTCCTCGCCGAGCAGCTTCCGCGCCGTGGGAACCGGCAGGTCGTCCTGCCCGAGGTGCAGCACGTCGGCGTCGACCGCCGCCGCCACGTCCGCCCGGTCGTTGACCGACAGCAGGGCGCCGTGCCGCGCGCACGCCTCGGCGAGCACCTCCAGCGCGGCGATCTCCTGCTTGGCCTCCAAGCCCTTGTCGCGGAGCTGCACGACGTCCACGCCGCCCGCGAGCGCGGCGTCGACGAAGTCGGCGAGGTCACCGCGTCCGGTGCGCGCGTCCGTGCAGAGGTAGAGCCTGGCGGCCGCGAGCCGCCGCCTGATCTGGGTCGCATCGAGTCCTGGCACGGTCAGGACGTTAACCGCGGCAATGATTCGTGCGCTACGGTGATGGTGGTCCGCACGGGAGCCCGGGATGTACCGGGCTGAGAGGGAGCGTGGTTCGCTCCGACCGTCGAACCTGATCCGGGTCATGCCGGCGCAGGGAGCGTGAGTGCCTTGGTTCAGCAGGTGACCGTCCTCGGCGGCGGTGTCATCGGTCTGTCCGTCGCCTGGCGGGTGGCGGCGAGTGGTTGGGCCGTCACGGTTTTCGACGACGAGTGCCGCACGGCGGGCTCGTGGGTCGCGGGCGGGATGCTGGCGCCGGTCACCGAGTCGTGGCCCGGCGAGGAGGAGTTGCTGGAACTGGGCTCCCGCTCGCTGGCGCTGTGGCCCGAGTTCGCCCGAGCGCTCGGCGACGTGGGGCTGCGCACGGAGGGAACCCTCGCTGTGGCACTGGATTCCGCCGACGTGGGGGTCTTGGACGTGCTCGCCGAGCACCTGCGCGGCCTCGGTCGGGAAGCCGACCGGTTGACCGGCCGCGAGCTGCGCGCACTGGAACCCGGCCTGGGGCCGCGGGTGCGCGGCGGCCTGTCCGTGCCGGGCGACCTCGCGCTGGACAACCGGAGGCTGCTCTCGGCGCTGCGCAAGGCGTGCACGGCGGAGGGGGTCGCGTTCGAACCGCGCCGCGCCGACCTGTCCACTGTGGATGGTGACGTGGTGGTCATCGCGGCGGGGGCGTGGAGCGGCGACCTGCACCCCGCGCTGAAGGCGGTGATCCGCCCGGTGAAGGGCGAGATCCTGCGGCTGGCGGCCAGGCGCGGAGCGCTGCCACCTCCGACGAGGACCGTCCGCGCGCACGTGGAGGGCCGCCCGATCTACCTGGTGCCCAAGGAGAACGGCCTCGTCGTGGGCGCGACCCAGTACGAGGCCGGGTTCGACCCGGCGGTCACCGTCGGCGGCGTGCGCGACCTGCTGCGCGACGCGGAGGTCGTGCTGCCCGGCATCGCCGAGTACGAACTGGTCGAGTCCGCGGCGGGCTTCCGCGCGGGCAGCCCGGACAACCTGCCGGTGACCAGGTGGCTGGAACCCGGCGTGCTGGCGGCGACCGGCCACCACCGCAACGGCCTGCTGCTGGCCCCGGTGACGGCCGAATCGGTGCTGGCCCTGCTGCGTGAAGGAGGACCTCGGTGAAGGCACGGGTCAACGGCGAACTGCGCGACCTGCCCGACGGCACGACCGTCGCGGCGGTGCTGGAACTGCTCGGCGCCCCGAGTTCGGGGGTGGCCGTCGCCGTGGACGGCGAAGTCGTGCCGCGCGCGGCGTGGCAGCGGACGGAGGTGCCCGACGGCGGCACCGTCGAAGTGCTCACCGCGGTACAGGGAGGCTGATGTGGACGACCCGCTGATCATCGCAGGCCGGGAGTTCGGCTCCCGGCTCGTCATGGGGACCGGTGGCGCGGCGAACCTGTCCGTGCTGGAGCGCGCGCTCATCGCGTCGGGCACCGAGCTGACCACCGTCGCGATGCGCCGGATGGACGCGGGTGGCGGCACGGGCGTGCTGGACCTGTTGCGCCGCTTGGGGATCGAGACGCTGCCCAACACCGCGGGCTGCCGGGGCGCCGCCGAGGCCGTGCTGACGGCCCGGCTCGCGCGGGAGGCGCTGGAGACGAACTGGGTCAAGCTGGAGGTCGTGGCGGACGAGAAGACGCTGCTGCCGGACCCGTTCGAGCTGCTGGCCGCCGCGGAGACGCTGGTGGACGACGGTTTCGTGGTGCTGCCCTACACCAACGACGACCCGGTGCTGGCCCAGCGGCTGGAGGACGTCGGCTGCGCAACGGTGATGCCGCTGGGCTCGCCGATCGGCACCGGGCTCGGCATCCGCAACCCGCACAACATCGAGCTGATCGTGTCCCGCGCCACCGTGCCGGTGGTCCTGGACGCGGGGGTCGGCACCGCGTCCGACGCGGCGCTGGCGATGGAGCTGGGCTGTTCCGCTGTGCTCTTGGCCACGGCCGTGACCCGTGCCCGCGACCCGGAGCGGATGGCGGCGGCGATGCGCGCGGGCGTGGAAGGCGGCAGGCTGGCCCGACTGGCCGGTCGGATCCCGCAGCGCTTCTGGGCGCAGGCGTCCAGCCCGGCCGTCGACGGCTGATCACCTGCCGGTGTTGGTGGCGGCACGCGGCATGATGGATGCTGAACGCTTACGCCGCACCGAGGAGGACATGCCGTGACGGCCCCGCAGGCCGATGAGGTCGAAGACGCCACCGCGCGCCTCTTCCTCACCATCGGCAGGTTGTCCAGGCTCCTGCGCCGAACCGGCTCGCCGGGGCTCGGTCCGGGCGCGGTGTCCGCGCTGGCCACGTTGGCCCGGTGCGGGCCGATGCGGTTGGGCGACCTGGCGCAGAAGGAAGGCGTAGCCCCGCCCACGCTGTCGCGGATCGTCGCGGCGCTGGTGGAGGCCGGGTACGTGCGGCGCGAACCCGATCCCCAGGACGGCCGCGCCTGGCTGGCCACCCCCACGCCCGAGGGCGAGGAGATGGTGTCCGGCGTGCGGTCCGCCCGGATGGCCGAGCTGCGCCGCCGGATGGAGATGCTGTCGCCGGAGCACCAGTCGGCGCTGATCGGCGCGCTGGCCGCGTTGGAGGAGATCGTGGCGGAGGAGAACCGCTAGCTCTGCTCAACCGTCGCGGGGCCAGATCATCTCGGCCAGCAGGACCAAGCCCCAGACGACCAGCGCGCTCAGCGGCCAGAAGAACTTCAGCTCGCCCTGCGCGTACGACACGACTCCCCACACGCCGGTCATGACGACCCCGCCACCTACCCAGTAGCCCCACTCCTGGCGGAACTCCTTGCGGTTTGCCTCCTTCGTGGCGACGACGTGGTCCACGACCGGGCCGGGCAGGTCGGCGGTCACGGGGGCGAGGTCGCCCAGCGTCCTGGCGGCCAGCGCCCGCTGGGTGCGCAGTTCGTACTCGGCGAGGTCCAGCCTGCCCTCGGACAGGGCGGCGGCCAGGCGGTCCGCCGCTCGCAGGCGGTCGTTGTCGGACACTCGGGTGGATGGTGTGAGGTGGTGCTCGGACATGGTGCCCCCCGGTGGTTAGAATACGAGTGTATCTCAAAAGGAGTGCCGGTGCCGAAGGTCGTGGATCGGGCGGAACAGCGCCGCGAGATCGGGTCCGCGCTGCTCCGCGTGGTCGTCCGCGACGGCATGGAGCAGGTGAGCGTCCGCACCGTCGCGGTGGAGGCGGGCCGGTCGGCGGGCGCGGTGCAGAAGTACTTCGCCACCAAGGCCGACATGCTGCGGTTCGCGCTGGCCCTCGCCGACGAGCGGATGGTCGAGCGGTTCGCCGGCGTGGACCAGGCGGGCCCGACGCCGGTCGTGCTGCACCGCTACCTCGTCGCCTCGCTCCCGCTGGACGACGTGCGGCGTGCGGAGGTGCTGGTGCGGCACGCGTTCGCGGAGAAGGGCGTGCGCGACGACCAGTACGCCCACGTCCTGCGCGACCAGGACCGGGTTGTCGGTCGGGTCGTCGCCGATCTGCTGGAGCGGTCGGACGAGGTCCGGCACGACGTCGACCCGCTGGTGCTGGCCGACGCCGTGCTGGCCCTCGCGGACGGCTTCGCGGCGCGGATGCTCTACACCCGAGACCAGGACGAGGCGCTGCTCCTCGCCCTGGACGTGGCGCTGTCAGGCCTGCTCCAGCCTCCACAGCGGTGACACGGGCCCGACCCCGGCGCCCAGCGGGTACGCCGCGGCCACCGAGCGGACGATGAAGTCCTTGCCGAACCGCACGGCCGTCGGCACGTCCTCGCCGCGCGCCAGCCGGGAGCTGATCGACGACGCGAGCGTGTCACCGCTGCCGTGCGTGTGCTTGGTGTCGTAGCGCGGCCCCGGCAGCTCCAGGAAGTCCTCGCCGTCGAACAGCAGGTCGAGGCACTCCGGGTCGGACCACATGTGGCCGCCCTTCACCAGCACCCACTGCGGGCCCAGCGCGAACAGCGCCTTCGCGGCGTCCCGCTGCTGGGCCCGGTTCTCCACGGCGATGCCGGTGAGCAGCCGCACCTCGTCCAGGTTCGGCGTCACCAGCGTGGCGCGCGGGAACAGCAGCGTCCGCACCGCCTCCAGCGCCTGGTCGGTCAGCAGCTGGTCGCCGTGCATCGACGCGGCGACCGGGTCCACGACGAACGGGATCGTGCCCGACCGTCCGATGTGGACCTGGTCGCACGCGTCGGCGACCGCCTCGATGATCCCGGCACTGGCCAGCATCCCGGTCTTCGCCGCGCCGACGCCGATGTCGGTGGCCACCGCCACGATCTGCGCGGCGACCACCTCCGGCGGGATCTCGGTGAAGCCCGTGACGCCCAGCGAGTTCTGCACGGTGATCGCCGTGACGGCGGTCATGCCGTGCACCCCGCAGGCGAACAGCGTCCGGAGGTCGGCCTGCAGGCCCGCACCACCGCCGGAGTCGGACCCGGCGATGGTGAGGACCCGCGGTGGAGTCTCGTTGTTCACGTCAGGAAGTCTCCACGACCGGCAGGTACACCTTGTTGCCGTGGTCGCCGAACTCGGCGGACTTCTCCTCCATGCCCGCCTCGATCGCCTCCACAGTGGACAGCCCGTGCTCCTCGGCGTACCGGCGCACGTCCTGGGTGATCTTCATCGAGCAGAACTTCGGCCCGCACATCGAGCAGAAGTGCGCGGTCTTCGCCGGGGCCGCGGGCAGCGTCTCGTCGTGGAACGAGCGGGCCGTGTCCGGGTCCAGCGACAGGTTGAACTGGTCCTCCCAGCGGAACTCGAACCGCGCCTTGGACAGGGCGTCGTCCCAGTCCTGCACGCCCGGATGGCCCTTGGCCAGGTCGGCCGAGTGCGCCGCGATCTTGTAGGTGATCACGCCGGTCTTCACGTCGTCCCGGTTCGGCAGGCCAAGGTGCTCCTTCGGCGTGACGTAGCAGAGCATCGCCGTGCCCAGCCAGCCGATCTGCGCCGCGCCGATGGCGGAGGTGATGTGGTCGTACCCCGGCGCGATGTCCGTGGCCAGCGGTCCGAGGGTGTAGAACGGCGCCTCGCCGCACCACTCCTCCTCCAGCCGCACGTTCTCCGCGATCTTGTGCATCGGCACGTGGCCGGGGCCCTCGATCATCACCTGCACGTCGTGCGCGCGGGCGATGTGCGTCAGCTCGCCGAGGGTGCGCAGCTCGGCGAACTGGGCCTCGTCGTTGGCGTCGGCGATCGAGCCGGGCCGCAGGCCGTCACCCAGGGAGAAGGTGATGTCGTACGTGCGCAGGATCTCGCACAGCTCCTCGAAGTGCGTGTAGAGGAAGCTCTCCTTGTGGTGCGCGAGGCACCAGGCCGCCATGATCGACCCGCCGCGCGACACGATGCCCGTCACGCGCTTCGCGGTCATCGGCACGTACCGCAGCAGCACGCCCGCGTGCACCGTCATGTAGTCGACGCCCTGCTCGGCCTGCTCGATCACGGTGTCGCGGTACAGCTCCCAGGTGAGCTGCGCCGGGTCGCTGTCGACCTTCTCCAGCGCCTGGTAGATGGGTACGGTGCCGACCGGCACCGGCGAGTTGCGCATGATCCACTCGCGGGTCTCGTGGATCCGCTTGCCGGTCGACAGGTCCATGATCGTGTCGCCGCCCCAGCGGGTGGCCCACACCATCTTGTCCACCTCGTCCTCGATCGACGACGACACGGCGGAGTTGCCGATGTTCGCGTTGATCTTGACGAGGAACTTCTTGCCGATGATCATCGGCTCGGCCTCGGGGTGGTTCCGGTTGAGCGGGATGACCGCCCGCCCGATCGCCACCTCGGACCGGACGAACTCGGGGTCCATGTTCTCGCGGACCGCGATGTACCTCATCTCCGGCGTGACGACCCCGGCCTTCGCGTAGGCCAACTGGGTCACCGCCCCGTTCACCGGTTCGCGCGCGGAAACCCAGTCCGCCCTGAGCCTGGGAAGTCCACTGTGGACGTCGATGGTCGCGTTGGAGTCGGTATACGGACCAGAAGTGTCGTACAGGTCGACGTGCTCGCCGTTGGTCAGCTCCACCCTGCGGAACGGAACCCGCACACCGTCGCCCGCGTCGCGGTAGACCTTGTGGGAGCCCGAGATCGGGCCGGTGGTGACTGACGGTCGGACAGAGCGGTCGTCAAGTGCCGTCACGACATTTCCTCCCTACGCCGGCATTACCCGGTCAGGTTCGAGCGGTCGGCGGCACCGTGCCCTTCGGCACAACCGCCCTCTCAGCCCGCTTCTGGCGCGAGCTCCCGCGTTTGTTGAGTTGTCGGACTGACCATAGCCAGGCTTCGGGGCGGCCGGCTAGCGGATGGGGCCAGTGCGGTGAGAACCGCGAAACTGATCGGCATCAGCTGGCGCGCTGACGCCTTTTTGCGCGTACCTTTCTCCGCGTGGCCGATCACCAGCCGTTCCCACCCGGCGCGCGGCGCGGTGAACGACCCGCGGCTGTTTCGGCGTGCCCGTCGTGCGGTGACCTGGCGGGCCGCGGCTACCCCGAGTGCCGGTTCTGCGTCGAACTGGTCGACCAGGTCTGGCTGCCGGACTGGCACGCCCTGCTGGCCGCCGAGCAGCTCAGCGAAGGCGGCGCGGGGGAACGCGAACTGGCCGAACTGGTCCTCGAGGACGAGGTCGAGCGGTACTCGTGGACCTGCATCGACTGGGCCATGACGCTGGTCAGGTGCTCGCAGTGCGACGCCGAGCCCGCCACCGGGCCGCTGGACTGCCTCCGCTGCGCCATGGCCGACACCGCCAGGTGGTCCTGGGACCACTCCGGCGCCGCCGACGTCATCACCGCCGAGGAGCACGCCCTGCGCGTGGCGAGGTCCGTGCTGCGAGCACCGCACCGCAGCCGCGCCGTGGTGGTGGCGACCTGGCGGCTGCTCATCCCGTTCCTGCTGGTGGGTGAACTGGCCACGGCGGGCCAGGTGCAGCGCCTCCGCGCCCAGGTGCTCGCGGGCCAGTACGAGGACCTCGCCTCCTGCGCCACGCGCGTGCGGCTCGTCGGCCTTTCGGAGATCTACTGGCGGCGCGACGAGGCGGCCAAGGGGGACCACCAGGTCCGCCTCGACCACCCGCGGGCGCCGCGGGTGGTCGAGGAGCAGGTGTCTACCGAGGCGTGAGGACCAGCCGGATCCCGAGTGCGACCAGCACGCCGCCCGAGAGCGCCTCCAGCGACCGCCGCACCCGCGACCGGACCAGCCAGCCGCGGACCCGGTGCAGCGCGCTGACCACGACCAGGTACCAGAGCGTATCGACCACGACCCAGACCAGCGCGAACAGCACCAGCAGCCCCTTGCCCGCCTCGCCGGTCGGGACGAACTGCGGGAGGAACGAGATCGCGAACACGCCGATCTTGGGGTTCGCCAGGTTCACGACCAGCCCGGACCGGAACGCGGACGCCGACGACGGCTGGTCGAGCACTGTCCCGGTGTTCCGGTGGGCCGACAGCAGGGACTTCACGCCGAGGTAGACCAGGAACAGCGCGCCGGTGATCCGCAGGGCGTGGAACGCCACCTCGGAGGCCGTGAGCAGCACGGACAGGCCGAGTGCCGCGGCGACGGCCCAGCAGGCCACGCCGACCTCCATGCCCGCGACCGTGGCCAGCGCGCTGCGCCGTCCCCGCACCGACTGTCGCAGGACCAGCGCCGTGCCGGGTCCGGGCGAGAGGGCGATCAGGAACGACGCCGCGATCAGCGCGGCCAGGTTGTCCAGCATGCGCTCCATGGTCGCTGGCGGCCGCAAGCCGTTTTCCGCTGAGGCTCACTCAAAGTGCTCAATTGATGAGCACTTCAAGCTGGAGGATGGGTTCCAGGACTTCGGAAGGGACGGCGCAGATGCTCCAGGAACTGGCACACGGCGAGAAGCTCGACGGCGCGGACGTGATCGTCTTCGCCGACACCGAGCAGTGGACGTCCTGGCTGGCGGACAACCACGAGCTGACGGTCGGCGTCTGGGTCAAGATCGCCAAGAAGGGCTCGGGCAAGAAGTCGATCACGATCACCGAGGCCTTGGACGGCGCACTCTGCCACGGCTGGATCGACAGTCAGCGCAGGTCCTACGACCAGGCCTACTACCTCCAGCGGTACTCGCCCCGCCGGGCGAAGGGGTCGTGGTCGAAGGTCAACGTCGACAAGGTCGAGGCGCTCATCGCCGCCTGCCGGATGCGCGAGCCCGGCTACGCGGCGATCGACGCGGCCAAGGCCGACGGGCGGTGGGACGCGGCGTACCTGTCGCAGCGCGTCGCGACCGTGCCGGACGACCTGGCGGCCGAGTTGGCGGCCTGCGAGCCCGCGCGGACCGCCTTCGAGGCGCTCGACCGCACCCACCAGTACGCGCTGCTGCTGCGGCTGATGAAGGCGAAGACGCCCGCCACCCGCGCCGTGCAGCTCCAGCAGATCGTCGCGTCCCTCACCGCCGCCGGCTAGAACTCTCGCGAGTCCCTCACTCGGATACCCCGAGTGCGACATTCACGCCTGCCCGGCGGGGACGTCGGTGCGTGAGTGTTCAGCTCGCGAGGTGAGGCACATGTAGAGACCCCAACGCTGCGCGCTGGGGGTTCCGCCTCAGTCCTCGTCGTCGTCCGCGAACGGGTCCTCGGAGTTGGCCGGGTCCCACGACAGTCCGGGGACGCCCCAGTCGTTGCGGCGCAGCATCCTCTTCGCCTCGCGCTTGTACCGGCCGACCAGCCGGTCGAGGTAGAGGTAGCCGTCCAGGTGGTCCGTCTCGTGCTGCAGGCACCTGGCGAAGAAGCCGGTGCCCTCGACCTCGATCGGGTTGCCGTCGCCGTCCTGCCCGGCCACCTTCGCCCAGTCGGCGCGGCCCGTCGGGTACGACTCGCCGGGCGCGGAGAGGCAGCCCTCGAAGTCGTCGTCCGGGCCCGGCATCCCCTCGGGCAGCGCGGAGGTCTCGAGCACCGGGTTCACCACGACGCCGCGGTGCCGGACGCCCTGGTCGTCCGGGCAGTCGTAGACGAACAGCCGCAGGTCGACGCCGATCTGGTTCGCGGCCAGGCCGACGCCGTGCGCCGCTGCCATCGTCTCGAACATGTCGTCGATGAGCGTGCGCAGTGTGTCGTCGAAGGCCTCTACCGGCTTCGTCGGGTTGTGCAGAACCGGGTCGCCTGCGATCCGGATGTGGTGAACGGCCATGTCGCAGAGCTTATCGGCGTGTCAGTTCGGACGCGCCGACTGTTGAAGCGACCGCGATCACGATCACGTGATGTAATTGGTCCTTGGTAATCACACGGCATGGTTGCCCGCGTCCGCAGGCGGTCCGGCCGTGGGCGAGGAGCCAGATGGACGCCGCAGGGGCACTGGCGCCGGCAGAGGAGCCGGACGGCGGTTTGACCAGCCGGGAGCACGCGATCCTGGCTTTCGAACGCCAGTGGTGGAAGTACGCGGGTGCCAAGGAACAGGCTGTCAAAGAGTTGTTCGACATGTCGGCCACCCGGTACTACCAGCTGCTCAACGGCCTGATCGACAAGGAGGAGGCCATCGCGGCCGACCCGATGCTCGTGAAACGCCTCCGCAAACTTCGCACGGTCCGGCAGCGCGCACGTTCGGCGCGCCGCTTCGGTTTTGAGCCGAATGGTGTCGAGCACCGATGAGTTCTCCCGAGTCCCCCAGTTCCTCACACCCGGCCCGCGCAGCGGGTTTCGCGCTGCTGGGCGTCGCGCTCGTGGCGCTGGTGATCGGTGTCTTCACGCTGTTCAGCGGTGGCGACGGCGACCAGACCGCGACGGGCACGTCGTCGAGCCAGCCGCCGGCGGGTGGGACGTCCGAGTCCGCGGCACCGCCTGCTTCGGCGACGGAACCGCCCGCGAGCACGGAGCCGCAGGCCCCGGCGACGACCACGTCGCCGCCCGCGACCAGCACGCCCGCGCAGGCCGGCACCACGAACCCGCCAGGCGGCCAGCCCACCACGGCGAAGCCGCCGGTGCGGGTCTACAACAACAGCACCATTTCCGGCCTCGCGGCGAAGGCGACGGAGGACGTCAAGCGGTCCGGTTGGGACGTTGTCGACACCGGCAACTACTCCCAGGGCCAGATCCCGACGACGACCGTCTACTACCGACCCGGCACCGACGAGGAAGAGTCGGCGAAGGCGCTGGCGACCGTCATGCAGGCCAGGGTGGAAGCCCGCTTCGACGGCATCCAGGCAGCGCACGCCGGGATCATCGTGATCGTGACGAACGACTACAAGGGCACGCAGAACGTGAAGTAGGGCTTCACTTGCGGGACTCGGCGTAGGCGGCGAGGGTGGCCAGCTGCGCCGGGTCCAGCGAGGGCCGCACGGCCTTGCGCGCGGCCGCCAGGTGGTTCGCCGTCACGACGACCGCCTCCAGCGACTCGCGCATCGCGGTCAGCGCGGCTTCGCGGATCAGCGCCGCGCAGTCCGCCGCCGAGTAGCCGTCCAGCGACTCGGCGATCTCGTCCAGGTCGACGTCGTCGGCCAGCGGGGTGTTGCGCGAGGTCGCGCGCAGGATCGCGCCGCGGGCCTCGGCGTCCGGCGGCGGCACGTAGACGAGCCGCTCCAACCTGCCCGGCCGCAACAGGGCGGGGTCGACCAGCTCCGGCCGGTTCGTCGCGCCCAGCACGATGACGTCGCGCAACGGCTCCACACCGTCCAGTTCGGTCAGCAGCGCGGCCACGACCCGGTCCGCCACACCGGAATCCGACGACTGGCCGCGACGGGGGGCCAGCGCGTCCACCTCGTCCAGGAACACCATCGCGGGCGCGGCCTCGGCCGCCCGCCGGAACAGCTCCCGCACCGCCCGTTCGGACTCGCCGACGAACTTGTCCATCAGCTCGGCGCCCTTGACCGACAGCACGTTCAACTGGCCGCTGCCCGCGAGCGCGCGGATCAGGAACGTCTTGCCGCAGCCGGGCGGCCCGTACAGCAGCAGGCCGCGCGGCGGCGCGACACCGAGGCGGGCGAAGGAATCGGGGTACTGCAACGGCCACAGCGCCGCTTCGGTCAGCGCCTGCTTGACCTCGGCCATGTCGCCGACGTCGTCCAGCGTCAGCCCGCCGGTCTGCAACGTGTCCGAAGTGGACATGGAGACCGGGCGCACGGTGTCCAGCGCGCCGACGAGGTCCTGTTGCGCCACACGGGGTTCGTCGTGGTCGCGCTGCCGCAGCGCGGACCGCACGGCGGCGTCCCGGCGCAGCGCGACGAGGTCCGCGACGACGAAACCCGGTGTGCGCTCGGCGATCACGCCCAGGTCCACGTCGGACTCCATCGGCACGTCCCGCATCAGCATCCGCAGCAGCTCGGTGCGGCAGCGGCCGTCCGGCAGCGCCAGCGTCAACTCGCGGTCCACGAGTTCCGGCACGCGCAGCCGCGGGTCGACCGATTCCGGGTGCGCGGTCGTGACGACCAGCGCCAACCCCTTGGTGCGCACGGCCGAGCGCAGGATGTCCAGCACCACGGTGGCGACCGGGGGAGGGGACGTGGCGGGCAGCAGCGCGTCCACGTCGGTCAGCAGCAGCACGGCCGGGCGGTCCTTCGCCGACGCGGCGGTCACGGCGTCGGCGAGCCGCTGCGCGGTCGCGTTCGACTCCAGCACCGCGATGCTCGGCGCGGCCAGTTCCACCACGTCGGCTCCCACGCTGTGCGCCACGGACCGCACCAGCGTCGCCTTGCCGACGCCTTCCGGGCCGCTGACCAGCGCGGCCAGCCGGGGCGACGCGCCGAGCTTGGCGAGCAGGTCCGGCCGCAGGAACGTGAGGTCGAGCCACTCGGTGAGCCGCTTCGCGGCATCGCGCTGGCCGACCAGGTCGGTGACCGGCGGCACGAACGCGACCTCGGCGGGCGGCACGTACGTCGACACCGCGCGCCCGGTCACCTCGACCTGCACCAGCGCTCCGTCGGCGACCGGAGCCGCGTCACCGGTCCGCGCGCCGTCACGCCAGCCCACCAAGCTGGACGGCTGCACGGCGACCGGCCCCGACGGGTCGGTCGCGGTGATCGTGAGCAGCTCGTTCGTCCAGGTCATGCCGATCGCGTTCGACAGCTTGCTGCGCGTCGAGCCGACGTCGACGCCGGGCGGCGGCGCGAGGTCCTGCGGCAGCAGCGACACGGCGTCGCCGACGGTCAGCACCTTGCCGGTCAGCGCGAGCCGCAGCGTCTCCGGCGTCAGCGACGTCGTGGCCAGCCGCGAGCCGGACACCGTCACCGACCGCGCGCCAGCCACGTCGACCGGGGCCACCACGATCTCGGAACCCTCGACGATCCCCAGGTTCGACAGCGTCACGTCGTCCACCAGCACGACTCCGGGCGGCCCGTCGCCGGCAGCCGCCAGCGCGGCGCTCACCCGCGCGCCGGTCAGCTTCACCGCATCCCACGCGCGCAGCCCGAGCGCGTCCAGCACCTCCTGGTGCAGCCGGACGACACCGCGTCGGGTGTCCAGCGCGGACGGGGTCAGCCGAGCGGTCAGCGTGATCACCCCACGAGCCTAGTGCGGTGGCGCAATCCTCACCGGGTTTCGCGCCACCGCACTAGTGCGGGGACCGGAGCGGCGCGGGTCCTTCCGGCGGGCGGTGTCCGTGCCGCGACCCGATGATGTGCCCGTGGTCACCCGCCGGGAACGCCAGCGGTCCCTGCGGGCAGGAACCGGTGTGCGAAGCGACCTAGCGCCCACGGCGCCCCCACCGGACTCCACCCAGTCGGTGCTGGACGAGTCCTCGCTGTTGACGTTGTACGAGTCGACGGCCGCCCGACTGCACCGCTACGTGGCCCGCCGCGTCGGCGCCGACACCGCGGAGGACGTGGTGTCGGAGGCCTTCCTCGTCCTGTGGGATCAGCGCGCCGGACAGGGGTTCGAGACCGACGCCCTGCGCGCCTGGCTCTACGGCGTGGCCACGAACCTGCTCCGCCGCCACGTGCGGGCGGAGGAGCGGAAGCTGCGGGCCTGGAGCCGGGAGCACACGGCCCGCACGCCCGTCGGGGACTTCGGCGACGAGGTGTCCACGCTGGCCGCGCCGCCGCCCTGGCGGGTCCGGTGGCCGGCTGGGTGGCGGAGCTGCGGGTCGAGGAGCGCGAGGTGCTGCTGCTCACCGCGTGGGCCGAGTTGACGCGCGCGGAGATCGCCGTGGCGCTGGACGTGCCCGTGGCGACCGTGCGGACCAGGTTGCACCGGGCGCGGGCCCGGCTCCGCACGAAGTTGGCGACCAAGACCAAGATCGACGAGGGGGAGCATGATGCGTAGGGATCCGGAGACGCTGGACCGACTGCTCGACACGGCGCTGGACGGCGTGGCGGCCGACGAGCCGACGATGACCGACCAAGAAGTGCGGACCGGTCGGGCCGACCTGGCGACGGCGTTGCGGACGCGGAGCACACCGCGGCGGCGCAGGCCGGTGCTGGTGGCCGCGGCCGTCGCCGGGGTGGCCATGCTGACGGCGGGCGGACTGCTGCTCCAGACGCTGGACGTGGGCGGCCCCGCCACCGCCTCCGCGGCCGAGTCGCTCAACCGCGCCGCCGACCTGGCCACCACCACGGCCGACCAGCCGCTCGCGGCGGGCCAGTACCGGTACGTCCGCAGCAAGTACCGGGGCATCACGCTGGCGGCGGGCTCGGAAGAGGCCTCCACCTCGGGCGTGGTGCAGGAGGACTGGATCCCCGCCGACCCCAGCCAGGAGTGGCTCGAACACCGGGCCGACGACGGCACGCCTTCGTGGCTGCCAGGCCGGGAGGGCCAGGGACAGCCGTCCGGCAGCCCGAAGGACCTGGTCGGCGAGTTCCGCGCGTTGTGCGGCAACTTCTCCTACCTCGCCGCAGGCAGCCCGGACAAGTGCGCGAACCCCAGCTGGTCGAACCCCAGCGCCGAGTTCCTGGCCGCACTGCCGACGGATCCCGAGGCCCTCTACCGCCGCCTGGTCGCGGACGGCAAGGACGGGGACACGGGCGCGTTCCTGCTGGTGCGCAACACGCTCCTGACCGGCCGCGTGCCTGCCGCCTCCCGCGCCCAGCTCTACCGGGCGCTGGCGCACGCGCCGTCGCTGGTGGTCACCGACGCGCGGGCCAACCTCGATGGCGCCACCGGCACGGCACTCGGCGTGCGCGTCGGCGGCGACTTCCAGGAAATCATCGTCAACCCGGCCGACGGCACGTTCATCGGCTGGCGCGAGGTCCTCGCCGAGGACGCCAACGGCCTGGCCGCAGGCACGGTCCGGCAGTCCAGCGCCACCACGACCGGCGTCGTCGACGCCGTCGGCACCAAGCCGGGCTCCTGACCCGTCAGCCGCTTCGGGGCAGCTGACCACCGCAGTGCGGTTCGCGCGTTCGGGGCGCGCGAACCGCACCGACAACATCCGTGTCTTCAGCGGTTTCCGGCGCGGCCAGAGGGACACCCGCGCTGTTCTGCCGGCGGTGAACCCCGGCCCGACCGTGCCCGTCGATCACTACCGTCCAGTCTCATGGCGACGATCACCACGCGCACGGTCGAGTACCTGGCCGACGATCTGACGATGCTCGGGCACCTCGCGCTTCCTGCCGGTACCGACCGCGGGCCCGCAGTGCTGCTCGGACCAGAGGGCACGGGGCTCAGCGACGTCGAGCGCCGCCGGGCCGACACCCTCGCCGAACTGGGGTACGTGGCGCTTGCCTTCGACATCCACGGCGGACGCTATTTGGGCGACCCCGAGGAGATGCTGGCCCGTTGCCTGCCGTTGCTCGCCGACCCCGACCGGATGCGGGGCATCGGCCACGCGGCGCTCGACGTGCTGCGCGCCGAACCGCGGATCGACCCCGACCGGATCGCCGCCGTCGGCTACGGCACCGGCGGCGCGATCGCGCTGGAACTCGGGCGCGACGGCGTCGACCTGCGCGCGATCGGGACCGTCAACGGACTGACCACCGGCCGACCGGGCGAGGCGGCGCGCATCCGCTGCCCGGTGTGGGCCGGGGTCGGGTCGGAAGACCCGATCATGCCTCCCGCGCAACGGGACGCGTTCACGGCCGAGATGCAGGCCGCGGGCGTCGACTGGCGCCTCGTGGTCTACGGCGGCGCCTTGCACGCCTTCCACCACCCGCCGGTCGACCACACCGTGCTCCCCGGCGTCGGATACCACCCGCGGCATGCGCAGCGAGCCTGGCACGACGTCGTCGCCCTGCTCGCCGAGTGCCTGCCCGTGACGGAGTGATCTGGTCAGTCCACACTCGGGCACCCACTGGCCAGCGCTTACTCCCGCCACAATGCCGTCATGCTGCGATTCCCTTCGTCAACAGGTCAGCGAGCGTCTCGGTGATCGGTGCCTCGAACCGCACCGGTCGTCAGGTTTCCGATCAGAGCGTTCGCGTGGGCCTTCAAGGGGGCAGCCAGTTCGGGGTAGTCGCCGCCATCGATCCGACGCAGCAACCGCGCGATGACGTACAACTGCGCTACCCGACCGGTAGGAGTGTCCAGGACATCGGCGAACAAAGCGCGCACGGTGTTCGCTACCTGAGGTGCCAAGAGGGCGTAGCAGCACAGGGTGGCCGCATCTGTTCCCGCCGGTCCTCGGCCCCACAACTCCCAATCGAGAATCGCGAGTCGGGGTGCCATCACGTTCGACCAATGCAGGTCACCGTGTGCGGTGGTCCAGTCGGCGACCGTCGTATCGACAGCAGGGCCGAACCGGTCGGTGATTCGCTGGGTGACTCGGTGCTGGTCGGCGTGCGTGCGCCCGGTGGGGATGGCGGCGACGGTATCGAGCGTCTCGCGCAGATTCGTCCACCAGCCCGCCGAGAGATCGGGGTCAGCACCAAGGACGTCGGCGGGTGAGCACGTCCTACCAGGAACAAGGGTCATCACCTCGGCGCGCTGGTGTCGCCATTCGCCCTCTGGCCACTCGAACACGTCGAGCACGCGAGGTTTGCTCACACCGGTGATCGAGTTCGCGTCGAGGTTGCCGGTCCACCCGTGGCCTTGTGCCCACTGCGGTTCTTCCGAAACCACACGCAGCCAACAGGCGCCGTCCGATCCTGCCGCAGGTGCACCGATCGACCGCAGACGCCACCCGAAGGACGGCGGGCCCGTAACGGTGAGGCCGAAGTGCTCGCAGGCCCGAGCGAGGTTGTGCCGCTGGAAATTGCGGAACACCGCATCCGGATCGGTGTGCGGTTCGGCGACCAGGTGATCAGTCATGAGTGATTATGTGGCGTAGGTAGTGATCGGGATTGTCGAGGTAGCGTCGCCAGTGATCGACGAGTTCCAGCTCTTTCCACTGGGTACGGCGTAGGCCGTGCTCGCCCACTTCGATGATATCGGCGCCGGGAGTGGCCGCGAGGATCGGCGAGTGGGTGGCGCACACGACCTGTGCGCCGGACCGGCCGAGTTCGTGCATCAGGCCGACCAGGTGCAGGCAGGCCGTGAACGACAGCGCCGATTCCGGTTCGTCCATGACGTAGAAGCCCGGATCTCGGAACATCGACTGGAAGACGGCGAGGAAACCCTCGCCGTGACTCATCTCGGCGGTGTTGTCCTCCCAGTAGCCGGGGACACCGCCAAGGTTCTCAGTCATGCCGAACGCGGTTTCCGCACGTAGGAAGAACCCTTTCTTCTTCAAGCGCGGACCGGCCAGCATTCGGGAGCCCTTGGCGGTGGTCTCCAGTCTCAGAACCTCGCCCAGCGCGGTTTTGGTGAGGTCCGTTCGCCCGCTCTTGACCGCTGCTCGTCCGCCACGCGCGTCCAACTTGAACCCCTCGGCGATGGCCTCGACCAAGGTCGATTTGCCCGAGCCGTTGTCACCGACGAGAAACGTCACGGGGTGGGTGAACTCAAGCCCGTGCTCGACGACCTCGGCGACACCCGGCACGGTGTACGGCCAGGCCCGGTGATCCTTGGGGCGCAAGGAATCCGGAACGTAGGCGCGGGTGACGAACACACCGACTCCTGTTAGTCGTAGTTGGGTTGGCAGCCGCCCTTTGGTCCGCACGGACCGGCGCCCGTCGGCCAACGTGACGGGGTGCACGCCGGACCGCAGTTCGGACCACACGCCGGGTCGCACGGCTTCTTCTCCATGCCCACCTGCCGCGACGTGAAGTGCTGATCGAGCGTCGCCGTGGAGGCGGCCATGGTCGGCCCGGCGAGTATGTCGGCAAGCGCGTCGAACCGCACGTTGCCCACCGGTAGCCAGCGCGAGAACACGCACGGCCAAACTGAACCGTCAGCGGCCACGGCGACCTTGTCGTGACCACAGTTCCCGCAGAGCTGCGCGAGGCTGGGCTGCTGGTCGCGGACACCTCGGCCGACTTGGCGTAGGTGGTCGACGCGCACCTCTCCCGCCACTCCGAGCGATACCAGTTCAGCGCGCGCCTGGTCGACGCGTTGGCCGTCCTGTACATCGATCACGCCAACCCGAAGCGGGATCGAGCGTCGGAGTGCCTCGACGATGTTGGCCTTGGTCCGGGCGTAGCTGCCGCGTCCTTTGGTAATGCTTTCGTGTTGCTCGGCGTCGTCGGCGTAGTAGCTGGTCGCCAGCCGAACACCGGGCCGTTCGAAAACCTCCCAGAGCCGGGGAGCCACGTGGACGAGGTTGCTGAAAACCTCGACCTCAAGCCCCCGACCGAGTGCGTGGCCGACCAGGTCCGGTAAACCACGGTGCAACGTCGGCTCACCGCCGATGAACTGCGCCATCCTCGTGCCCAACCCTGCTGCCTGGTCGATCACCTTCGACCAGTCCTCGACGGTCATCAGACCGTCGGTGCCGTGAGGGCTGGAATCCGCATAGCAGTGGTTGCACGCAAGTTGACATTTTCCGGTGATCTCGAGCCAAATGAAGAAAAGTTCATGTTCGACCGCTGAATGCAGTGTTGCAGTCATCGAATCACCTCATGTCGGAAAATTTGGAAACGTTCCCGTCACCCGGTGCCACCAGTCGGCTGGGTGGACGGCGTAGGAGTGTCGGCGCTCCTCTGGCGTCTGGCGCGGGAAGGGTGAGGAGAGCGGCCACGGTCTCGACGAAGTCGCCCTCATGGGCCCAGACCGTGTTCCCCAGCGCGAACAGGTCGAGGTTCGCCGCGTCGGAGCGGACCCGGATCGCGGTCACGTCGTCCTCGGCCCGCACGTGCACCGCGTCGATGTACGGCGCTTCCCAGCCCAGGACGTAGAGCAGGGTGAACTCGACCAGCGCGTCGCCGGTGCCATAGCCAGGTGCGCGCAGGTATCGGAAACCTCGGTCGACGAGTGCGCGCAGTGCGTCGTCGACGGTGTTCATCGCGTGGTGGGTCGGTGGAGTCATGCCGCTGCCGCCGCAGGGGGTTCGATCCACGCACGTCGCAGTGGCGGAGGGGCGACAGCCCGGTGCCTGCCGGTTGCAGTACGGGTACGTGCTTCGGCCGCCGCTTCCTCGCGAAGCTGTGCCACGGACAGCGCCCCGTCACCCGCGCCGGCGTGCTGCCCGTACGGGAGGTAGATCCGCAGCAGCAGTGCACCGACGGCCAGCGCACTGCCCAGGAGTGCGCAGGTGAAGATCCCCGCGTGGATCAGCATTGGGGCAGTCCTTTCTCGTCGTTGGGGGGTCAGGTGGCGGCGCGAGTTGGGCGACCACGTCCCCTGATGTCGGCTACGCGCCTTGAGGTCGAGGCACACTCTCCACGCTGACGACCATCAGATCAAGCAATCAAAGAAATTATTGCGCCATTTAACCCGGTTGGATGGTTCTCTCGTCAAGGGAACTCTGAATCTGCCCGTTTCTGAGGTGTGGTGATGGTGGCGTGTGCGATGGTTGCGCAATATTGCTCAAGGTTCTAGGTCTGGAGGCACCGTGGAGTTGACGTTCCTCGGCACGACCAGCAACAGCGGTTCGTGCCCCAACCTGTATGCGACCGACCGCGGTACCTACGTGGTGCAGGGCTCCAAGGTCACAGACCCGCAAGCTCTGGCCGCTCTGCACGAGCGAGGGCTGCCCGAACACGAGACGGCCGTCGAAATTCCCGCTGCGCTGCTGAACTTCGCACCTCAGGGATCGTGATGCCGGAACTGGTCAGCGGACAGGACTTCGCCGACCTGTTCCGTTGCTTCTCGCGTTCGGCGTGGCGCTGGGAGGCGCAGGGCACCTATCGGCAATCGGACGAGGCCGAACCGTGGCAACGCTGGCGTGAAGGCGGATCGGTTGCCGATGACCTTGACTGGTTGCGAGCCTGGCTCGATGACGTGCGAGCGGCGACGTCCGGCGGCAGACGGTTCCAGCGGGTGCGCATGATGACCGAGCCGCCATCGGAGTACCTGCGTTGGCAAATGGAGGTCACCCCGGCGAACATCAAGGCCGGCGAGGAAATCCGTCTTCTGCCCGAAACCGAAGCGCGAACGTTGTGCCTACCGGCCGACGACTTCTGGCTGTTCGACGACGAGAAAGTCGCCGTGCTGCACTTCGCCTCGTCCGGCTTGAGGGGAGCGGAGATCATCACTGACCCAGATATGGTGGCGCGGTACCGGTCATGGCGTGACCTCGCGTGGCGACACGCGGTCGCGTTCGCAGACTATGACCAGTCATAGCCCGCCAAGAGGAGCCCGTGAGCACGCCTGACAAGAACCGCCTTGAGTTCGCTGACGAGCTGCGGCATCTCCGGGTGACCGCTGGTCTGTCCGGCAAGCAGTTCGCGGGCAAGGTCGGCTGGCACCCGTCGAAGGTCTCCAAGATCGAGAACGGCAAGCAGGACGCGACCGACTCCGACGTGGCGACCTGGCTGGAAGCTGTCGACGCGCCCGAGTCGGTCGCTCGGCAGATGCGCGACCGGTTGCGCGAGATCCGGATCGAGGCGAACGCGTGGAAACGACAGTTGCACACGGGGCACAGCCAGCGTCAGGAATACAGTCGCGGCATTGAGGACGAAGCGTCCACGATCAGGGTCTTCGAACTCATCGTCATTCCTGGTTTGGTGCAGACGGCCGAGTACGCGCGGGAAATCTTCACCACGGCTGCCGAGTTCCAGGAGACGCCAAGGGACACGGGTGAGGCAGTACGGATCAGGCTTGAACGGCAGCACGCCCTTTACGACAGCGCGAAGCGGGTAGAGCTGCTGATCACGGAGGCGGCA
>JBDSAJ010000921.1:0-10963 GCA_039922235.1 Umezawaea sp.
GGGATTGTCTGCTTGGTGGAACCCTCAAGTTGCCAGTGCTCCAGTCACCCGGGTCTCGTTGGAGATTCCCCTGATGGGCTCCGGCGGCGTATGGGTGAGCGCGCCCGTGCCACTGCCGCAGGGCCGCAGTCCGAACACCGCCGCGTTGCCTGGCACGGAAGGTCCGTACGCCGTCTTCCGCAGACCTCAGCGCTCGGGCGTGTCCCGCTGCGGGAATCCGGGGTGTATCAGCCACGGGAGCGCGTTGATCACCCAGGCCGATCTCGACCAGGCTGACCAGAGAGGAGCTACCGGCGTGGCCTGATCAGGGTAGCGGGTTCGATGACGGGGCTGCGGATGTGCTCGTAGACGACGCTGGTGCGGACGTCGGCTACCTCGGGGCGTTGGGTCAGGCGGTCGATGACGAAGGCGTAGAGGTGCTTGTTGTCGGGGACGGCGACGTGGATGAGGAAGTCCTCGCCGCCCGCCACGACGAAGACGCCGACGGCTCGGGGAGGCGGGCGGCCCATTCGCGGAACGCCTCGATGTTCGCGCGGGACGGTGGGCGGACGCGGACGGAGATCAGGGCCTGGACGGGGCGGCCGACCTCCTCCAGGTCGAGGTCCACGAGGAAGCCGCGGATGACTCCGCGTTCGCGGAGGGAGCGGACGCGTTCCAGCGAGGTGGACGGGGAGACGCCGGTGGCGGCCGCCAGTTCGCGGTTGGTGCGCCGTGCGTCGTGCTGCAGTTCCCGCAGCAGCGCCTGATCTAGTTCGTCCAACTCGGCCATGCCGGCCCTTCTGTCGAATTAAGTTCGGCGCGGATGCCGATGTTCGCATTTTACGCTTAACATCGGCATATCAGCGCCCCATCCGTGTGGGCGAAACCGAGTGAAGCCGAATGAAGGAGTCTTGTGACCACCGCTGTTGTGCCTCGCCTCGAACCCGACGAGATCCGCACCGACCTGCCTACGCGCAACGCGCGGCTGAAGTGGGTGATGGTCGTGGACACCGCACTGGGCGCGGGTCTGATCGCGAACGCCGCCGTGTGCATGGCGGCGGCCGTCGGGCACGCTATTCCGACGCTGCTCGGCCCCGGCACCACGGACGCGTCGGGCACGCACCACCCCGGCCTGCCGTGGACCGGGTGCTCGATCTTGGCTGGGGACGCCGCGACGGTCGGGGAGATCCGGGCGAAGGCGATGACGAAGGAGGGACTGCTGGTGGTGGACATGCCGGAGCAGGCGCAGACCAGCCGGGTGTACGACGAGTACCTCGCGGCGGTCGCGGGTACTGCGGCGGCCGACCTCACCTACTACGCCGTGAGCATCGTGGGACCGCGCAACAAGGTGGACAAGCTGGTCGGAAAGTTGTCGTTGTTGCGCTGAGCGGCGGGCGAGGTTCGGCGCGCGGTCGTGGCCCGCTAATCTGCTCGCCCCGACTAGTGCGAGGTGCGCGATGGCCGATCGTCCCGCCTGGGTGCCCAACTCGATCAACACCGAGTTGCCCAGTGCCGCCAGGGTTTACGACTACCTGCTTGGCGGCGGGCACAACTTCGCGATCGACCGGGTCGTCGGCGAGAAGGTGTTGCAGGTACTGCCGAACGGCGGGCAGATCGCCGGGTCGAACCGGGCGTTCCTGCGGCGGGCCGTGCTGTTCATGATGGAACAGGGCATCACCCAGTTCCTGGACCTCGGGTCCGGTATCCCGACGGTCGGCAACGTGCACGAGATCGCGCAGCAGGCGGACCCCAAGGCTCGCGTGGTCTACGTGGACTACGACGAGGTCGCCGTGACGCACAGCGAACTGCTGCTGCAGGACAACGAGTACGCGACCGTCGTGGCCGCCGACGCCACCAAGCCCGACCGCGTTCTGTCCACTCCCGCAGTGCGGGAGATGCTGGACTTCTCCCAGCCGATCGGGCTGCTCATGGTGGCCGTGCTGCACTTCGTGCCGGACGAGAAGAACCCGCACGAGGTGCTGGCCCGCTACTTCGACGCCCTGCCGTCGGGCAGCCTGGTCGCGCTGTCGCACCTGACGGCGGACGGGAAGCCCACGGAGATGGCGGCCGTCGAAGAGGCCATGAAGAACAGCCGCGACCCGATGTACTTCCGGTCGCACGCCGAGTTCGCAGGCATGTTCGAGGGCTTGGAACTGGTCGAACCCGGCGTGGTCAGCGCACCGCACTGGCGGCCGGAGGTCGACTACGACACCAGCCCGGAGGACGTCTACGCGGGTGTCGGCCGCAAGGTCTGACCCGATCGCGAGGACGGGGCCGCCACTCAGGAAGACGTCGGCCCGCTCCAGCAGATCAGCGGGGGATGTCCGCCACGAGAACTGGGTCTCACCGCACGAGGATGAACGTGGACCGGGTCACCGACCCGGTCCACGTCCACAAGCTCCAGCGCCACACCGTGCGACCTGCTCACGCACGGCGGACACCAGCACCACACCGCGCCGCCTGCTCGCACACGACAGGCATCCGCACCATGCCGCCCGCTCACGCACGGCGGACACCTGCACTAGCGCCAGACCGTGCGACCTACTCGCGCACGGCGGGCACCCACGCAAGCGCCAAACCGCGCCGTCTACTCGCACACGGGCGGACACCCACAGTGCCACACCGCGCCGCCTGCAAGTGCACGGCGGACACCCCCACCAGCACCACACCGCGCGGCCCGGCTCGCGCACGGCGGGCACCTACAGCGCCACACCATGCCGCCTACTCGCACGCGGTGGACACCCCACACAAGCACCACGCCGTGTGGCCCGCTCACACACGGCGGACACCCACACAGCGCGACACCGCGCGACCTGCTCGCACACAACGAACACGGCGCACACCCGCACCACCGCGAACACCGGCGGCCTGCCGTCGCAGGTCCGGCGTCAGTGCCGAGACCCCGGCAGGTCCTGCAGCAGCACCACCAGGTCACGCGGGATGCCGTGGGTTTCGTGCAGGTAGCGGAAGTCCTGTTCGGTCAACGGCTCCGGGTAGCGGGATACCAGGTCGCGGCCTCGGCTCACGAGCGATCGGAACCGGCGTTCCTCCTCCCCCAGCACCTCGAACACCTGGCCGGACTCCTGTCCGAAGTGCAGCAGGGTGCCGCGCACCAGGGTCTCCGGCAGGTCCAGCAGCGTTCGGGTGTCGTCGTCCCGCCAAAGCGTGGTCAGCGTGCGGCGCAGCAGCCTGCGCAGCACGTAGCCGCGGCCGGTGTTCGACGGGCGCACGCCGTCGCCGATGACCACGACGCTGGACCGCAGGTGGTCCACGACCAGCCGCGACTCCGGGAGGTCCCACGGCAGGCCGCGCACCCACGGTGAGAGCAGGTCGGTCTCGAACACGGATCGCTTGCCCTGCAACACCATCAGCAGGCGTTCCAGCCCCATGCCGGTGTCCACGGTGGAGTCGCACAGCGGTGTGAGGCTGCCGTCGGGGTGTCGCCGGTAGCGCATCATGACGTGGTTCCACACCTCCACCCACCGCTCGTCGGTGGTGGGGGTGCCGGTCGATGGTCCGTCGCCGGTCCACACGAACACCTCGCTGTCCGGTCCGCACGGCCCGGTCGGCCCGTTGGACCACCAGTTCTCCGACCCGGTCAGCTCCACCGGCACGCCGAGCGACGTCCAGGTGTCGAGTGACCCCGTGTCCGGACCGACCTGGTCGTCCCCGCCGAACACCGTGACGTGCAGCAGGCGCGGATCGACGCCGAACCCGCCGCACAACAACTCGTACCCCCATCGCAGGCTCTGCGGCCCCTGGTACGAGCGCAGCGACCACGACCCGAGCATCTCGAACACGGTCAGGTGCCGCGAGTCACCGATTTCGTCGAGGTCGGTGGTGCGCAGGCACCTCTGCACGTTGACCAGGCGGTCCCCCAGCGGGTGGGGTTGGCCTTCCAGGAACGGCGTGAGCGGGTGCATCCCGGAGGTGGTGAACAGGACCGGGTCACCTGGTGGCGGCAGCAGCGAGGTGCCCGTGAGGCGGCGGTGGTCGCGGGAGGTGAAGAAGTCGAGGAACGTGTCGATGACGTGCTGGGAGTCCATGGCGAGGTCCTTCCGGGTACGGGAACGACCGGAAAGGGGCCACGACGGAACCGGGCGACCGTTTCCGGTCGCCGGTGGGTTGTCAGGGGTCAGGCAGCGGCGGCGACCGACGAGCGGGGAGCTCGCGCGGCCGCGGCGACGTGCTGCGGATGACCGGACATGACTTGACCATAGGCCACGGCGCAAGCCCTTAACCACGGCCGCGGGCCCCTGCCGCCCTCCAGGAGGAGCACGAGCGAATAGCCGACCGGTGCGCCGAGGTCCTGACCAGCAGCGGGCGCGCAGCCCGCCCGCGACTCCGGGAGCCACAAGTCGTTTAACCGTCCACAGTGGAGCCGCTGGGCCTTCCGGGTGAAGGCTGGAACGGGCTCCCGCGATCGTCGCCGCAGGTCAGGGCATCCACGACGGGAGCAGGGCACGGGGGTCTCGGAGACGACTTCGCCCTACCCCCGTTACGCGCACGGCACCCCGCCCGATACCACGACCATGGCGACCGGGACGAGCGGTGCTGGGAGGCCGGAGCCGTTCGCGGTCTCCGGGGTGATCACCCTGCTGTTCCTCGCGAGCGTCTACGTCTGGACCTCCGTGCTGTCCCCGGACGGCGCGGTCGCGGCCGTGGCGGGCATCGGCGTCAAGGACCACTGCGCCTCGGGCTGGGTGGTGCCGGACGCGGGTGACGCGCCGATCCCGATGGCGGGCAGGCCATCGGGATCGGTGCTCGGCAGCGGTGGCGTGGTCACGGTCACGGTGCGCGGGCTGACCGGGGACTCGATCGTGCTCCAGCAGCCGGTCGTCGAGGTGCTCAGCCGCAGGCCCGCGCTGCCCGGCGTGTTCCTGCCCGCGCCGTGCGCCTCGGCGCCGGCCTCTGGCTTCCTGACCGTGGACCTGGACCGGCCCACCGTCCTGCTGGGGCCGGACGGGGAACCGGCGGCCTTCCCGCACCGGGTGACCGGCATGGAGCCGAGCCACCTGGTGATCCGGCCGGTGTCGACCACCGACGACGTCGAGTGGCGGCTGCGCATCCCGTGGACGTCCGGGGTGGGTGCCGGGGAACTGGTGGTGGACGACGACGGGAAACCGTTGCGCACCACGGCGACCAGTGCCGCCCGGCCGTTCTGCGTCGAGCAGCCGGACAGTGCGCGGTGGGTGTCCTGCGGGATCGGCTGACCCGTGTGGGACGGTGTGGACGTGTCCGATGCCGAAAAGCGCCTGCAGGTTCGCCGGAGTTGTCCCCGATCGCTGTCCGGCCATGGTGAGCCGACCATGAGGGAACGCCTCGCAGGGCTGATCGCACTGCCGGAGTCCGAGGGCTACCCGGACGTCTACGGCATCGGCGGCCCAGTGGCCGTGCTGGAACGGCGGGTCGCCGAATTGCTGGGCAAGCCCGCGGCGCGGTTCGTGGTGAAGGGCGTGATCGCGCAACAGGCCGCGCTGCGGACGTGGACGGACAGCAGCCGCATCGGGACGGTGGCGCTGCACCCGTTGAGCCACATCGACTTCGACGAGCTGGGCGCGTACGAGCGGCTGCACCCGCTGCGCGGTGTGCGGCTCGGCGGCGGCCGCGGTTTCGGGGTCGCTGAGCTGGACAAGGTCGGCGAGCCGCTCGGCGCGGTCGAGGTGGAGCTGCCGCTGCGCAACGCCGGGTTCGCGCTGCCGGAGTGGGACGAGCTGGTCGCGGTGTCGCGCTGGTGCCGCAAGCACGGTGTGCCGCTGCACTTCGACGGCGCGCGGCTGTGGGAGTCGGCGCCGTATTACGGGCGTGACCTGGCGGAGCTGGCCGACCTGGCGGACTCGGTGTACGTGTCGTTCTACAAAGGACTCGGCGGGCTCGCGGGGTGCGCGCTGGTCGGCTCCGAGGACTTCCTGGGGCGGGCAACGCCGTGGCTGACGCGGCACGGCGCCAACGTGTACGCGAGCTACCCGTACGCGCTGGCGGCGCTCGACGGGCTGGACCGGTACCTGCCGCGGATGTCGGGCTACCGCGACCGGGCGATCACGCTGGCCGCGGCCATCGCGGAGGTCGATGGGGTCACCGTCAGCACACCGCAGACCAACGGGTTCCGCGTGTTCCTGCCCGGTTCACCCAAGGCGCTCGGCGCCGCGCAGGTGCGGCTCGCCGAGCGCACCGGCACGTGGCTGTTCCCCGGCGCCGTCGCGACCGACGTGCCGGGGCTGTCGGCGGTCGAGGTGGTGGTCGGCGAGTCGACCTCGGCCGTCACCGACGCCGAGGCCGCCGCGCTGTTCGCCGACCTGCTGACGTCAGCCGAGGGTGACCGGTAGCGCCGCGAAGCCGTACATGAACGGCGAGATCCGGTGCGCCAGCCGGTCGCGCCCGACACCGAACCCGAGGTTCGGGTAGCGGGTGAACAGGGCGGACAGGCCGATGCGCGCCTCCAGCCTGGCCAGTGCCGCGCCGACGCAGTGGTGCGGCCCGTAGCCGAACGAGACGTGCGGCGGGTCGGTCCTGGCGATCCGCAGCCGGTCCGGCTCGGCGTAGACGTGCGGGTCGCGGTTGGCCGCGGCGACGAGGAAACCGACCGTCGCGCCCTTCGGGATCGTGACGCCGTGGAGGTCGATCGGCTCGAACGCGAACCGGAAGACCGGCGACAGCACCACAGGCCCCGAGTGGCGCAGCAGTTCCTCCACCGCGCGGTCGGTCACGAGGCCGCGAGGCTGGTCGGGGTGGTCGAGCAGGGCGACGACCGCGTTGGCGAAGAAGTTCGCCGTCGTGTCGTACGCCGCCCCGAGCAGGTTCGCCGCGACCGCCGCGACCTCGTCGTCGTCCAGGCCGTCCTCGCCGTCGGACGCCCGGAGCAGCAACGACAGCAGGTCGTCGCCCTGCTGCCCGCGCTTGACCTCCATCTGGCCACGTGCGTAGTCCAGCGTCGCCAGCAGTGCCGCGTTGGCGGCCTCGCGGTCGGGGCTGGTCGCCGCGTCCGACCAGCCGCGCAGCATCTCGTGGTCGGACTGCGGCGCGCCGAGGACGGTGCCGATCGTGGTGATCGCGAGCGGGTAGCCGAACGAGTGCAGCAGGTCCGGCTCGTCCTCCTCCGCCATCGCGTCCAGCAACTGCGCGGCGGTGTCCGCGATGACCGCCTCCCACCCGGCGATCACCCGTGGTGTCAGCGTCCCGCTGACCACGCGGCGCTGTCGGGTGTGGTCCGGGGGGTCGAGCACGAACGCCCGTTCCCACCCCGTGCCGACACCCATCGCGAGCCCTGACGCCAGGAACCGATCGCTCGCCGACCGGGTGTCGGCGCTGAGCCGCGGGTCCGTCGACAGCGCGCGGATGTCGTCGTACCGGGTCAGCAGCCACAGGTCCAGGTCGGCGAACGGCAACGCCACCTCGGCGACGGGGGTGTGCTCCCGCAGCCGTGCCAGCGTGGGGAAGGGGTCGGCGTAGTAGTCCATCGAGAAGATCTCGGGCAAGACGCTCGTCATGTCTTCCTCCACCGTCTCCCGGCTTTCCACCCGAGGCTCAGCAGGCGCGGCGCTCAGGCGGTCTGGCGACGGTCGCGAGGGTAGAACGCGGCCAGTACCAGCAGTACCGCCATAACGATGGCCATTCCGGTGAACGCCCACTGCGCCGCGCCCGCGTAGTCGGACCGCACGGCCGCCATCACCTGCGCCTGCACCGCGGCAGGCGCTCCACTGGCGTCGCCGCCCGCGCCGGTCACCAGGTCGACGGCCTTGCGCGCGTCGGCCGCTGTCGCGCCGAAGGCCTCGAACGACGTGGTCAGCCTGCTGGTCAACTGGCCGGTGACGAGGGTGGTGAACACCGCCATGCCGAACGCGCCGCCGAAGTTCTTCATCGACTGCGACAACGCGGTGACCTCGCCGTAGGACGCGCCGATGGCCCGGTTGACCGCGTCCGTGCTCGCCGCGCTGAGCATGAAGCCGACACCGGCGCCCGCGAGCGCGATCGGCCAGGTCTGCTGGTTGAAGAAGGCCGTCGCGTCGAAGTCCAGGTCGGTCACAGTGGTGGCCAGCCAGCCGAAGCCCGCGACGCCCAGCACCCCGCCGATCGCCAGGACAGGGCGGGCGCCGACGCGGTCGAACATCGACGAGCCGAACCGCGAGGCGACCACGAACCCGAGGAACAGCTTCAGGAACAGCAAGCCGGTGAGGGTCGCGGACAGGCCGAGTGACACCTGGCCGTAGACGCTGAGGAAGAAGAACACCGAGATGAAGGCGATGGACGAGAACAGCGTGGCCAGCGTGGAGATCGTGAAGCCGCGGTCGCGGAAGGCCATGAGGTTCACCAGCGGCTCGTGGGTGCGCAGTTCGCAGGCGACGAACGCCGCGAGGAACACGGCCCCACCGACGAGCGCGGCGAGCACTCCGACGCTGGTCCAGCCCCAGTCGCTGGCCTCCTGGAGGCCGAACACCAGCAGGCCCATGCCCAGCGCCACCAGCACCGCGCCGATCCAGTCGATCCGCTCGGCACGCCGGGGCGACGGCGCCGCCGACAGGCCGACGACGACCAGTGCGGCGATCGCGATCGGCACGTTGACCCAGAAGATCGAGCGCCACGTCCACGCCGTCAGGTAGCCGCCCGCCATCGGGCCGATGGCCGTCATCGCACCGGTGATCGCGAAGAACATCGCCATCGCCTTGCCCCTGCCCTCGCGGGAGAAGCTCTGCACCACGATGCCGATGGCCGCGGGGAACATGATCGCCCCGCTGACGCCCTGCAGCGTCCGCGCCGCCACCAGCCACGCCTCGGCGTACTCGCCCGCCGGGGCGAGGCCGCACAGCAGCGACGTGACGCCGAACGCGGCGATGCCGACCATGACCATCCGCTTGTGCCCGAACACGTCGGCGAGCCTGCCGCCGAGCAGGAAGAACGCGGCGGTGGCCAGCAAGTAGGCGTTGACCGCCCATTGGATGCCGTCGTGAGAGAGACCGAGTTGGCTTTGGATCGTGGGCGCGGAGAGCGCCACGATCGTCTGGTCGATGGTGGTCATCGACACCGCGAGGATGAGGCCGACGAGCGCACGGACGCCCGTCTTGCTGGTCGTGCCGCTGGAGAGCGCGGTCATGGCGAGAACTCCGTTTCACCTGTCACTACTGACAGGTGAAAGGTAGACGTTCCTACGCAGACATGTCAATGGTGGACTATGCTGGTCCGGTGAGTCTCAAACATGCCGCCTTGGGTCTTTTGTCGTTGCGGCCTGCCAGCGGGTACGACCTGCTCCAGACGTTCCGCGAGTCGCTCGCGAACGTCTGGCCTGCGACGCAGAGCCAGCTCTACGGGGAGCTGGGCAAGCTCGCCGCAGCGGGCCTGGTCACCGTCGCCGCCGAGGGCCCGCGCGGGCGCAAGGAGTACTCGATCACCCCCGAGGGCACCGCGGAGTTGCGGCACTGGCTGGGCGACGTCCGCCCCGCGCCTGCCCGGCGCAGCGAAATGCTGCTGCGGGTGTTCTTCCTGGGGATGTTGACGCCGCACGAGGCCGAGGACTACCTGCGCGACCGCGCGACCGTGGCCGCCGAACAGCAGGCCGAACTGCAGAGGCTGGACGAGACGGTCGACCCCGACGACGGCCAGCTCGCCATCTACGGCAGGCTCGCGCTGGAATGGGCGCTGCGGTACACCGCGATGCAGCAGGAGTGGGCCGCGTGGGCGATCGAGGAGCTGCACCGCATCCAACAGCCGGAGGACTAGGGCGCCGTCGGCGAATCCGGGAATCCGCGCGGTCGACGACCACGCGTTTCCCGGAGCGCAAGAACGGTCAGTCGATCCACTCGTGCTTGATCGCGAGCGCCATCACGCATTCGCGCACCGCGAGGAGCTGGGTCGCCGTGATCGTCGGCACTTCGACGAGCAGCGCCTCCGTGAGGACGGTGCGCAGCTCGGCCTCGGTGAGGACCTCGACCATGTCGTCCCCGTCCGCGCCCACCATCGCGGCGGCGACCGGGCGGCGCTCCGGCGCGGCGGCGACCGGCGCGGCGGAGAGCACGCGCATCCCCTGCGCCTTCAGCCCGCGATCGCCTTCCACCACGTCGAAGGTGACCCTGGCGCCGACCACCAGCGAGTCCCGCGAACCCGCGGACTCGTTGGCGTGGAAGAAGACGTCCTCCTCGCCACTCACGTCGGACGCGATGAACCCGTACCCGCGGCTGTCATCAAAACGAATGATCCGACCCGTGACCAAGACACCGCTCCTCGCAACCAGACACCAAAACCACCCGCTTGGCATCACCCAGAATATTCGCAGAATTTAGCAGACCGCTTTGCCGCGGCCACCTAGTCGGTCAGCAACTCGACCGTGCCACGGCCGCCGTCCACCCGGACGCGGTCGCCGGTGCGGAGTCTCGTCGTCGCGTTGCCGGTGCCGACCACGGCGGGGATTCCCAGTTCCCGCGCCACGATCGCCGCGTGCGACAGCGGTGCGCCGATGTCGGTGACGACGGCAGCGGCGCGCGGGAACAGTGGTGTCCAGCCGATGTTGGTCACGGTGGTCACCAGCACCTCGCCGGTCTCCAGCGCCCCACCGTCGGCGACCGACGTCAGCACCCGCACGACGCCCTCCACGACCCCGGCCGCGCCGGGGAACCCCGTGACGGCGTCACCCAGCGGGGTGATGTCCCGCGTCTCGTCGAACACGTCGACCCGGCGGTGCGCGTCGGCGGCCCAGCGGAACGGGTCGAAGTGACCGCGCACCAGGGTCGGGTACGGCGGCAGCGCGGCGTAGCGGCGGTAGGTCTCCCGGCGGACGGCGACCTGGTCCAGCGGCGTGCGGTCGCCGTCCAGGACGGCGAGCAGCTCGTCCGCCGCCAGGAAGAACACGTCGTCGCCCACGCCGGTCAGCTCCCCCGCGCGCAGGAAGAACACCCGCAGCACCCAGAACGCGCGGATCACCTCCGACCGCCCGGCTTCCCGTCCGCGCGCGGCGACGGCCGCACGGGCCATGCGCTTCTCCAGCCTGGCGACCTTG
>JBDSAJ010000922.1:0-5560 GCA_039922235.1 Umezawaea sp.
GCCGAGTTCCTCCGCGCCACCGGCCTGCGCCCGCTGTCCGCGCCGCAGTCCGTGCGGCTGATGAGCGCCCTGCTGGCCGGGCCCGAGCCTTACTCGATCGTGTGCTCGGCCGAGTGGGCGACCTACAAGTCGATCCTGGAAGCCAGGGCGGAACGACCGGTGCTGCGGCGGATCGAGGTGGAGGCAGCCGCGGACGACGGCTCGCCATCGGCGATCCGCGACGAACTGCTCGCCGTCGCGCCTGACGAGCGGCAGCACCACCTCGACCGGTACGTCCGCGAGCAGCTCGCCCAGCTGCTGCGGCTGGACGTGGCCGAGCTTGCGGGCGAGTTCCACCTGCTCGACATGGGCCTGGACTCGCTGATGGTGATGGAACTGATCAGCCGCAGCCGCAAGGACCTCGGCGTGGAGATCAAGAGCCACGAGTTCTTCGCCACCGACGCCAACTTCTGGGCCGAGTTCCTGCTGCGCCGGGTCGAGGAAGGGCTCTCCGACCCCGGCGCTACCGACACGGCGGACGCCGCCGCAACCCGACAAGGCTGGTGAGGTAGATGAACTTGCCCGGTAGGAAGCCCACCTCGAAGGACCGGTACGACGTCGCGATCCTCGGCGCCGGTATCGCGGGGTCGATGCTCGGGGCGGTGCTGGCGCGCAACGGTGTGCGCGTCCTGCTCGTGGACGCAGGCGTCCACCCCCGGTTCGCGGTCGGTGAGTCGACCATCCCGTACACCTCGGCGCTGCTGCGGCTGATCTCGGCGCGCTACGACGTGCCGGAGATCAAGTCGCTGGCCACGTTCAAGACGATCCACGAGAACATCTCCCGCAACTGCGGCTGGAAGAAGAACTTCGGGTTCGTCTACCACCGGGAGAACAGGGCGCAGAACCCGTCCGAGGCCAACCAGCTGGTGCTGCCCACCGTGCTGCAGACCGAAACGCACCTGTTCCGCCAGGACGTGGACGCCTACATGTACAACCTGGCCATCAAGTACGGCGTGGACGGCCGCACCGGAGTGAAGGTCGCCGACATCGACATCGACGGCGGCACGGGCGTCGAGCTGATCGCGGAGGACGGCGAGCGGTTCCACGCCGAGTACCTGGTCGACGCCAGCGGTTTCCGCTCGCCGGTGGCCGAGAAGCTGTCGCTGCGGGAGAACCCGACCCGCGCCCGCACGCACACCCGGTCGCTGTTCACCCACATGGTCGGCGTCACGCCGTACGACGAGTCGCCGTCCGGCGGCCTGCACGGGCAGCCGAGCCGGTGGCACGACGGCACCCTGCACCACGTCTTCGACGGCGGCTGGCTGTGGGTGATCCCGTTCGACAACCACAAGGGCTCGCTCAACCCGCTGTGCAGCGTCGGCCTCACCCTCGACCCGCGCGTGCACCCGGCAACGGATCTGACGCCGCAGCAGGAGTTCGACGACTTCCTGCGCCGCTTCCCCGATGTGGCGCACCAGTTCCGCGACGCGCGGGCCGCCAGGCCGTGGACCTCGACCGGGCGGTTGCAGTACTCGTCGAAGCAGGTCGTCGGCGACCGCTTCTGCCTCACCTCGCACGCCGCCGGGTTCATCGACCCGCTGTACTCCCGCGGCCTGACCAACTCGTTCGAGGTGGTCAACGCGCTGGCGTACCGGCTGATCGACGCTTCGCGGGACGGCGACTGGTCCATGGACCGCTTCCAGTACGTCGAGGACCTCCAGGAGGGCCTGTTCGACGTGCACGACGACCTCGTCTACACGTCGTTCGTCGCGTTCCGGGACTACGACCTGTGGAACGCGGTCTTCCGCACCTGGGCGCTGAGCACCGTCCTCGCCGCGCTGACCCTGGAGAACGCCTACTTCACGTTCGCGGCCGACAAGCGGGACGAGGTGTTCCGCGACCTGGAGCAGACCAGGTACCCCGGCTCGCCGTTCCCGATCAGCGAGAACTACAACGCCCTGCGCACCCGGACGCGGGAGCTGTGCCAGGCCGTGGAGGACGGGTCGCTCGACCCGAAGGTCGCCGCCCAGCGGCTGTTCGCCTCGCTCCAGGAAGCCGACTACGTGCCGCCGGCGTTCGGGATGGGCGAACCGGCCGAGCGGTTCGTCCACATCACCCCGCCCAAGATGGTCAAGGCCGCCCGCTGGGCCGCGGGCAGCGCACCGGAGGAGATCGGCGGGCTGCTGCACGGCGCCATGGGCGGGCTGGTCAAGGAACGACTGCGCGGCCTGTTCAGTCGCGGCAACTGACAACCACGAGGACGAGGAGTACGCCCATGACCACAGTAGACAGTTCGGCCATGCCCGAGGAAGGCGTCACCTACGACGTGGCGATCCTGGGCTCCGGGCTCGCAGGCTCGCTGCTGGCCGCGATCCTGGCCCGGCACGGGACGAAGGTGCTGCTGCTGGACGGCGGGTCGCACCCGCGGTTCGCCATCGGCGAGTCGACCATCCCGTACACCCTGGTGACGTTGCGGACGCTGGCCGAGCGGTACGACGTGCCGGAGATCTCGGCGCTGGCCTCGTTCACCGAGACCACCAAGGCGCTGGGGCCGCGGTTCGGCGTCAAGCGGCACTTCGGCTTCCTGCTGCACCACGAGGGTCAGCCGCAGAACCCGCGCGAGGTCAACGAGTTCAACACCCCGCCGCAGCTGCTGCACGAGGCCGCGCACTACTTCCGCCAGGACGTCGACGCCTACCTGTTCCACGTGGCCGCGAAGTACGGGGCGAAGCTGCGGCAGAACTTCTTCGTCACCGACCTCGACTTCGACGACACCGGCGTCTCGATCAGCGGGCGCGGCGGCGAGTACCGGGCCCGGTACCTGGTGGACGCCAGCGGTTTCCGCTCGCCGGTCGCGGAGAAGTTCGACCTGCGGGAGAACCCGACCCGGTTCAAGCACCACTCGCGGTCGCTGTGGAACCACATGCTCAACGTGACGCCGACGGACCGGCTGTTCGACCACCTGCCGGACGACCTGCGCCCGCCCGTGCCGTGGTACGAGGGCACCGTGCACCACATGTTCGACCGCGGCTGGGCCTGGGTCATCGCGTTCGACAACAACAAGTGGTCGACCAACCCGCTGTGCAGCGTCGGCATGACCGTCGACCCCCGCAAGTACCCGAAGGTCCCCGGCATGAGCGCCGAGGAGGACTTCGCCCGCCTGGCCGCGCCGTTCCCGGACATCCAGCGCCAGTTCGACGGCGCCATCGCGGCCCGCGAGTGGATCTCCACCGACCGGCTCCAGTACTCGTCGAAGGCCACCGTCGGCGACCGCTGGCTGCTGCTGTCGCACGCTGCGGGCTTCATCGACCCGCTGTTCTCCCGCGGCCTGTCCAACACCACCGAGGCGATCAACGTGCTCGCCTACCGGCTGCTGGACGCGGTCAAGGACGGCGACTTCTCCGCCGAGCGGTTCGCCTACGTGGACAAGCTCCAGCAGGCGCAGCTGGACGAGAACGACGCACTGGTCAACGCGGCGTTCATCTCGTTCGCCCACTACGGCCTGTGGAGCGCGGTCTTCCGGATCTGGGGCTGGGGCGCGAACGCGGGCGTCTACCGCCTCCAGGAGGCGCTGACCAACTACCGCAAGGACGGCGACGACAAGCACTTCCGGGCGTTGGAGAACCTGCCGCACCTCGGCCTGTACTGGCCAGGCCACGACGGCTTCGCCGGGCTGCACGAGCTGATGGTGAAGCAGACCGACGCGGTCGAGTCGGGCGCGACCACCGCGGACGAGGCCGCCGACGTCCTCTACGAGGAGATCGTGCGCGCGAACTACGTGCCCAAGCACCTCGGGTTCGCCGAGCGCGAGGTCCGGTTCATCAACCCGAACCCGAAGAAGCTGTTCAAGATGGTCCGTTGGTCGGCGAAGGAAGGCGACCCGGAGGTCGCCCGGCTGCTCGTCGGCAACGCGCGCGAGGCGATCAAGGCCAGGCTGCGCGGCGGGAAGCTGTTCTGACGCCCGTCCCACCGTCCCGTTCACCAGAGACCGCCCACGACGTGGAGGAAGCACGATGGAGGACGACCACCGGTTCGCCGACCCCGAGGAGAAGTACGACGTCGCCATCGTCGGCGCTCATCTCGCGTCGAACCTGCTCGCCACCGTTCTGGCGAAGCAGGGCCTGCGGGTCCTGCTCGTGGACAGCGAGTCCGACGCCACCCAGCCTGCGGGGGAGACCACCGTCCCCTACACCGCGGAGATCTTCTTCACCCTGGCGCGCAAGTTCGAGATCCCCGAGATCGCCGCGCTCGGCCTGACGATCGAGCTGCCGGACCGGGTGCGCAACACCAGCGGCGCGAAGCGCAGCCTGAGCTTCCTGTACCACCGCCCGGACCGGGCGCAGGACCCGAAGCAGACGGTGCAGTTCAACGTGCCGGGCGAGCACTCCGAGTGGCACATGTACCGGGCGGACGTGGACCAGTACACCTACGACGTGGCCCGGCGGTACGGCGCGCGCGGCGTCCGGCACCGGCGCCGGTTCACCGCGGTCTCGCCGACCGCCGAGGGGGTCACCGTCACGGTGTCGGACAACACCACGTTCCGCGCCCGGTACCTGATCGACTCCATCGGGCCCGAGTCGCCGATCCTGGCGAAGCTGGGCGGCCCGGACCCGGTGGCCCGGATGCGAACCCGGTCGCGGGTGTTCACCACCCACATGACCGGCGTGCAGATGTTCGAGGACCGCGTGCCGCTCGCGGACTACCCGCAGGCGTCGCCGTGGTCGCTGGGCACGATCAGCCACCTCTTCGACGGCGGCTGGATCCAGGTCGCGCACTTCGACAACCACGCGCAGGCGGGCACGGCGCGGTGCTCGGTGGCGGTCAGCGTCGACCCGGACCGGTTCGACGACCTGCCCAAGGACCCGGAGGCGGCGTTCCGGGCGTTGATCGACCGGTTCCCGCAGCTGCGCCGCACGTTCGAGTCGGCGTCCGCGGCTCGGCCGTGGGCGGCGGACGACCTGTGGCAGCGGACCGTGTCGGCCACGGTGGGGCGCAGGCACTTCCTGTTCGAGCGGTCGGCGAGCCGCAACGACCTGTTCCTGTCGCGTGACGTGACGATGGCCGCGGAGATGGTCTACGTCCTGGCTCCGGTGCTGGTGCAGGCGGCCCGCACGGACGACTGGTCGCCGGAGCGGTTCGCGCCGGTGGCCGCGTTCCAGGACTCGCTGATCGAGTTCAACGACGCCATCCTCGCCACCGCCCAGGTCGCCACCCGCGACTTCCGGCTGTGGAACGCGTTCAGCCGGGTGTGGCTGCTGTGGTCGATGCTGGCCGCGCTGTCGCTGAAGAGCACCCGCAACCAGAGCCTGCGCAGCGGCGACTGGTCGACGTCGGCCCGGCTCGGCGACGGCCCGTTCTGGTTCAAGCTGCCGAACGGACTGCCCGAACTGCTGCGCAGGGTGTTCGAGATCGGTGAGGAGGTGCGCGCGGACCGGATGCTGCCGTCGGTGGCCGCGGACACCATCTTCAAGGCGCTGGAGGACGCGCCGTTCGTGCCGCCGCTGTACGGGTTCGCCAAGCCGGAGGACCGGTACTACCACTTCACCCTGGTCAAGCGGCTGCGCATGCTGGCGTGGGCGAA
>JBDSAJ010000923.1:0-4603 GCA_039922235.1 Umezawaea sp.
TCTACCTCGACCTGGCGTGACGCCCGGTCCGTGACACGGACCGGGCGTCACTGGCCGGTCAAGGCAGGCAGACCTCCGGCGTCGGGAGGTTGCCCCGCTCGTTGCCCAGCAGGTACAGCCCGCTGACGTACCCCGCGCCGACGTCCTTAATGCTGATCTTCACCCAGTTGTCGTTCGTGATCCCGAAGTCGGTGATCGACTCGCCGTGCTCCCAGCAGACGCCGAGCGCCTTCTGCTTGGCGTACAGCTTCACGACGGCCGGCTCGATGGCGCAGTTAGTGCTGGCGCACACCCGGACGTTCACGTCGTGCCAGGCCGTGACGTAGTACTGCTCGCTGAAGTCACCGGGCGCGGCCGAAGCCTGCGCGGCGCCACCCAGCAACGCCCCCACGGCGAGTCCGACCCCGACCGCTGTCTTGGCGATCCTCATTCGACTCCTCCTTCTGGCCAGGCCCCTGCGGCCCGCCCCCATGGACCGACGATGTCGATCAACGCGGAACACTCCTTCTGCGGCTTCGGGGTTGCACCGCCCCCGAAGTGGCGAGGTGCGTGCCAGGGGCACGGGCCGTTCGGTAACATCGCCGAACGTGACCACGCCGACCCAGACATTCGAGTTCCAGTCCGAGGCGCGCCAGCTCCTCCAACTGATGATCCACTCGATCTACTCGAACAAGGACGTCTTCCTGCGGGAACTCGTGTCCAACGCCTCCGACGCGCTGGACAAGCTGCGCTTGGAGTCGTTCCGCGACAAGGACCTGGACGCCGACACCACTGATCTCCACGTCGAGATCGCGGTCGATCCCGAGGCGCGCACGCTCAGCGTGCGGGACAACGGGATCGGGATGACCCGCGACGAGGTCATCGGCCTCATCGGCACGATCGCGAAGTCCGGCACCGCGGAGTTCCTGAAGAAGGTCAAGGAGTCCAAGGACGCCGCGGGGTCGCAGGACCTGATCGGCCAGTTCGGCGTCGGCTTCTACGCCAGCTTCATGGTCGCGGACAAGGTCACCCTGGTGACGCGGCGCGCGGGCGCCGCCGAGGGCGTGCGCTGGGAGTCCGAGGGCGAGGGCACGTACACGATCGAGCCCGTCGCCGACGCGCCGCAGGGCACGACCGTGACGCTGCACCTCAAGCCCGAGGATGCCGAGGACCACCTGTACGACTATGCGTCGACGCGCAAGGTCCGCGAGATCGTCAAGCGGTACTCCGACTTCATCACCTGGCCGGTGAAGATGGCCAAGGAGGGTTCCGAGGAACCCGAGCTGGAGACGGTCAACTCGATGAAGGCGCTCTGGGCCCGGTCCAGCAGCGAGGTCGAGCAGGCCGAGTACAACGAGTTCTACAAGCACATCAGCCACGACTGGAACGACCCGCTGGAGACCTTCCGCATCCAGGCGGAGGGCACTTTCGAGTACCAGGCACTGCTGTTCATCCCGGCGCAGGCGCCGCTGGACCTGTTCATGCGCGAGCGCAAGCGCGGCGTGCAGCTCTACGTGAAGCGCGTCTTCATCATGGACGACTGCGAAGCGCTGATGCCGGAGTACCTGCGCTTCGTCAAGGGTGTCGTCGACGCGCAGGACCTGTCGCTCAACGTGTCGCGCGAGATCCTCCAGCAGGACCGGCAGATCCGGATGATCCGCCGCCGCCTGGTGAAGAAGGTCCTCCAGACGGTCAAGACGATGATGGCCGACAACGCCGAGAACTACTCGAAGTTCTGGAGCGCGTTCGGCGCGGCCGTCAAGGAAGGCCTGCTGGACGACGTCGACAACCGCGACTCGGTCCTGGAGATCGCCTCCTTCGCGTCGACCCACGACGCCGACGCGCCCACCACGTTGAAGGACTACGTGGCGCGGATGAAGGAGGGCCAGGAGGTCATCTACTACCTGACCGGCGAGTCGCGGTCCATCATCGAGAACTCGCCGCACATGGAAGCCTTCCAGGCCAAGGGCTTCGAGGTCCTCGTGCTGACCGACCCGATCGACGAGATGTGGGTCGACCACGTCAGCGGCTTCGACGGCAAGCAGTTCCAGTCCATCGCCAAGGGCGAGGTCGACCTCGACAAGGACGACGAGGACAAGAACGCCGAGGCGAAGAAGGACTTCGCCGACCTGATGACGTGGATGACGACCACGCTCTCGGAGAACGTGAAGGAGGTGCGGCTGTCGTCGCGCCTGACCACGTCCCCCGCCTGCATCGTCGGCGACGCCCACGACATCACGCCGACGCTGGAGAAGATGTACCGGGCCATGGGCCAGGAAGTGCCGAAGCAGAAGCGCGTGCTGGAGCTGAACCCGACGCACCCGCTGGTCACCGGCCTGCGCACCGCGCACGAGTCCCGTCCGGAGGACGAGGGCGTCGCCGAGACCGCGGAACTGCTGTACGGCATGGCGCTGCTCGCCGAGGGCGGCGAACTGGCCGACCCGGCGCGCTTCATCAAGCTGATGGCGCAGCGGTTGCAGCACTCGCTCTGACACCGGCTGGTGGGGGTGCCGCGGCACCCCCACCAGTGCTCAGCGGAACGCCGCGGCGGTGCGGTGTGCCCACTCGGCGAACCCGGTGGCCGGGCAGGAACAGCGCGTCGGCACCCTCCAGCACCGGCCGCACGCCGCTGGCGACCATGTTCAGCTGGATCAGGGACAACACCGCGGACATCGTCGCCGGGCAGGCGGTCTACGACGAGACCAACCGGAAGTGACGGGTGTGCTGGAGGTTCGCGGGCTGACGAAGGCGTTCGGCGGGCTGACCGTGCTTCGCGAGGTGTCGTTCGCGGTGCGCGCGGGGGAAGCGGCCGCCGTGGTCGGGCCGAACGGGGCGGGCAAGTCGACGCTGCTGCACTGCGTGGTCGGCTCCACGGAGGCCGACGCGGGTGAGGTGCTGTTCGACGGAGCGGTGATGCGGGAGTCCGATCCGGCCGTGCGGGCCGGGGTGGCGTCCGTGCTGGACGACTTCGACTTCTTCCCCGACCTGGCCGTCATCGAGCACCTCGACCTGTACGCCCACGCGCACGGCGGTGGCTCGGTGGACGAGGCCATGGCCGAACTCGGGCTGGACGCCGTCGCCGACCAGCTCCCCGCGACCCTGTCCAGCGGGCAGCGGCGGCGGCTGGCACTGGCATCATGCTTCGTCCGGCCGCGGCGGCTGCTGGTGCTGGACGAGCCCGAGCAGCGGCTCGACGCGGCCGGGCGGGAGTGGCTGGGGCAGCGGCTGAAGGCCGAGAAGGACGCCGGGGTGGCGGTCCTGCTCGCCACCCACGACCCGGTGCTGCGCGACGCGGTGGCCGACCAGCACGTCGACCTGGGCGCATGACGATCCCCGCCGTCGAACTCCGCCGTGCGCTCCGCCTCTACCGCGCCGACCCGCGTTCGCTCACCGCGCGGCTCTCGGACCTGTACGGCCACGCCCTGTACGTCGTCATCGTCGGTGGGCTGGTGGTCTCCGGCCTGGACTCGGTCGTGGTGTCGGGACCGGCGCACGCGCCGGACCTGGTGCGCTGGATCGTCCTGCTGGCGGCCCTGCTGGGCGTCGCGCTGCTGTGCCGGGCGGCGATGGCGGTCGGACCCGTGCTGGTCTCGCCCGCCGCGCGGACGTGGCTGTTCAGCTCGCCGGTCGACCGGCGGGCACTGCTGACCCCGAGGTTCCTCGCGCTGGTAGGCGTCGCCGCCGCGACGGGCGCGGCGCTCGGACTGGCCGTCACGCTCCCGGCCGCGGCACTGGGTGCCCTGATCGGCGTCCTGGTGTGCGCCGCGCTGGTCGAGGCGCAGGCGAGCAGGCGACGGACGTCGTTGCCGCGCCACGGCATCACCGTGCTGGTCGCGGCGCTGGCGGCGTTCGCCGGGGTGCTCGCGGCGGTGCCCGCGCTGCCGTGGCCGACGTGGACACCCGATCCGCGGGTGACCGGTGTGGTGCTCGTCGTCGCGGCCGCGGCGGCGGTGTGGCACGCGCACCGGGCGCTGGCCCTGATGACGCGCGGCGCGCTGTCGGACGGTGCGGAGATCGCCGCCGTCACGGCCACCGCGACCACGTTCCTCGACCCGACGCTGCTGTCGGGCACCATGCTGCTGCGCCAGGCCCGCGCCACCGGGACCGTGCGCCCGGTCCGGTTCTCCGGCGGCAGGCCGCGTGCCCTCCTGCGCGCCGAACTGGCCCGCCACACCCGCCAACCGCTGGCGTTCCTGGTCTTCTGCGCCCTGCTGCCCGTGCCCTACCTGGCCGAACGACTGGTCGCCCCGAACGCGGTCGCCGCCGTCCACCTCGGGTGCGCGTTCCTGGTCGCCGACCGCTTCGCCCGCGGCCTGCGGCTGGTGTGCGGCTCCGCCGCCCTGCGCCGGACCCTCGGCGGCTCGGACGGCGAACTCCGCCTGGTCCACCTCGTCCTGCCCACGGCCGCCGCCGTCCTGTGGACCCTCGCGACCCCGGTCGTGACCGCACCGCACCTGGCGCTGTCCACCGCGGGCGCGGTGGCCGCGCTCTACCGCAGCGCCACCCGCCCGCCGATGCGCTACGACTCCCCGCTGCTGGACACCCCGATGGGCACGATGCCCATCGGGGTCATCGCGCGTCTGCTCCGCGGGCCGGGGTTGTTGATGGTGGTGGCGGTCGTCCA
>JBDSAJ010000924.1:0-42692 GCA_039922235.1 Umezawaea sp.
GCTGGCGGTGAAGCGGCTGCAGATGCGGCACCACCGCGAGTTGAACGCCGAACTGGCCGCCCTGGACATCAGCCTCGTCCAGTGGGACGCCCTACGACACCTGGACGAGAACCCCGAAGCGTCCTCCCACGACCTGGCCCAACTGACGTTCCAAAGCGACCAGGCGTTCGGGACGCTGGCCAACCGGATGATCAACCGGGGCCTGATCGAACGGGTCCCAGCACCAGGCCGGGCCGTGCGGCACCAACTCACAAAACGAGGCCTGGAGCTACGACGGGCAGGTGACGAAATCGTGGAACGGGTCATCGCCCGATCGTTCGCACCGCTCACCCAGGAGCAGATCAACCAGCTGGACGAACTACTGAAGATCCTGCTGACCTAAAGACCGCCCCGCAACAACCGGTCAACATCCTCGGGGCGACCCGGCCGGGCGAAGAACCAACCCTGACCGGTGTCGCACCCGATTCGGTGCAGCCGCTTGGCCTGGGACGGCGTCTCCACACCTTCGGCGGTAACGCCGAGCCCCAACGCGTGAGCGAGCTGCACGAGGGTCGACACGATCTGGGCGTCCACGGCGTCTTCCTCGTCCGCCGCGCGCAGCCCTTCCATGAACGACCCTGCGATCTTGAGTTCGTGCACCGGCAGGTGCTTGAGGTACGCGAGGTTGGAGTAGCCGGTGCCGAAGTCGTCAATAGCGATGCGGACACCCATGTCCGACAGGGCGCGCAGGGCTTCCAGCGGCTCGTCGGCGGTGCCCATGATGGCGCTCTCGGTGAGCTCCAGTTGCAGGTGGTGCGGGGGTAGCCCGCACTCGTCGAGGATGCGCTTCACGTCGCGCACCAGCTCGGGGTCGCGGCTCTGCCGCACGGCGAGGTTCACGCTGACGAACGGGGCCGCGTCGCCGAACTCCTCGAGCCAGCGGCGGGCCTCCTCGCACGCCTTGCGCAGCACCCACCGGCCGAGCGGCACGATCAGGCCGGTCTCCTCGGCCAGCTCGATGAACCGGTCGGGCGCGAGCCTGCCGAACTCGGGGTGCTGCCAGCGGACCAGCGCTTCGACGCCGACGACCTTGGTGTCCGCCAGGCGCACCAGCGGCTGGTAGTCCACGTAGAACTCGTCGCGCTCCAGCGCGGCGGGCATGGTCGCGGACAGGGTGAAGCGGGCGACCTCGCGGGCGTTGCGCTCGGGGTTGTAGAGCGCCCACCGGGACTTGCCGTCGGCCTTCGCCCAGTACAGCGTGATGTCCGCGTCGCGCATCAGGTCGGCGGCCGTCGTGCCTTCGAGCGGCCGTTCCACGATGCCGATGCTCGCCGACACGGTCAGCTCGTGGCCGCCGATCTTGATCGGGGCCTCCAGCTCGTGCAGCACGCGGTCCGCGACGTTGACGATGTCCTGGGTGCTGCCCGAGCCCTCGACCAGGATCACGAACTCGTCGCCGCCCATGCGCGCGACGAGCTTGCCCTCGCCGGACACCGAGTGGTCCAGCCGTCGGCCGACCTCGACCAGCAGCTGGTCGCCGATGTCGTGGCCGAGGCTGTCGTTGATGACCTTGAAGCCGTCCAGGTCCAGGTAGCACAGCCCGGCCCGGCGGCCGGGCGTGTGCGCGGCGGCGGCGAACACGCGGCCCAGCCGTTCCAGGAACAGCGCGCGGTTCGGCAGCCCGGTCAGCGGGTCGTGCAGCGCCTGGTAGCGCAGCCGGTTCTGCAGCAGGTGCCGGTCGGTGACGTCCTCGATCATGGCGACCTGGTACTGCGGCTCGCCGTGGTCGTCGCGGACCAGCGACAGCGTGAGGTGCGTCCACACCTGCTCGCCGTCGGCGCGGTGGAAGCGCTTCTCGGCGCGGTAGTGGTCGCAGTCGCCCGCGATCAGCTGGTCGTAGAGCCGCCAGACGTTGCCGCTGTCCTCGGGGTGCATGAGGTCGCGGATGTTGTACTGCCGCATCTCCTCGACGCTGAACCCGAGCATGTCCTGCAACGCCTGGTTGACGTCCAGTATCCGGCCCTCGATGTCCGCGATGCCGATGCCGATCGCGGCCTCGGTGAACATCGCGCGGAACCTGGCCTCGCTGGCCCGCAGCGCCGTCTCGGCCTGGTCGCGGGCGTCCAGCACGGCGGCGCGGATGGCTTCCTGCTCGGCCAGCGTCCGCTCGCGCAGCGCACGGGCGTACCCGGCGGCCAGCGCGCCCTGGAGCGCGGCCAGGCGGGACGACATCCGGGAGTCCACGCCGATGCCCAACTCGGTCAGCAGGTCGTCGCCGAGCAGCTGCACGGTCCGGCCGAGCGTGTCCGTGCCGGTGAAGTGGGCCTCGACCAGCCGGGACCCGATCTCGTAGCCGGGAGCCGTGCGGAACGGGTTCGCGAGCAGTGCCGCGACCAGCACCTCGGTCAGCGCCTGGAGGTGTTCGGCCACCTCAGCCCTGGTCATCGGCACGTAGCTGCTGCCGATGACAGCCGTGGCCCACGTGCGCGCGAACGCTTCGGACCCGGCCACCATGGCCGGGTCCAATTCCGATCGGCTGCTGGGCACCCGCTGGTCAACCCGTTCCGTCATGTTCGTCGGCCTGCCACCACAAACGCAGAGGATACGGCCGGTAGCCCACTGGAGTCGACCATTAGTGCTTTCGTCCCAACCCGGCGAAACCGGGGAAGTGCTCAGCCGACTCGTCGACGTCGTCCGGGGACTCGGGTTTCCACTGCGGCATCCGGACCACTCCGGGGTCCACGATCTCCAGGTCCCCGAACAGGGATCGGAGTTCCGCCTGGTTGCGGTAGGTGAGCGGGGTGACCTGCTCGCTGTACCGCTGGGTCGCCTCGGCGGCGGCGTCGTCCAGGTCGCCGTCCTCGAAACCGGAGTGCGAGATCCCGAGGTAGCTGCCCGGAACGAGCGGGTCGAGGTAGTCGGCGATGATCCCGCACGGGTCGTCGGAGTCCGGCACGAAGTGCAGCACCGCGACCATCAGCACCGCGATCGGCCGCTCGAAGTCCAGCAGTTCTCGCACTTCTGCGGACTCCAGCACCGTTTTCGGGTCGCGGACATCGGCTTGCAGCGTGATCGCGTTCGGCACGTCCGCGAGGATCGTCCTGCCGTGCGCGGCAGCGACCGGGTCGACGTCCACGTAGACGACCTTCGCGTCCGGGTCCACCCGGTGCGCGATCTCGTGCACGTTGCCCGCGGCGGGAATGCCGGACCCGAGGTCGAGGAACTGGCGGACGCCGAGGTCGAGCAGGTGGCGGACCATCCGGCGCAGCAGCGCCCGGTTGGTCCGGGCCACCTGGCGCACCGACGGCATGGCCTCCAGCGCGTGGTTCGCCACTGCCCGGTCCGCCGCGAAGTTGTGCGCACCGCCGAGCAGGTAGTCGTACACGCGGGCGACACTCGGCCGCTCCAGGTCGATGTCCTGCGATACCCACTTCGGCCGATCCACCGCGCACTCCCCTTCGGCCACGCCGCTACTCCCCCATCATGGTCCACCACGGTGAGTTGGCACACCGCTCGCACCACCGGTTCCGGGTTCGGCGGACAGTGGCGGCACCCACCGAGCAGAATGCCGTCCTTGTGGAGTACCTCTGGATCGCGGGAGCGGTCGTCCTCGTCGTCGCACTGGTGTTGCTCGTCGTCCGGCTGCGCGGGAGCCGGAACATGCTCGCCCCGACGATCGCCGGCGCCATCGGCGCATTCCTGCTGGTCAGCGGCTGGCTGTTCGTGGTGGACAGCACCATCGCCAAGGGCGAGGCGATCAAGACCGGCGGGCTGGCCGGTGGCGCGGTGATCGCGCTGTACGCGCTGTGGCTCAACGACCGCAGGCGCCGCACCGACGAAGCCCGGCAGGAGATCGAGAAGGACCGGCAGGGCCTGGAGAACCAGCGGGCCGAGCACGACCGGTCGCGGGTGGCCGACGAGCGGTTCGCCCGCGCCATCGAACTGCTGGGCCACGAGACCGACCAGGTGCGGGTCGGCGCGCTGCACGCGCTGGCGGGCCTGGCGAAGTCCCGCGACGGGTACAAGCAGACCGTGTTGGACATCCTCTGCTCCTACCTGCGGCGGCCGTTCGACCGCGAGGCGAAGGGCTCCTCCGTCGAACTCGAAGTGCGCCTGACCGCGCAGCAGCTGATCGCCGACCTGCTCCCGCACGTGGACGTCGTGGACCCGCCGCTCTACGACCTGAACCTGACCAACGCGAGCCTGGAGTACTTCGACATCTCCCGCAGGCACGTCGGCCAGCTCACCGCGCGGTCCGCGGAACTGCACCGGTCGAACTCGTTCCACCACGCGAAGTTCCACCGCGACGTCTACTTCACCGACTCCGTCAACAACGGCAGGCTGCACGGGCACCACGTGGTCTTCCTCGCGAAGGCGTGGTTCAGCTGCTTCACGTCCCACGGTCCCGTGGACTTCCAGGAGACGGAGTTCCGCAGCGCCTCGAAGTTCGCCCACGGCTCGTACAGCGGCGGGATCTCCTTGCGGGGAGCCGTGTTCGCCAGCCCGCCGGACATCAGCGGACTGGCGGTCTCGGAAGGATCGGACAACACCCTGCCGGACGGCTGGACCGCCGGGCCCATCGAAGAGGTGCTGTGATGCGCGGTCGACTGATGCTGCTGGCCAGCGTGCTGGCGGCGATCGCCGTGTCGGTCGCGACGGTCGTGGTTCTGCTGCTCGTGGAGCCGAAGCTGTCCAAGGCCGAGGCGATCAAGACCGGCGGGCTGGCGGGCGGCGCGGTCGTGGCGCTGTACGCGTTGTGGCTCAACGACCGCAGGCGCCGCACCGAGGAGGCGCGGCACGAACTGGAGAGCGACAAGGTCGCCGACGAGCGGTTCGCGCGGTCGGTCGAGATGCTCGGCCACGAGGCGGATCAGGTGCGGGTGGGCGCGATGCACGCGCTGAACAGGCTCACGGAGTCGTCGCCGCGGTACAAGCAGACCGTGCTGGACGTGCTGTGCGCGTACCTGCGGCGGCCGTTCGAGCACCATGCCCTCGCCGACCGCAAGGACGACCCGGACCAGTCCACGCTGGGGCCGGACAAGGAGTTCGACCGGGAGCGCGAGGTCCGCCGCACGGCCCAGCGGCTGATCACCGACATGCTGCCGTTCGGCATGAACACCGACCCGACGCGGTACCACCTGGACCTGACCGGGGCGACGGTCGAGTACCTCAGGCTGTCCGGCAGGCGCATCGGGAGGCTCACCGCGCGACGCACCCAGTTCTACGGGATCACCCAGCTCGGCGAGCTGGACGTCACCAAACCCACGCTGCTCTCCGGGGCCGTGTTCCACGGGCGCGTGTTCGCCAAGGACGCCCGGTTCACCGGCGGACTCTCCTTGCAGGACACCAGTTTCTCCGACGAGGTCGACCTGTCCGGCGCCGAGGTGAGCACGTTCCTGCACCTGGGCGAGGACGTGCCGAAGCCGTTGAAGGGCACGCTCACCGTCCTGCCCGGCACCGCCATGAGGGTGGCTCCGCCCGAGGGCTGGCGGCTAGCCGGGGCGCACGAGGTCGAGCAGCGCCCTGGCGGCGGCGCTGACGGTCGCACCGGTGACCACGACGGTCTCCGCGACCGGCCCGCCCTCCAGTCCGACGAACTGCACCAGGTCCGTCTTGACCGAGAACGACTGCGGCACGAGCGCGACGCCGAAGCCGAAGCCGACGAAGTCCAGCAGTGAGTGGACGTCGTTGACCTCCACACCGACCCGCCGGTCCACGCCGGCCGCGGTCAGCGTGCGGTCGACGACGTCCCGCGTTCCCCACCCGGCGTTGAAGTCCACGAAGGACTCGCCCGCCAGTTCACCGAGCGCGACCGAGGTCCGCCGCGCCATCGGGTGGTCCGGGGAGCACTCCAGCACCAGCGGTTCGGTCGCCAGGGTGGACATCCGCACGTCCTTGGCGGCCGACCGGGTCACGAACGCCACGTCGATCCGCCCGGACCGCACCTCCTCCACGAGGTCGGCGGTGCCGCCCTGCCGCCGCCGGATCTCCACGCCGGGGTGAGCGTCGTGGAACGCGGCCAGCACGGCGGGCAGGTGGACGACGTGCAGGCACTGGAGGCTGCCGACGGACAGCGTGCCGCGCCGCAGGCCCTGCACGGCGGCGACGGCGTCACGGGCCGCGTCGACCGAACCGAGTGCGCGCCGGGCCTCGACCAGCAGTGCACGACCGGCCTCGGTCAGCTCGACCTGCCGGGTACTGCGGACGAACAGGGGCGCTCCCAGCTCCGACTCCAGCGACCGGATCGAGGCCGAAAGCCCCGACTGGGCGACGTGCACGCGTTTGGCGGCCCTGGTGAAGTGGCACTCCTCGGCTGCCGCGACGAAGTACTCCGGTTGGCGAAACTACGCGATTAATCACTCAGACTGCTGAATGTCATAAGCCTGTTCTGTTGGACAGCTTAATGCGTCCGGAGTTGACTTGAGCCATCAACTTCTTCCAGAAGGCCGTGCTCTACCGAGCGCTACTTGTCTACTATTGGCTACAATGTTCATTGTGTACCGCATCGGCGAGTTCGCGCAGAAGATCGGCCGTTCGGCCGGCACTGTGCGCCGATGGGAACACGAAGGGCGCATCCAGGCCCGACGTGGATCCACCGGGCAGCGGCGCTTCACCGACATAGACGTGCGCGCGGTTCCGCGTCGGGGATTCGACGACACCAGTCGCAAGACTGGTGTCTACTGTCGCGTGTCCTCACCGCGGCAGAAGGATAACCTTGCCTCGCAGGTCGCGGCGATGGAGCAATTCTTCCTCGCCAACCAGGAATCTCTGTCACCGCGACAGGAAATGGTCGTGGACTTGGTGACGATCGTGCACACCTTCTCGGGTTGCTTTGACGGGTTGCGGCGCTACGAGACGACACTGGAAGACGAGTTGTCCGGCGAGGTGATCGGGTGAAGGTCACCAGGGTCGCGTTCTCGAAGGATCTGAACCAGGGCAAGTACGCGCAGCTCGCGGAGCAAGCACGGCGGCTCGGTCGTGTTCGTGGCGAGGTGTGGCAGCGGTACGGGTCTGTCACCGGGGCGGGGCTGTCGGATCGGACGATCCGTGACCGCTGGATGGCGGACGGTACCGCCGCGGAGTTCGGTGTCCTGGCCAACGCCTGGAAGGAAACCGTTCGGGACGCGGTCGCGGACATCGCCGCCAACCGGGCCGCGGCGAAAACAGCGGTTCGTCGAGCGGTCACCCGGCGAACCGCGGACCAGACCGAGCGCAAGCGCCTGTTCACCGCGTTGAAAGCGGACGTCTGGGCTGAGGACCCGTTCTTGTCCCGGCAGATGCGGAAGCACCGCAAGCGTGGCCGCAACCGCACGCACAACCAGATCGTGGTGCGCTCCGACCAGTACCGCACGTTCACCCTGACCGAGGACGGCGACATCTGGCTCGCGGTACCGGGCTTGGAGCGTCGTCACCTGGTGCGTGTCCCGCTCACCACCACGGTTGTCCCCACGGGGACGCTGCGGCTCATCCTGCGTGGTCGCCGGGTCGAGGTGCACTACCAGACCGACGCGAACACGGTGACATCCTCGGCGCGGCCCGCCGGGGACCGGGAGATCGGGGTGGACAAGGGCTACACCGAAGCCCTCACCGACTCCGACGGGCAGCACCACGGCACCGAACTGGGCGACCTGCTTGCCTCCGAGTCGGACCACCGGAAGAGCACGAACGCTCGCCGGGCGAAGATCCGCGCGGTCGCGGAGAAAGCCCGCGATCGCGGCGATCACGTCACAGCGGACCGGATCGCCCGCAACAACCTCGGCACGATCAAGCGCGACCGGCGATCGTCCCGGTGGCGGCAGACGGTGCGCACCACCACGTTCCGCGCGGTGCACGCTGTCGTGGACAAGGCCACGCTGATCGCGGCGGAAGACCTCACCAAGACGTTCACCGGCCGCACCCGGCGTGGCCGCAACGTCAACCGGCGTTTGGCGGCGTGGACCAAAGGGGTCACCGCCGAGGCGCTCGCGACCGTGTCGGAGCGCAGAGGTTCTGCGCTCACGCTGGTCAACGCGGCCTGCACCTCACAAGTCGTTCCGTGCTGCGGTGCCCTCGGGCACCGCGGCGGGGACCGGCTTCACTGCACCCGGTGCGGGGTGGTGAGGCAGGCAGACCACGCGGCAGCGATCAACGTCCTGCATCGAGTGGGTGACCCCGACATCACCCTGCACACCCGGTATCAGCGGGTGGAACGCATCGTGCGGGAACGGGCCGATCGCCGACCGGATCAGACTGCCGATCCCGGACTCCAGTCCACGTCGTGGACGGAGAGCGAAACATCCGAACGATCAACACTGATCAACAAGTAGGAAGCAGGTACACCTGATGCACACCCGCCGGATCGGCGATGTCGAGGTCAGCGCGATCGGACTCGGCGGAATGCCGCTGTCGATCGCAGGCCGCCCGGACCGCGAACAAGCGCTGACCACGGTCCGCGCGGCGGTCGAGGCGGGCGTGACGCTGATCGACACCGCCGACGCCTACTCGCTCGACGACTCCGACTTCGGGCACAACGAGGAGCTGATCGCCGAGGCGCTGCGTGCCATCGGCTCGGCGGCCGACGGCGTGGTGGTGGCCACGAAGGGCGGCCACACCAGGGTCGCGGGTGGCGGCTGGGGCCTGAACGGCAGCCCCGACTACCTGCGGTCGGCGTGCGACGCGTCGCTGAAGCGGCTCGGCGTCGAGGCCATCGACCTGTACCAGTTCCACCGGCCGGACCCGTCCGTCCCGCTGGCCGACTCGTTCGGCGTGCTGGCGGAACTGCTGGACGCAGGCAAGATCAAGCAGGCGGGCATCTCGAACTTCAACCCGGACGAGATCCGGCAGGCCAACGAGGTGCTCGGCGGCAGGCTCGTGAGCGTGCAGAACCAGTTCTCCCCGTCGTTCCGGTCGAGTGAACCCGAACTGGAGCTGTGCGACGAGCTCGGCATCGCGTTCCTGCCGTGGAGCCCGCTCGGCGGCATCGGCAAGGCGGCCGAGCTCGGCAGCCGGTACGCGGTGTTCGCGGAGGTCGCCGAGGCGCACGGCGCCAGCCCGCAGCAGGTGTGTCTCGCCTGGATGCTGGCCAAGTCGCCGGTCGTCATCCCGATCCCCGGCGCCTCCCGGCCGGAGAGCATCCGCAACTCGGCGGAAGCCACCCACTTGGAGTTGACCACCGACGAGCTCGCACGCCTGGACTGACCGGGAGCCGTCCCCGAACGAGCCGTTCGACTGGTCCGGTCGGGTGATCACCAGGTGCGGTTCGCCCGATTTGGACGCAGGATCTAGGCCATACAGCCCACGATCTACGACCGAATGGGGGCGTCCTGTGGCTCACCGATCGCGATTCCGCACCTGGACCACCCGGCTCGGCGTCATCACGATGACGGCGAGCGCACTCGTCGCCGCGCCGGTGTCGAGCACGATCGCCGCACCGCTGCCCGAGGGGTCCGCCGAGCACTTCGCCGGCTCGCAGATCGCCAAGCACGAGGGGACCACGAGAACCGCCCGCTCACTCGCGCCGTACGGCGAGGTGCCGGGGATGGACGTGAGCAGCCACCAGGGTGACGTCGACTGGCACCAGTCCTGGGCCGACGGAGCCCGGTTCGCCTACGTCAAGGCGACCGAGGGCACCGAGTACAAGAACCCGAAGTTCGGCCAGCAGTACAACGGCTCCTACGACATCGGGATGATCCGGGGCGCGTACCACTTCGCGCTGCCGGATCGCTCCGGCGGCGCCGAGCAGGCCGACTTCTTCGTCGACAACGGCGGCGGCTGGTCCGCGGACGGCAAGACGCTGCCGGGCGCGATGGACATGGAGTACAACCCGTACGGCGACACCTGCTACGGCCTCGACCAGGCCGCGATGACCCAGTGGGTGCTGGACTTCAGCAACCGGGTGGTCGCACGCACGCAGCGGTACCCGACGATCTACACGTCGACGACCTGGTGGAACAGGTGCGTGGGCGGCAGCGTCCACTTCGGACAGACGAATCCGCTGTGGGTCGCGCACTACACCGAGGTGCTGGGCGCGCTGCCGATCGGCTGGGACTTCCAGACCATCTGGCAGTGGGACGCGGCCGGGCTCTTCCCCGGTGACCAGAACCTGTTCAACGGCAACGCCGAACAGCTCATCCGCGTGGCGCTGGGCTGACCGGCGGACATGCGGCAGGCAGAGCAGCAGGTGTCGGGTGTCGACGTGAGCGCGCAGGACCCGGCCGAGGTCGACTGGACCGCGCACTGGCAGCAGGGCAAGCGGTTCGCGTACGTGCTGGCCACCGAGGGCGTCGACCACGTGCACCCCGGTTTCGGCGGGCAGTACGCGGAGTCGTTCGACGCGGGCCTGATCCGGGGCGCGTACCACCTCGCGCTGCCGGACCGGTCCAGCGGCGCGGACCAGGCGGAGTTCTTCGTGGACAACGGCGGGGACTGGACGGACGACGGCATGACCCTGCCGGGCGCGCTGGACCTGGGGCACAACCCGTACGGCAGGGCCTGCTTCGGGCTGTCCAAGGCCACCCTGTCGGACTGGGTGCACGACTTCAGCGACACGTACCGGGAGTGGACCGGCCGCTACCCGGTCGTCTACGCGTCAGCGGCCTGGTGGAGCCGGTGCGCGGGCGCCGACCACGGCACGCCGAACCCGTTGTGGGTGGCCAGGCACTCGGCGACGCCGGGGGCGCTGCCGCGGGAGCGGGGCGTCTACCCGGTGTGGGACCGGCCGTCACCACCGGTGGCGCGCACCGCGCAAGATCGGCTGCTCGCGCTGGTGGACTGAGGAACCGGACATTTCTCGTGACAAATTCACCTGAAGTCTGGCCATCGTGTTACCGACGCTGCACACTCTCTGATCGAGCCACCCCTCCCCCCTGCAGTGGCTCGAGGAGTTCGACATGAACCAATTAGCGCGCGGTGCCGCCGTCCTAGCGGCGTGCACCGGCCTGCTGGTCACCGCGTTGTCCCCCGCCACCGCGGCGCCCGCACTGCCAGAGCAAGACCAAGCGATCCAACAGGACCACGCCATGGGGTCCCAGATCCGCAAGCACGAGCGCGGCTCTCGCCTCCCCGTCAAGCCCAAGCCGGACCCGGCGGTACTGGCGACCGTGGCGGGTATCGACGTCAGCGGCTACCAGGGCAACGTGGACTGGGCATCCCACTGGAACGGCGGCAAGCGGTTCGCCTACGTCAAGGCCACCGAGAGCACGGGGTACGTGAACCCGTACTTCGCCCAGCAGTACAACGGTTCCTACGACGTGGGCATGGTCCGCGGCGCGTACCACTTCGCTCTACCGGACCGGTCGAGTGGCGCCGCGCAAGCGGACTACTTCCTCGGTCACGGCGGCGGCTGGTCGGGGGACGGCATGACCCTGCCGGGCGCGCTGGACATGGAGTACAACCCGTACGGCAGCACCTGCTACGGCCTGTCCAAGGCGTCCATGACCAGCTGGGTGCTCAGCTTCAGCGACACCTACTACGCGCGGACCGGCGTCTACCCGGTCATCTACACGTCGACGAGTTGGTGGAACCAGTGCGTCAGCGCGGGCTTCAGCACCACGAACCCGTTGTGGGTCGCCCGGTACGCCTCGGCGGTCGGCGCGCTCCCGTTCGACTGGGACACCTACACGTTCTGGCAGTACTCGTCGTCGCCGATCGACCAGAACCAGTTCAACGGCGGGCTCGACCGGCTCCAGGCGCTGGTCGACGGCTGACCGCCAGCGGCGGGGAGGCCTGGCCTCCCCGCCGCTGCGGGTACTAGTCGAACAGCGCGGGAAGCGTGCCTTCCCAGGCAGCGCGGAGCTCGCCGAGCGGGAGCTGACCGAGGTCCTGGATCTCCAGGGACTCGGACTCCGGGTCGACGACACCGACCTTGCGCCACGGCAGCTGCCGCGCGGTGCACATGTCGGTGAACCGCAGTTCCTCACTGCGCGGCACGGCGACGAGCACGCGGCCCGCGGACTCGCTGAACAGCTGCGTGAACGCGTCCTGGTCGTCGTCGAGGAACACCCGCGCACCGGTCTCGCCGATCAGGCAGGCCTCGACCAGCGCCTGGGCCAGACCGCCGTCGGACAGGTCGTGCGCGGCGGACACCATGCCGTCGCGCGACCCGGCCAGCAGCACCTCGCCGAGCAGCCGCTCCCGTGCCAGGTCGACCTTCGGCGGCGTGCCGCCCAGGTGGCCGTGCACGTGGTGCGCCCACTCGGAGCCGCCGAACTCGTCACGGGTGTCGCCCAGCAGCAGCAGAGTCTCGCCCGCCTCGGCGCCGATGCCGGTCGGGATGCGGCGACGCACGTCGTCGATCACGCCCAGCACGCCGATGACCGGCGTCGGCAGGATCGCCGTGCTGCCGGTCTGGTTGTAGAAGCTGACGTTGCCGCCGGTCACCGGGATGCCCAGCTCGCGGCAGCCGTCGATGATGCCCTGGATGGCCTGCTCGAACTGCCACATCACGGCCGGGTCCTCGGGCGAGCCGAAGTTCAGGCAGTCCGACACCGCGATGGGCGTCGCGCCGCTGACCGACACGTTCCGGTAGGCCTCGGCCAGCGCGAGCTGCGCGCCCGCGTACGGGTCGAGCTTGGTGAACCGGCCGTTGCAGTCGGTCGCCAGCGCGATGCCGCGGTTGGTCTCCTCGTCGATGCGGATCATGCCCGCGTCCGACGGCTGCGCCAGCACCGTGCCACCGCGCACGTAGCGGTCGTACTGCTGGGTGACCCAGCGGCGGGACGACAGGTTCGGCGACGCGGCCATCGTGACGATGGTCTGGAGGATGTCCGCGGCCTCGGTCGGCCGGGCCAGCGACTCGGGGCCGTTGGCGATCAGCGCGTCCTGGTCGGCCGGGCGCTCGATGGGCCGGTTGTACACCGGGCCCTCGTGCGCCACGGTGCGCGGCGGCACGTCCACGACGACCTCGTCGTTCCACGTGATCACCAGGCGCTCGCCCTCGGTGACCTCGCCGATCTCGGAGGCGATGACGTCCCACTTCTCACACACGGCCATGAACGCGTCGACGTTCTCCGGGGCGACGACCGCGCACATGCGTTCCTGCGACTCGCTCGACAGGATCTCGGCCGGGGTCATGCCCGTTGCCCGCAGCGGAACCCGCTCCAGGTACACGTGCATGCCGCCGTCACCGGCGCTGGCCAGCTCGGACGTCGCGCAGGACAGGCCCGCGCCGCCGAGGTCCTGGATGCCGACCACGATGCCCTCCTGGAACAGCTCCAGGCAGCACTCGATCAGCACCTTCTCGGTGAACGGGTCGCCGACCTGCACGGCGGGCAGCTTCTTGCGCTTGCCGCTGCCGTCGTCGCCCGCGAACGTGTCGCTGGCCAGGACGGACACGCCACCGATGCCGTCCAGCCCGGTGCGCGCACCGAACAGGATGATCTTGTTGCCCGTGCCCGACGCGTGCGCCAGGTGCAGGTCCTCGGTGCGCAGCACACCCACGCACAGGGCGTTTACCAGCGGGTTTCCCGCGTACGACTCGTCGAACACGACCTCGCCGCCGATGTTCGGCAGGCCGAGGCAGTTGCCGTAGCCGCCGACGCCCGCCACCACACCGGGCAGGACCCGGCGGGTGTCCGGGGCGTCCGCCTTGCCGAAGCGCAGCGAGTCCATGACGGCCAGCGGGCGCGCGCCCATCGCGATGATGTCGCGGACGATGCCGCCGACACCCGTCGCCGCACCCTGGTAGGGCTCGACGTAGGACGGGTGGTTGTGCGACTCGACCTTGAACGTGATGGCCCAGCCGTCGCCGATGTCCACGACGCCCGCGTTCTCGCCGATGCCCGCGAGCATCTTCGAGCGCATCTCGTCGGTCAGCGACTCGTCGAACTTGCGCAGGAAGACCTTCGACGACTTGTAGGAGCAGTGCTCGCTCCACATGATCGAGTACATCGCCAGCTCGGCGTCCGTCGGCCTGCGGCCGAGGATCTCGCGGATGCGCGCGTACTCGTCGTCCTTGAGGCCCAGTTCCCGGAACGGCTGCTCCTGGTCGGGCGTGGTCTCAGCGTGCTTGACGGTGTCGATGCTCATGCCTTCACCACTTCGTCCATCAGGCTGAGGAACATGCCCAGTCCGTCGTCCGTGGGACCGGTCAGCGCGTCGATCGCGTGCTCCGGGTGCGGCATGAGGCCGACGACCCGACCGTTCGCGCTCGTGATGCCCGCGATGTTGTTGCGCGACCCGTTGGGGTTGTCGCCGACGTAGCGGAACACCACGCGACCCTCACCCTCCAGTTCGTCCACAATGGACTGAGTGGCCTGGTAACCACCCTCGCCCGACTTGAGGGGGACGAGGATCTCGGCGTCCTTCTCGTACCGGGACGACCAGGCGGTGGTGTTGTTCTCCACCTTCAGCCACTGGTCCTTGCACACGAAGTGCAGGCCGGAGTTCCGGATCAGCGCACCGGGCAGCAGCCCGGCCTCGCACAGGATCTGGAAACCGTTGCAGATGCCCAAAACCGGCATCCCCTTGCCCGCGGCCTCGATCACCGACTGCATGACCGGCGCGAACCGGGCGATGGCGCCGCAGCGGAGGTAGTCGCCGTAGGAGAACCCACCCGGCACGATCACCGCGTCGACCCCCTTGAGGTCGGGGTCGCGGTGCCACAGCGGCACGGCTTCAGCGTCGGCGTACCGCGCCGCACGGGCGGCGTCCACGTCGTCCAGCGTGCCGGGGAACGTGATCACCCCAACGCGGACGCTCATGCGTCGACCCGCCGAACCACCCAGTCCTCGATGACCGGGTTCGCGAGGAAGGTTTCGGCGATCTTCTCGAGCGTGGCGTCATCGACGGCGTCGTCGACCTCCAGCTCGAAGTGCTTGCCCTGGCGGACACTGGTGATCCCCTCGAAACCCAGCCGGGGCAGCGCGTTCGCCACCGCCTGGCCTTGCGGGTCGAGGATCTCGGGCTTCGGCATGACGTCGACAACGACACGAGCCACAGCAGGCTGCTCCCTGTTACAGAGGGCGGGGGATGCCCTCAGGTTACCTGACCTGCGTGTTCATCCAGTTCACGGGTGCGCTGGACCACATTCGCCAGGTCATCACACCTTTGGGTTACCCAACTTGATCGGCGGCGGGAGTCAGGTAAATCTGAGGGACCAAGGCCCATGAGGGGCCGAGGAAGTGAGCGCGGTTCCCGTCCGGACGGTCGGCAGCCGCGCTTCGCGCTTTCCGGGGCATCACGCCTCTGGGTTATACAGCTTGATCGGCGGCCAGGGGCATGTATGTTTTGAGGAGCCGAGGCCCACGTGGGCCGAGGAAGTGAGCGCGGTTCCCAGCCGGACGGCTGGCAGCCGCGCTTCGCGCTATCCGGGGCATCACACCTTCGGGTTAAGGGACTGGATCGACGGCAGACGACCTGTATGGTTGGTACCACCAAGGCCCCGTAGGCCGAGGAAGTGAACCCAGTCAACGTCCGGACGGTCGGCGGCTGGGTTTCGCGCTGTCTAGGTCCGGTTGTCGATATCCACAACCGCTCGGATGACACCTTTCGCCCGACGCGGCCAATCACCGCCGGCCCCATGGCACCAAACCGCCGCGTCGGCGATCCAGAGCAGCCTCTCGGTGTGGCTGTACATGTGCTCGTAGGTCATGAGCGTCTCCTTGGGATGCACACCGAGCGCTGCGCGAATCGTGTGAGCATCGTGGATGTCCCGCTCTTCACGGGTGTCCAAGACCAAGCGCACCACCCCGATAGCCAGCAGGTCGAGTGTCAGGGCAGCTAGGCAGTCTTGCCTCGCAGCTTCATCGCCGTAGGTGCAACTCCGGCTGTAGATACGCACGTCCACCCCCGCCGCGCACAACCTCGACATGATCAACTTCCGTCGCTCGGGAGTTTCTTTCTTGAAGTGCAGCTCCTTCTGTCCAGGGAAGAGCAGGGACAACAACAGTTTTCGCAGCCGGGACAGATCCCCCGGATCGACGATGACCACAGCCACCAAGTACGTGCCTTTCCGGCGGGATTCGTCGACGAACGCGTGCAGACTCACGGTGTTCACCATCGGCGGGCGCGCCCACGTGCTGGAGGATCACCCACCCGCATGAGCGGCATTTCGGGCGTTTTGACCGGTGGTCCCCAGAAGAGCGGTTTCGTTGCCCTGTTCGCAAGTTCCGTGAAGATCACTTACGGCCATCAGGTGCTTACTTTGGCGTAAATCACCTGGTCGTGGTGTTCGCCCTCTGAGAGAACGGTGGCGTGAACCCGTTCGGGTCGTCAGTGTTACGAGCATGCGAATCCTGGTGCTGGGTGGAACCGTCTTCCTCAGCAAGGCGGTGGCGACGGAGGCGGTGCGTCGCAACCACGAGGTTGTGTGCGCGGCACGTGGTGCGTCCGGGTCGGTGCCCGAGGGGGCCGAGCTGGTGGTGGTGGACCGGGATCAGCCGGGGGCGTTGGAGGTGTTTCGGGGCGATCGGTTCGACGCCGTGGTCGACGTCGCGAAGATGTCGGTGAACTGGGTGCGCGATGCGCTGCACGCGCTGGGCGGGAGCACGGACCACTGGACGTTCGTGTCCAGCTGCTCGGTGTACCGCGACCACTCGTCCGCTGGTCAGACCGTGCAGTCGCCGACGTTGCCGCCGCTGGAGGACGATCCGACGGCGCCGTTCGACGCGAACCGGTACGGGTCGGTGAAGGTCGCGAGCGAGCACGCCGTGCTCGACCAGTTGGAGGACCGGGCGTTCATCGTGCGCGCCGGGCTGATCACCGGACCTGGTGACCCGAGCGACCGGTTCGGGTACTGGCCCGCGCGGATGTCGCAGGGGGGGCAGGTCGCGGTGCCGGACTCGCCGGACCAGGCCGCGTCGCACGTCGACGTGCGCGACCTGGCGGCGTGGATCGTGGACGCGGCGGAGAACCGCCTGGTGGGGACGTTCGACGGCACCGGGCCGTCGGAGCCGTTGAGCTTCTTCCTCGGCGAGATCGCCGGGGCGGTGGCGCCTCCCGGCACGCAGCTGGTGCGGGTGCCGCTGGAGGTGCTGGACCGGTTGAAGATCGCGCCGTGGGCGGGTCCCCGGTCGCTGCCGCTGTGGCTGACCGAGTCGCACCTGGCGATGATGTTCCGCGACGCCCGCCCCGCGATGGCCGCAGGCCTGCGCGTGCGGCCCGTCGGCGAGACCGCGAAGGACGCGCTCGCCTACGAGTACGAGCTGGGGATCGACCGGGTGCGCCGGGCGGGCCTGACGCCCGACGAGGAGTACGAGCTGCTGTCGGCGGTCTGACCAGGTGGTTCGGCGCGGGAGGAAGCCTCCCGCGCCGAGCCGTCAGGAGATCCAGTCGGCGAACGACCGGCCGGAGATCCTCTCGTACGCCTCGATGTAGCTGGCGCGGGTCTTGGCGATCACCTCGTCCGGCAGCGCGGGTGGCGGCGTGTCGGACGCGCGGTCCCAGCCGGACGCGGGCGAGGTCAGCCAGTCGCGGACCTGCTGCTTGTCGAACGACGGCTGCACGCGGCCCGCCTGGTAGGTGTCGGCGGGCCAGTAGCGGGACGAGTCCGGGGTCAGCACCTCGTCGCCGAGCACCAGTGCGCCGGAGCGGTCGTGGCCGAACTCGAACTTCGTGTCGGCCAGGATGATCCCGCGCTTGCGGGCGAAGTCGCGGCCCTCGCGGTACACGGCGAGCGTGGTGTCGCGGAGCTGGTCGGCCAGGTCGGCGCCCACCTCCGCGGCGACGGCCTCGAAGCTCACGTTCTCGTCGTGCGACCCCAGCTCGGCCTTCGTGGCAGGCGTGAAGATCGGCTCGGCCAGTTCGTCGGCCTCGACCAGGCCGGGCGGCAGCTCGACGCCGCACACGGCGCCGGTCGCCCGGTAGTCCGACAGGCCGGACCCGGTCAGGTAGCCGCGGGCCACGCACTCGACCTGGACCATCTCCAGGCGCTTGACCAGCAGCGCCCGGCCGCGGACCTCGGCGGGGATGCGCGGGTCGTCGTAGGCCACGAGGTGGTTCGGCACCACGTCCGCGAGCTGTTCGAACCAGAACACGCTCATCGCGGTCAGCACCCGGCCCTTGTCCGGGATCTCGCTGGACAGCACGTGGTCGTACGCGGAGATGTGGTCGCTGGCGACGAGCAGCAGCAGCTCGTCGTCCACGGCGTAGAGCCTGCGGACCTTGCCTACGGCGACCTGCGGGTAATCGGCGAGCTTGGGCACGCCGATCAGCGTACTTCTCACTGGGGCACGGCGGGCTACACCCGGTTGTCCGGACCAATTCACTGTCATCCTCCCAGGTCACAGCCGGATCCCGAATGGCGGACGTGTCGCGCCGCTCGTCCCGAACAGGTGCGCCTGGCGCTACATTCCCCGACATGCGCGCACCCGCCCTGCTCTTCGCAGCCCTGCTGCTGTCCGCTTGCGCCCCGGTGGACCAGACCGCGACCCCCACCGGTCCCGCAGCCGTCGACGGCGTCCCCTGCACCAAGGCCGACCTGGCGACGTTGGCCAAGGGGAAGTTCACCTTCGGCACGGACCAGCCGGTCTACCCGCCGTGGTACCAGGACGACGACCCGACGAACGGCAAGGGCTTCGAGTCGGCCGTCGCGTACGCGGTCGCGCAGGAACTCGGGTACGCCAAGGACGACGTGACGTGGGTGCGGGTGCCGTTCAACGCGGCCATCCAGCCCGGCGCGAAGACCTACGACGCCAACCTGACCGAGTTCTCGATCACCGACGAGCGCAAGCAGGCGGTGGACTTCTCCGCGCCGTACTACACCGTCGCGCAGGCCGTCGTCTCGCTGAAGACGGCTCCGGTGGCGGCCGCGAAGACGCTGGCCGAGGTGCGCGAGGCCAAGATCGGCGCCCAGGTCGGCACGACCAGCTTCACCGCGGCGAAGCGGTTGGCCTCCGAGCAGGACATCGCGGTCTACAACACGAACGACGACGCCAAGGCCGCGTTGCGCGCCGGGCAGGTCGAGGCGATCGTGGTCGACCTGCCGACGGCGTTCTTCATCACCAGCGCCGAGATGGAGGACGCGACGATCGTCGGCCAGATCCCGGCGGGCGACGGGAAGCCCGAGCAGTTCGGCATCGTGCTGGACAAGGGCAGCAAGCTGACCGGCTGCGTGTCGACGGCCGTGGAAGCACTGCGGTCCAAGGGGAAGCTCACCGTGATCGAGAAGGAGTGGCTGACCACCGAGGGCAAGGCGCCCGAACTCACGTGATCAGCGACCTCCAGCGGGAACGCTTGGCGTACAAGCGTTCCCGCGCCCGTCGGTCCACTGTGGTCGCCCTGCTGTCCACGGTGGCCTTCGCAGCGGTCGTCTGGTTCTCGGTGAGCCGCGCGCCGGGGTGGCCACGGGTCAAGCAGTCGTTCTTCCGGCTGGACACGGCGTGGCGGACGCTGCCCGCCATCCTGGACGGGCTCTGGCTCAACATCCGGGTGCTCGTGGTCGCCGAGATCGCGATCCTGGTGCTGGCGCTGGGGATCGCGGGCCTGCGAACCCTGCGCGGGCCGGTCTGGTTCCCGCTGCGGGCGCTCGCGACCGGCTACGTCGACGTGTTCCGCGGCCTGCCGCTGATCATCTGCCTGTACCTCGTCGGCTTCAGCCTGCCGGGCCTGCGGCTGTCCGGCATCCCGAACGACCCGGTGCTGCTCGGCGGCATCGCGCTCGTGCTGGTCTACTCCGCTTACGTGGCCGAGGTCTTCCGCGCGGGCATCGAGTCGATCCACCCGTCGCAACTCGCCGCGGCGCGGTCGCTCGGCCTGAACCACCGCAAGACCATGCGGCTGGTCGTGCTGCCGCAGGCCGTTCGCCGCGTGCTGCCCGCGCTGCTCAACGACTTCGTCGCCCTGCAGAAGGACTGCGGGCTGATCTCCGTGCTCGGCGCGGTCGACGCCGTGCGGGCCGCACAGATCGAGTCGGCCAAGGCGTACAACTTCACCCCGTACCTCGTGGCGGGTCTGCTGTTCGTGCTGCTGGCCGCGCCGACCGGGCGGCTGGCGGACTGGTTGGCGCGGCGTGCCGCGCGCAGGCAGGGGGCGTGATGACCGAGCCGGTGCTGGGCGTGCGCGGGGTGGTGAAGCGGTACGGGGCCACGACGGTCCTCGACGGCATCGACCTGGACGTGCACGAGCACGAGGTCGTGGTGCTGATCGGCTCGTCGGGTTCGGGCAAGTCGACGCTGCTGCGCTGCGTCAACCTGCTGGAGGAACTGGACGACGGCCAGGTGCTGCTCGACGGCGTGGACGTGTCCGACCCGCGGGTCGACGCCGACGTGGCCCGGCGCGCGATGGGCGTCGTGTTCCAGGCGTTCAACCTGGTCCCGCACATGTCCGTGCTCGACAACGTCACGCTCGCGCCGCGCGTCGTGCACGACGTGCCGCGCGAGGTGGCGAACGCCCGTGCCCGCGACCTGCTGGACCGGGTCGGCCTGGCGGACAAGGCGGCCTCGTACCCGGACCGGCTCTCCGGCGGGCAGCAGCAACGCGTCGCCATCGCACGGGCACTGGCCTACGAACCGCGCCTGCTCCTGCTGGACGAGATCACCAGCGCCCTGGACCCCGAACTAGTCGGCGAAGTACTCGCCCTAGTACGTGAACTGGCAGGCCAAGGCCGCACAATCCTGATGGCCACACACGAGATGGGCTTCGCCAAGCAGGTCGCCGACCGCATCTGCTTCCTGGACGGCGGCAAACTCCTGGAAGCAGGCCCACCCGCCCAGGTACTGGGCGACCCAACCCACGAACGCACCCGGCAATTCCTCCGCCGCATCATCGACGCAGGCCGCTTGTAGCCAGGAGAAGGTTCTGGTCACAGCCATCCCACCCGTGACCGCTCGCGATTTCCAACACCAAAGCGGAAGCACACAACCAACCCAACGCAGTCCCCCTCCGCCGCCCCGATCCGAAGCGCCCTTCATGCCTTTTTGGCTTTGTCAAGGCATCTTTCCCGCCTTGACAAAGCCAAAAAGGCATCGAGACAATCGCGCGAGCGGGGTGGCGGTGGGATCACCGCAGGCCTACCCGCAGGTCACACGACCTCAACAACGTCAAGATCAAGTGGCCCAAGCGGTGACATCCAACTCATCGCCCACCGACAGCGCACCGTGCCGAAGAACCTTGGCCTTCATACCAAACGTGACCCCACCATCGGCACGACGGTAATCAGCCAGCGTCCTGGTCGGCTCGTGCCCAGCCTTGACCCCCAACTCCTGGTCAACGGTAGGCACAGCACACCGAACACAGACCCGCGAATACCCGAACTCGGCAGACCCAATGGACACCCTCCGCACCAGGTCCTCGGTATGCGGCTCAGACCACCCACCAACGACCACGTTCGGCCGAAAACGATTCATCGGAACAGGCTCAGCACCACGCTGAAGAATCCGCTCGTTGAGGCCGTCGAGCGACGCCAACGACGTCATCAACAACGCATGCGCATCGGCAAAACCGACCCGCCCCTCATCCCCCAACTGCCGATCAAGATCCGGCGGCACCCGCACCAAACGGCACGGACGACCGAGCAAGGCCGTGAACCACTCGGCCGCCTCATCCCCCTGGTCAACCCCTTGCCCGTCCCACCAATGAACCCGGACATCAAGCAGGGGCCCATCAAAACGAGTCTCGTGCGAATAGTCCGACACCCCAGGCGCGCTCACGACCAGGCCATCCGCCACGACCACCGGCCGAATCACCGCCATCGCCGGCAACTTGCGCTGACTGATGAAGTGCCCGTCCCCAGCATCGACCAGCATGAAATCACGGTCGTGAAGCAGACCGGTCTCCACCACCGCACTCTCGGTCAGCGCAGTACCCGCACACCCCTTGACCGGGTAGACGAACAACCCGTCAACGACCGCTCTCACAGAATGGGCTCCGGCACATAACCCGCAGCAGTCGGGAACTTGTTCAGAACATCCTCGACCTGACCCACAACAGACTCGACCTGCTGAGCGGCCACACCGGTGAACGACAGCCGATCGGCCAGCAAAGCATCGAGCTGCGCCCGGTCGAGCGGCAACCGCTCATCGGCAGCAAGCCGGTCCAGCAGGTCGTTCTCAGCACCCTGCTCCCGCATCGCCAACGCAACGGCGACAGCGTTCTCCTTGATCACCTCATGGGCCGTCTCCCGACCCACACCAGCACGGATGGCACCCATGAGCACCTTCGTGGTGGCGAGGAACGGCAAATAGCGGTCCAGCTCACGCGCAACGACAGCCGGGTAAGCACCGAAGTCGTCGAGCACGGTCAACAGCGTCTCCAGCAGCCCGTCCAACGCGAAGAAGGCATCCGGCAGGGCAACCCGGCGAACCACCGAGCACGACACATCGCCCTCGTTCCACTGGTCACCCGCCAACTCGCCGACCATGGACAGGTAGCCGCGGAGGATCACCGCGAAGCCGTTCACGCGCTCGCACGAGCGGGTGTTCATCTTGTGCGGCATGGCGCTGGAACCGACCTGGCCGGGGCGGAAGCCCTCGGTGACCAGCTCGTGCCCGGCCATCAGGCGGATGGTCTTCGCCAGCGACGACGGGCCCGCGGCGAGCTGGACGAGGCTGGAGACGACGTCGAAGTCGAGCGACCGCGGGTAGACCTGGCCGACGCTGGTCAGCACCTTCTCGAACCCGAGGTGGCCCGCGACCGTGCGCTCCAGCTCCACCAGCTTCGACTGGTCGCCGCCCAGCAGGTCGAGCATGTCCTGCGCGGTGCCGACCGGGCCCTTGATGCCGCGCAGCGGGTAGCGGGCGATCAGCTCGTCGAGCCTGGTGAAGGCCACCAGCACCTCGTCGGCCGTGGTCGCGAAGCGCTTGCCGAGCGTCGTGGCCTGCGCGGCCACGTTGTGCGACCGGCCCGCGACGACCAGGTCGGTGTACTCGGTCGCGAGCCGGGCGAGGCGGGCGAGCACGGCTGCGGTGCGGCCGCGGATGTGCTCCAGCGACCGCAGCACCTGTAGCTGCTCGACGTTCTCGGTCAGGTCGCGCGAGGTCATGCCCTTGTGGACGTGCTCGTGACCCGCGAGGGCGTTGAACTCCTCGATGCGCGCCTTCACGTCGTGGCGGGTGATCCGCTCACGGGTGGCGATGGAGGCCAGGTCGACCTGCTCGACGACCCGTTCGTAGTCGGCGACAGCCCCCTCGGGGACCTCGATGCCGAGCGACGCCTGTGCCCGCAGCACCGCGAGCCAGAGCCTGCGCTCCAGCACGATCTTGTGCTCCGCGGACCACAGGGTCACCAGCTCGTTGGAGGCGTAGCGGCCTGCGAGGACGTTCGAGATCCGGGGCTTGCTCACGGGTCAAGCCTAGTCAATGCGGGAGTGCGATCGCCTCGATGGTGGCCAGATCGGTCAACTGGTCGAAGGTCAGCGGGACCTGCGCGGTCTCGTAGGTCTTCTCGTCGACGAACTGCGGCCTGGACGTCATCCCCACCACCGAACCGTCCAACCGGTAGTGGTAGACGGTCCGCTCACCCGCGTAACCCGACTTGTTCCCACCGAACTGCGCGGCGACCACCATCGAGCCGTCCGCCCTCTTCGTCGCTTCGCACGAGCCGCCGGTCCCCTTGAACTTCGCACACATGGTGTCCGGTGACGGCTCCCACGCACCTACCCCGGCGATGGTGGTCTCCAACTGCGCGGGCCCGGTCGAACCGACGTAGGTCACCGCCCCGTAGAGCACGTCGGACACCGCGCCGTCCCGCACATAACCCACTCGCTGGTAGGTCGGGCTCCACGGGCCGATGCTGCCGACCTCAGCGCCCTGGCGCTGGAGGCCGGGGCTGATGACGTTGATCCACATGTTCTCCAGGTAAGGCTGGTCCTCGTCGTACGTGTGGTTCTTGCGGGGCGCGTCGTTCGGCGGCCACGGCATGGTGGACGACGTCGGTGCGCCGGTCGTGGTGGTGGTCACGCCGGTGGCCGTGTCCGCCCGGTCGCGGCTTGCCGCGAGGAACGCGGGCAGCGTGGCGACCGTGGCGATGATCAGGGCCGTGGCGACGCCGACGCTCATCAGCGCCCGCCTGCGCTTGGTCAACTGCTCGGCGCGGGCCATGAAGGTGTCGGGGTCGAAGTCCAGGGGTGGTTCGTCCCACACCGCTTGCTTCATGCTGTCCCGCAGGTCCTGTTCACTCACGACGCCACCTCCCTCTCCATAGCCGTGCCGTTGTTCTCCAAAGCGTCCACGGCCGCCCGCAACGCTACGAGCCCTCTCGCCGTCTGGCTCTTCACCGTGCCTTCGGTGCACCCCATCACCGCCGCGACGTCCGTGACGGACAAATCCTCGAAATAGCGCAGCACGAGCACCGCACGTTGTCGTGGAGGCACCTTGATCAGGGCTTTCTGGATCAGTTCCCGTGCCCACAACCGGCCGCTGACCAGGTCGGGGTCGGCGGTCGAGTCAGCCATCTCCGGCAGTTCGCCGTCACGCTGCTCAGCCCGCCGCCACGGTCTGCGCTTCTCGTCCAGCCAGGTGCGCAGGAGGATCTTGCGCGCGTACGCCCCGGCGTGGTCCTGCTGCTGGACGCGGTGCCACGCCTGGTAGAGCTTCATCAGGCTCTGCTGCATCAGGTCTTCGGCGGTGTGCCAGTCCCCGCAGAAGAGGTAAGCGGTGCGGCGCAGGGAGGCGGCATGGGTCACCGCGAACTCACGAAAGCCCTGTTCCTCGGCCTTGCGCATGCATGCCCCTTCCGCGCACTCACCCCTCCACACGCGCGCCGGACGCGGTGGGTTGCACGACGGGTCAGGTGGTCTTCGCCAGCGCGACCGCGAGTTTGCGGCGGGCGGCGGCCCTCGGATCCGGGCTGACCTCTACCAGCGCGTTCACCACGGTGCCGTCGACCAGCGCGATCAGGTCCTCGACGTGCTCGGGAGTGATCTTCTTACCCGCCTTGGTGAAGATCGCCAGCAGCAGGTCCTGGAGTTCGCCGGTCAGCTCCCGCATCAGCGGCCGCAGGAACGGGCGGCGGCCGGTGGCGACCAGCCGCTCGTAGCGCAGCACGACCGCCTCGACGTCGCCGTGCGGGCCGAGCAGCAGGTCCAGCACGAGTTCGATGAAGGCGTCGCCGCCGCACTCCGCCGGGTCCAGCTCGTCGAGGCGGGCCTTGCCGTACGCCAGTTCGGCGCGGCCGTGGCGGTCCAGCGCGACGGTGATCAGCTCGTCGAGCGAGTCGAAGTAGTACGTGGTCGAGGCCAGCGGGAGGCCCGCGCGCTCGGCGACCGCCCGGTGCCGGACCGCGTCGAACCCGCCGTCGACCAGCAGGCCGATCGCGGCCTCGACGAGCGCCTGACGACGACGCTCGCCCTTGGGAGTTGCTGCGGTCATAGGGGCTGATTGTCCCACGTCAGTGTCCGCCGCCCGCGAGGTTGAGGCCGATCACACCGCTGACGATGAGCGTGAGCGACAGCAGCTTCAGGACGGACACGCCGTCGCCCAGCCAGATCATGCCGATCACGGCGGTCAGCGCGGCGCCGATGCCGGTCCACACGGCGTAGGCGGTGCCGACCGGGAGCTGCTTGAGCGACCAGGCGAGGCCGCCGATGCTGATGACGAACGTCACCACGAACCACAGGGAGGGCACCAGACTGGTGAACCCCTCCGACTGCTTGAGCGAGATCGCCCAGCCCGCTTCGAACAGGCCTGCGACGACGAGGACGAACCACGCCACGACTGCACCTCCAGGAAGTGGCACTAGCGTACCAAATTTCTGGTACAGCCGTGCCACAAGTCTGAGGTCAGAACTTCTCGGCCAGGTTCGTCGCGATCGCGTCCACCCGGTCCGCGAACACGGGCGACTCGCTGACCACGTACACCGTCGACTTGGTCGGTGAGAACTTGCTCGCCTGGTTCACCCCCGCCTGCTTGCTCAACGTCTCCCCACTGGGCACCACGACGGCGTAGACCCGACCGCCGCCCACGTCGAACGACGCCGACCTCGACCCGTCCGGGCACGCCACCCCGGCGGGCGTCGCCAGGTCGGACGCGACCGAGAGCTCGCCAGCGAGGGCGTTGGCGAGCTCCCGGTCGACCGTGCCGCACCCACTGGGGGTGCCGTCAGCCGAAGGGCTGACGTTCCCTGAAGGCCCGACTCCCTGCGTGGAAGAGCCTTCGGGGACATCTTGGGCTTCGGGTGCTCCGCGGTCGACGGAGCCACCAAGCGTGGACTGGTCGAACGGGGCCGCGGGCTGCTCGGCCGCCTTGCCCGATCCAGCGGAGTCGGAGGCCGCGAGGCCCGTGCTGTTCGGCACCCCGAACTCGCCGGTCCCGAGCGCGACACCGCCGAACACGAGCACCACGGCCATGGTCGAGCCGAGCGCGATGGCCGACCGCTGCCGCACGGTCGCCCGGTGGGACCCGGCCCGCACCGATGCCACGTCGAAGGACGGCGGTGGCGCGTCCCGCGCAGCGTCCTTGAAGAGCTCGGCGAGCTTGTTCTCGTCCACCTACATCCACCTCCTCGGCGTGGTCATGAAGCCGGTCGCAAGTCGTCGATCGCGTCGCCCAGCGCTTCGCGCAGCGCCGTGAGGCCCCGCGCGGTCTGGCTCTTCACCGTGCCCTCCGAGCATCCCAGCGCTTCAGCGGCCGCCGCCACGTCCAGCCCTTCCAGGAACCTCAGCACGAGCACCGCCCGTTGCCGCGGAGGCACCCGGCGCAGACCCTGCACCAGCGCTTCCCGCGTGGCGACGGAATCACCGATCTCGCCGTCGCCGACGGGCGTCTCGGGGAGCTGCTCAACGAAACGCTCCCTCCGCCACGGTCGCCGGGACTCGTCGATCACCGCGCGCACCACGGACCGGCGGACGTAGGCGTCCAGGGCTTGCTTGTCCCGGATCTTGCGCCACCTGCGGTGCAGCGCGACGAACGCCGTCTGCGCGAAGTCGTCCGCCCGGTGCCAGTCACCACAGAGCAGGAACGCCGTTCGGCGCACGGCCTCCCGGCGAGCTGCGAAGTACTCCGCGAACTCCTGCTCGTCGTGCTGATCCACGCGGACTCTCTCCGCTCGTCGTGCTTGCGAATACGGGACGTAACTGATGGGGCCAACGGTTGCACGAACCCCTCACGAGATGTGCGTCACCCCCATCGTCTTACTGCTGATGGCGTTCGGTGTGCGCCCGCCAGGTGTGATGTGATCCATTCGTGACCCAGATCGCACCGATCGACCTCCGTTCCGACACCGTGACGCAACCGGACGAGGCCATGCGCCTCGCCATGTCGGCGGCGGAGGTCGCCGACGACGTGATCGACCACGACCCGACGATGAGGGCGCTCGAGGAACGCGTCGCCGACCTGCTCGGCGTCGACGCGGCGCTCTGGGTGCCGAGCGGGTCGATGGGCAACCTGATCGCGCTGATGATCCACCTCAACCGCGGCGACCAGTTCCTGGCGCCGATCGGCGCGCACGTGCTGGACTCCGAACTCGGCACCGCCGCGTGGCTCGCGGGCGGCATGCCCCACCCGATGCCCTGGGACGCCGCGCCCGGCCGCGCGTCGGCCGAGGCGATCCGCGCCGCGGCGGGCGTCGAAGGGCCGTACTACAACCTGCGCACGACGCTGCTGTGCCTGGAGAACACGCACAACTCCGCGGGCGGCACGGTCACCCAGCCCGACGAGCACGCGCTGCTCGTGTCCGTGGCCAAGGAGACCGGGCTGCGCGTCCACCTCGACGGCGCCCGGCTGTGGAACGCGGCCGTGTCGCTCGGCGTCCCGCCCGCCGCGCTGACCGTGGGCGTCGACAGCGTCCAGGTGTGCCTGAGCAAGGGGCTCGGCGCGCCGGTCGGCTCCGTCGTGGCCGGCTCGCCGACGTTCGTCGCGGAAGCCCGGCGGATCCGCAAGATGCTCGGCGGCGGCGTGCGGCAGGGCGGGATCCTCGCGGCGGCGGGCCTGGTCGGGCTGGACCGGATCGACGACCTCGCGCAGGACCACGCCAACGCGCGGACGCTGGCCGAGGGCCTGACCGAGCTGGGCTGGACCGTGCCGGTGCCGGAGACGAACATCGTGCTGGCGGAGGTCCCCGACCTGGACGTCACCATCGTCGGGCTGCGGCACCTCGGCGTCTACGCCGGGCCGATGGCGGGCAAGCTGCGGTTCGTCACGCACCGCGACGTGACCGAGGCTGATATCAAGGAGACGTTGCGCCGGATCTCGTCCGTGAGCTGAGGAGCATTCGCCCATGTGGATCGTGTTCGACTACGGCGAGGTCATCAGCACCCGGACGGCGGCGCTGCCGACGCTGGCGTCGATGCTCGGGGTGCCCGTGGAGCGGTTCGACGAGGTGTACTGGGCGGCGCGCGACCCCTACGACCGCGGTCAGTCCGACCTGGACTTCTGGCGGACCATCGGGGACGCGCTCGGTGTGGCCGTGTCGCCCGCGCTGGCGGCCTCGCTGACCGAAGTGGACACCGAGGGGTGGCTGCAGCCCGACCCGGAGTCCCTGGCGCTGCTGGAGGAGCTGTCCGACCTGCCGCTGGCGCTGCTGTCCAACGCGCCGACGTCGTTCGGCCGGGTCGTCGAGGAGCAGGCCTGGGCCAAGAACTTCCGACACCTGGTGTTCTCCGGCGACCTAGGCGTCGCCAAGCCCGACCCGGAGATCTGGGCCGAGCTGGCGCGGCGGCTCGGTGCCAAGCCGGAGGACTGCGTGTTCTTCGACGACCGGCAGACCAACATCGACGGCGCGCTGGCGGCGGGCATGGGTGGTGTGCTGTGGCTCGGCGCCGTACCCGCGCGGGAGGAGCTCGTGCGGCTAGGCGTGCTCGGCTGACCGGTCGTCCTGGCGGAGCTCCGCGCGGAGTTCCGCCAGTTCGGAGCGCAGCGACCGGACCTCCGCGAGCAGCGTCTCGTCGGACTCCTTGAGCTCCTGCTCGACCCCGCTCAGCTTCTCCACCACCCAGGACGCGATCGTGCCGGTGATGACACCCAGCAGGGCGATCCCGCCGACCATCAGCAGGCCCGCGACCAGCCTGCCCTCCAGGCTCACCGGGAAGCGGTCGCCGTAGCCGACGGTCGTGATCGTGGTCAGCGTCCACCAGACGGCGTCGCCGAACGTCGTGATGGTGGCGTCCTCCTGGTGCCGCTCGGCGTCCAGCACGGCCAGCGACGCGCACAGGCCGACGATCAGCGTCACGCCCGCGACGTAGATGCCGACGCGTTGCCGGACCTTGCCCGCGAGGCGCTTGTTCAGCACTTTCAGCACGGTGACCAGGCGCAGCACGCGGAGCTGCCGCACCACCGGCAGCAGGACCGCGAGCAGGTCGAACAGGTGCCGGACGATGAACCTCGGCTTGTTCTCCGCGAGCACCAGCCGCACGACGTAGTCGACCGCGAACACCAGCCAGACCACCCAGAGCGCGATCTCCAGCACCAGCCGCAGACCCGCCGTTGCGCCGTCGTCCAGCACCTGCCAGGCGTACGCGACGAGGAAGACGACCGCCAGCCCCGTCAGAGGCCACTCGGCGCGCGCCTCCCACTCGGCGAGGCGACGTTCGTCAGCGTGGAGCATCGCTCCATGGTGAACTCTCGACCTGCGGTTTTCCAGTGGTTCAGGTCTTCGACTTGCCCTTGATCGCACCGTAGGCGGCCGTGCCGAGGAACAGCACACCACCGACGACGGCCAACCAGAACACGCCCTTGATCACAGCTCCGAGGATCGTGAGCGCCAACCAGATCGCCAACAGCACCGCGATGATCCGGACCATGTGCGCCTCCCCCTGAGTTTCTTACCCGGTGAACGATCGGGGGTCCCGCCGAGTTCCCCCGGCGAGCCACGGCTTGAGCCGCCGCAGGCCCTCCTCGATGTCGGCGGTCGCGCCCGCGAAGGAGAACCGCACGAACTCGTGGCCGTGCACCGGGTCGAAGTCGACGCCGGGCACGATCGCGACACCCGTGTCGTCCAGCAGCTCGCGGCAGAAGACCATCGAGTCGTCGGTGAGGTGCTTGACGTCGGCGTAGGCGTAGAACGCCCCGTCGGCGGGAGCGACCTTGTCGATGCCGAGATCGTTCAGGCCCGTGAGCAGCAGGTCCCGGTTCTCCCGGTAGCGGTCGACCAGCGCGTCCATCTCGGCGTACGACGCGGGCTCGAACGCCGCGACGGCGGCGTGCTGCGCGAGCGCGGGTGGGCAGAGGGTGAAGTTGCCGGTCAGCCGGTCGACGGCCCGGTGCAGCCGCTCCGGCACCAGCATCCACCCCAACCGCCACCCGGTCATCGCGAAGGCCTTGGAGAACGAGTTGACCACCACCGCCTCCCGCGAGGTCTCCCAGGCGCACGCGAGCGGACGTCCGTAGCTGATCCCGTGGTAGATCTCGTCGCTGACGAGCTGCACCCCGCGTTCCACGCACCACGCGCTCAACCCGGCCAGCTCGGTCGCGTCCAGCACCGTCCCGGTCGGGTTCGCGGGGCTGGCCACGATCAGCCCGTCGATCGGCCCGACCTCGGCCAGCATCTCCACCGTCGGCTGGAACCGCGTCTCCGGCCCGCAGGGCAACTCGACCACCTCGCAGCCGAGCGCGCGCAGGATGTTCCGGTAGGCCGGGTAGCCGGGCCGGGCCAGCGCGACCCGGTCACCGGGATCGAACGCGGCCAGGAACGCCAGCAGGAACGCCCCGGACGACCCGGTCGTCATCACCACGTCCTCCGGGCTGACCTCCAGCCCGTACTGCCGGTGGTAGTGCCCGGCGAGCGCGGTCCGCACCTCCAGGATCCCGAGCTGCTCCGTGTACCCCAGCGCCTGCTCCCGCAACGCCCGCTGCGCCGCCTCTATCACCGCGGTCGGTGCCTGGCTGGACGGCTGCCCGGCCGCGAACGACACCACGTCGCCGAGCGACCGCTGCCGCCGAGCCGCCGCGGACATCACGTCCATCACGTGGAACGGCGGTACATCCGCCCTCGCGGCTACGGACAGGCGGTGCAGGTCATCCAACATGCGGTCAGGCTAACTCCGCCCGCACCCGGTCAGTACCTCCTGGCGGCCCACCACCTGCGGACGCACTTCTGACGCCTCACCACGAACCGACGCGTTCCTGCCGAGCGGACCCGACCCGTCCGCGTCCCGGAAGCCCCTCGTCCGGCTGCGGGTGGCGGGAAAGCCCGAGCCGCAACCGCCGAGACCCGGCGGTTGCGCCGAACGCGATCAGTACCCCTGGTACCCGCCGCCGCCCGCCATGGACGCGAGCCCCGGATGGCCTTCGAAGCCGCCGTACCGGGAGAACGTGTACCGGACCCCGGCGATGATGTTGTCGACCGGGTTGTAGATGTCGTCGTGGCCGGGGAGCTTGTGCGCTTGGAAGGTCGGGTCGATGCACTGCATCAGGCCCTTGGACGGGGTGCCCGCTGCGGCGTTCGAGTCCCAGTCGTTGAGGGCGTGCGGGTTGCCGCCGGACTCCTTCTCGATGATCGTCCAGATCTCGTCGATGTTGGCGTCGGTGACCGGAATCCCGTTGGCCTGCAAGATCTTGATGGCCTCGCGGATCCACTGGTCGACGTTGCCGGGTGGCGGGCCGCTGCTCGGGGGCGGGCCGCTGGAGCCGAAGCCGCCGAAACCGCCGCCTCCACCACCCCCGCCGCCTCCACCGCCACCGCCGGAACTGCCGCCACCGCCCGTGTGCGACGAGCCGCCGCCGGTTTGCTGCTGCTGGGCCGGCGGTGGGGTTTCCTGGGGCGTCGAGTCCGCGCTGGAGGTCGTGGTGTCGGCTTCCGGCGTCGGCGTCCACTGGATGGGGTTGTTCGGTTCCGGGACGAACGGCTGCACGCTCGGGTCGGACATCGTGGAGAACTTGGGCGCGATGGCGCCCGGCCTGCCCTTCAGGGCGCCCAGTGCGGTGTTCAGCGCGTTCTCCGCGGTGTCGATCACCGGCTTGGCATCGCCCGCCGCGTCGGCGCACAGGCTCCGGATCATGCCGTCGACGTCCTCGGGCGGCATGGCCATGTTCCGCTGCCGAGTCGACCGGGCCGCGCTCAGCAGGTCCTCGCAGATGCGGGTGATCGACGTTTTCGCGGTTTCCAGCGCACTCGCGGCGGATTCGAGGTCGGCCGCGCCGTTCGTGAGCGCGTCTTTGAGGGAATTGCCGCTTTTGGTGAATTCACCCATGTAGGCGATGAATCCGTCGGCCGACGCGCCTTCCCACGCGCCGTCGAGCTGGCTCACCGACTGCTGCACGGTGTTGCCGCTGTCGCCGCACTTGCCCGCGGCTTCCTTCCAGCGGGTCGCGATCTCCTTGACCGCCTCGGGCTGCGCGGTGTCGACCTTCTCCGCCAACGCCGCGAGCTCCTGCCCACCGGGCAGGGCCGCCACCTCGTCCTTCGCGCTCATCGGTCACACCATCCGGAAGTTGTCGGCGCCATGGTCATCGATGTCGGCGACACCCTGCTGGATCTTGTCGAGCGCCCGCTCCACCTTGCCGAGCAGCGTCTCGGCGGCGGCGAACTCGGTGCCCGCGGCCTCGTCCAAGCCCGAGGCGGCCGACGCCAGCCCACCGGACCCCGCCAGTTTGCCGAAGATGCCGGGATTGCCGTACAGGTTGGCGAAGCCGTCCCCCACCGCGCCGAATTGCCCGGCCTGACTGGACGCCGTGCTCCGGCACTGCTCCATCGCTTCGGCGTTGAACTTCGCGACAGCCACGCCAACCCCCTTGAATAGTCGTCTTGAATGCTAGAGCCGTTCAGCGACGCGGATGCCGTTTATCGCGCAAAGTCATCCGTCGAGGTCATCCAGCAGCGCCGTGACCCGCGCCCGCAGCACGGCGGCGTCCGCGGGCGTGCCGTCCGAGAGGTGACGGCCGGCGTCCGTGTCGTGGAAGTCGACGAAGTCCGCCGCCCGGCGGCGCCGTCCGCCCGCGTCGAGCACCGCCGCCCCGAACTGGCCGCTCAGGTGCGTGCCCGCGGTGAACGGGGGCACCAGCGCCACGAGTTCCGCGACGAGGTCTCCCGCGAGGTCGCGCACGGTCAACTCCTGGCCGGTCAGCACGGCCAGCACCCCGCGATCACCCGCCGAGCCCGCCAGCGCCCGCACACCGGAACGCCCGATGCCCAGCCGCAGGTCAGCCGCACGCGGCGGGCCTGCGAGCAGCTCGAACGAGGCCGCCAGCCACGGGTCCACCTCGCCGCCGCGCATCAGGTCCACTTCGGACAGTTCGCTCAACGCCGCCGAGGTCGTCAGCGGATCGTGCTGGACGTGCAGGACGATCGGCATGGCTCCGAGGCCGAGGTGCTGCCACGCCGCCAGGTAAGCGGCGGAACTCATGGTCTTCACCAGAGGTCACTCCCGATGACGGCGGGCGTGTCTCCGGCCCCCAGTGCCCGCACAGGGATCGACGCGGTGGCGGGCGGCGCGGTTCCCCGGTCAGACCTCTTGCAGCAACTCCCACACGCACGCGGCCAGGCGCGCGTTGTCGACCGGCGTGATCGTGCTCCAGTTCCGGCCGTCCGTGCTGGGGCGGACCTGGTGCAGGAACCGGCCGGACGTCGTGTCGTGGAACGCGACGACCCGCCCGGCGCGCACCGGAGGACCGCCGCCGCGCTGCCCGCGTTCGACGCCGAACTGGCCGCGCGTCCCCATGCTGTCCGCCATCCGCGCCAGTTCTTGCGCTTCGTGCAACGGCAAACCCTGGCGCTCCAAGGCGAGCACCAGCTTCTCCGCGTTCCGCCCCGCCTCGTCGGAGGCCGCGCGCAGCACGTCGTTCGGCAGGCTGATCGACCGCCCGAACCCCGCGGGCATGTCACCGGCGACGGACACCGCCGCTTCCGCCAGCGCACTGCCGCGCGCCTCGATCAGCCACACCTCGGCGCCGTCGATCACGGCCAGCACGCCCTCCTCACCGGAGGAGGCCGCCAACCCCTTGATCTTCCGCCCGTTGGCCCAGATCCAGATGTCGATGGACACCTGCGGATTCCCCAGCAGCGCCAAGGTGTCCGCGACCTCGGGCGTGACCCGCCCACCGCGAGCGAGGCCACGCCCTTCCAACGACGTCCACGCGGAGCGCACGAACTCCGCGCGCTCCGTGTGCGTGATCCCGGGGCTCGGCACGTCGAGGGCGACGTTGCGCCGGGGTAGTCGGGCGGCCTCCCACACGACGTCGAACTCCAGCGTGGAAAGCACGACCGAGCCCGGAGATGTCACTTGTTCTCGGATTCCTCACCGATGACGGACTGCACGACCATGCGATCGTCGCCGAAGACGTCGTCCGAGTCGACCCCGTACTTGCGCACGTGCTCGTCGTCCTCATCACCCTCGGCACCCCGACCGCCAGCCGCCGCGGGCTGCATCATCGAGCCCGCACCACCGCGCACCCCAGCCCGCCCACCGGCAGCCGCCGCACCACGGTTCGCCGCTCGCTCCTCGCCGTCGACCGGCGCACCGAGCATCCCGGCCGCACCGGACTTGCCCGCACCACCGATCGTGCCGTTGCCACCCACACCAGGTACGCCCGGCTTGACCACCGGCACCTTCGGCGCGGCACCCGTACCGAGCCCACCACCACCCCGGACCACCTGCGCACCCTTGGCCGTGGCAGCCGCCGCACCAAGCCCCGCCGCACCCGCCAGACCAAGCCCGATACCCAGTCCGGGACCCAAGCCGCCGGGCTTCCCGACACCCGCCGCGATCGGCGGGGTCACGACGGGGGTGCCGGTGATCGGCGGCGTGATGCCCGTGGAACCACCGGGAGGCAGTTGGACACCGCCGCCACCGGGAAGTTGCGGGGGCGGCAGGACACCGCCACCGGGCAGGCTGCCGACGCCGCCGACCTGGGAACCGACCGCACTGCCGCCGGGGATGCCGGGGGTGGCGTTGCCGATGCCGGAGATGCCCGTACCGACCGGAGCGCCGACAGTGGAGGAGGTCGTGGTGACCTCGAAGTTCGGCGGAACTCCTGGGACCTGGAACTGGTCGAGCGCGCTCCGGCTGGCCTCCGTGTACTGGGTCAGCCCTCGGATCGCCTGCTCACGTGCGGCATTGGTCGCCTTGACCTCTTGTGCGTGGTCGGTCTCGTAGCCGAAGAAGCCACCGACGTCGTCGGTGAAGGAGGTCTCGGTATCACCGTTGAGCTTCCCAGGCTCCGGCATGCTGTTGCGGGCGCTGCTGTGGGACTCGCTCTGGACCATCGTCGCGGTGGAGTTCTGCTGGCCGCTCGTGTTCATCTCATCGGCGTAGTCAGCCTCAGCCTTGAACGCAGTGCCCGCCTTGTCGCCCGCAGCGCCCTGCCAGGCGATGCCGAGCTTCTGCAACTCCCGCTGCAGGGTCTTGTCGGTCTCCTCGAGCTGCGCTGCCAACTGGCGCAACCCGGCCGACGCCTCTCCGAACGCACGGGCGCTGTCACCGGAGTTGAACTTGGCGATCAGCTCTGAGAGTTGGCCGTTGCTGCGGCCCTCAAACCGGAAATCAGGTATCTGCTCGTACGACATGGTTCCCCTCACGCCAAGGTCTTGAGCGTTTCGAGTGCTAGTTCAGTGCCCTTCTTCGCATTCTCGCAAACCTGGTCGAGAGGCATTTCATCGATAGGCAGGTAGTTCACGTACACAATTTGACCGTCGGCCACGTCAACCCAGAAGCTGCAGGAGTCGTGTTGACCGATCAGGTTGGTCTGAATGGCGTCGAACCCCGACACCTGGGTTTCATTCCGGTCGACGTTGCCGCTGCCTTGACGCCAGTAGCCAACGCCCTCATTGGGGATGAGCACCACGTGGTAGGTGTATTTCCCGGTAGCCATGTACACGCAACCCGGAGCATCGCCCTTCTTGACCAGATTGGCGTCTTCCCGGCTACTCTTCGAGACCTTGAGCTGCTGCATCTGCTCAGTGGTGAGCGCCTTGCAAGGGTCGAGCGCATCAACCTTGATCACGCTGGGCCTCACCGGAGGAGCCACTTTTGTGGACGAACTCGCTGCGGTGGTCGAAGGAGCGGATTCTTTCGTGGTGGTGTCTTTGCCGTCCGCAGAGCCGCCGACCTGACTGGTGCACCCCACCAAGGCCATTGCGGACGCGATCACGGCAAGACCCACACGAATTTTAGACATTATACCTTCGGCCCCAATGCGGCTACGACTTCCTCGTCGGTAAAACCATACTTCTCGGCGGCGACGCGCAGCTGCTCCACCAGATCACCCAAACTGGCCAGGTACAGACGAACTCGTCCTGCGTAGGACTCGTCACCTTTGACCAGGCGAGAATTCCAGGCCTGAGCGATGGCTTTTCCGACCTCATCCTCGGCGTTCACCTGCAGCTCGCCGGTCACCTTCGAGAGCTTCGCCTGAATCTTGTCGATCTCATCAGTGATGATCTTCCCAGCCTGCAGGACGGAATCTCTGTCAACTTTGAAGCCCTGGGTGGACGCTTCCGTCGCACCGAACATGTTGCCAAGGAAGCCCTCGGCGGCGAACAGGGAGCTGACGGCCGCTCCAACTGCCCCTCCGGCGCTGGCTGCAGCGCCCAGCAGGGCATTGGCGGCCATGTTCTCCTGTGTCACGTCGTCCTACCCCCGTACGGTCGGTGACGGTCCGGTCCCGCTTCGCAGGCTACCAACGCCGGCGTGAGACGCACCTGTGGTTGGACGAACTCCAGCCGTTACCGGTTCCTCAGGGCGTCGCGATCTCGCCGTTCGCCGCCTTCAGCGCGATGTCGGTGCGGTGGTGGGAGCCGGTGAGGTGCACGCCGTTCACGCGGGCGTACGCGGTGGTCCTGGCGTCGGCCAGTGACGCGCCCGTGCCGACCACGGACAGGACGCGGCCGCCGGTGGACACGACCGCGCCGTCTTCACGGCGGCGGGTGCCTGCGTGGAGGACGCCTTCGGCTTCGGCTCCGCCGATGACGTCGCCGGTGCGGGGCCTGCCGGGGTAGCCCTCGGCGGCGATGACGACGGTGACGGCGTAGCCGTCCGCCCAGTCGAGGGCGGGGTGGGTGGCGAGGGTGTCGGTGGCCGCTGCCAGGAAGAGGGCGGAGAGGGGGGAGCGGAGGAGGGAGATGACCGACTGGGTTTCGGGGTCGCCGAAGCGGCAGTTGAACTCGATGACCTGGGGGCCGGTGGAGGTCATGGCCAGGCCCGCGTAGAGGAGGCCGGTGAACGGGTTGCCGCGGGTCCGCAGTTCGTCGACGACCGGTTGGACGCAGGTGCTGACGATGGTGTCGACGAGGTCGGGGCCGCCCCACGGGAGGGGGGCGTAGGCGCCCATGCCGCCGGTGTTCGGGCCCGCGTCGCCGTCGCCTACGCGCTTGAAGTCCTGCGCGGGCAGCAGCGGGACGACGGTGGTGCCGTCGGTGACGCAGAAGAGGGAGACCTCTGGGCCGTCCAGGAAGGACTCCAGCAGAACTGGGTGGCCGCCCTCCAGCAGGGTCATGGCGTGGGCGCGGGCCACAGCCCGGTCGCTGGTGACGACGACGCCCTTGCCCGCGGCGAGGCCGTCGTCCTTCACGACCCAGCGGGGGCCGAAGCGGTTCAGCGCGGAGTCGAGGCGGGCCGAGGTGTCGACGATCTCGCTGGTGGCCGTGGGAACGCCGGCGGCGTTCATCACGTCCTTCGCGAACGCCTTGGAGCCCTCGATGCGGGCCGCGTCCTTCGACGGGCCGAAGCACGGGATGCCCGCGGCGCGCACGGCGTCGGCCGCGCCCGCCACGAGGGGCTGTTCGGGGCCGACCACGACGAGGTCGGCGTTCCACTCCTTGGCCAACGCGGCGACAGCCCCGGCATCGCCGACGTCGACCCCGTAGACCTCGGCCAGCCCCGCTATCCCGGCATTCGCCGGTGCGCAGGCAAGCGCGATCACCTCGGGGTCCTTCGCCAGAGCGAGGACAAGGGCATGTTCACGGGCGCCAGACCCGATGACCAGGACACGCACGATGGAGCAGCGTAGTTGACTATCCGGCCTAACCTCGCAGTGCCTGCTCCGAGCCGGGGTGCAGCGGCACCGGCGAGGTCTCGGCCGCCTTCTCCCGGACGATGCCCTTGGCCGCCGGGTGGACCTTCTCCAGGTCCGCCTTCTTGTCGTAGACCAACTTGGTGATGGCGCACGCGTTGGCGGCCGGGAAGTCCTCGCGGACGAGGAGCACGTTCGGCACGACGATCGTCTTCACGTCCGCCGCCATCCCGTAGGTGGCGGCGGGGATCGGACCGACGTCGTACACGGGGTTGATCTTCTTCAGCGCGTCGAGCTGGCCGCTGATGTCGATCAGCTTCACCTTGTCCTTCAACGACGTGGTGATGTCCGTCATCTGCGCGGTGGGCAGCCCGCCGGACCAGACCAGGCCGTCGATGCTGCCGTCCTTCATGCCGTCGGCGGTCTTGGTGAGGTCGAGCCGCTGCGCCTGCACGTCGGACGCGGGGTTCAGCCCGGCCGCGGTCAGCAGCCGGTTGGCGATGACCTCGGTGCCCGACTTGGGCGACCCGGTGGAGATCCGCTTGCCGCGCATGTCCGCGATGCTGTTGATGCCGCTGTCCGTGCGCACGAGCACCTGGGTGTAGTTCGAGTACAGCCGCGTCAGCGCCCGGACCTTCTGGGGTTTGCCGTCGAAGGCCTCCTTGCCGTTCACGGCGTCCGCGGCGGTGTCGGCCAACGAGAACGCGACGTCGTAGTCGCCTGCGACGAGCTGCTGGATGTTCTGCACGGACGCGCCGGTCTCGGCCGCGGTGGCCTTCAGCTTGGTGTTGGCGCTGATCAGCTGCGCCAGTCCGCCGCCGACGACGTAGTACACGCCGCCCGCGTTGCCGGTCGCGATGGTGATCCGGCCGTCGGCGGCCTCGCAGGAACCGGCCGTGCCGGAGGACACCGCGGCCTCCCGCTTGCCACCGCAGCCCGCGGCGACCAGTCCGACCGCGAGCGTCCCCACGGCGACCTTCAGCATCCAGCTACGCATCCTGGGTCCTCCCCTTCCGCAACACGAGGTGCACGGCCACGGCCACCGCCAGGAACCCGATCCCGACGGCGATGGTGACCGGCTGCAGGTAGAGCAAGAGCAGTGCGGCGGGCACGCAGAGCAGCCGCTCCGGCAGGCCCGCCCGGCTGATGAGCCACCCGCCGGTGACGACCGCGAGGGCCGCCACGCCGAGCGCCGACACGGCCGTGACCCACAGCCCGGCCGGCCAGGAGCGCTGGAGCAGCAGGGCGGAGCCGTTGTCGGTCAGCACGAACGCGATGGGCACGAGGAATGCGGGCAGCGTGTACTTCCACGTCTGCCACATGGTCTTCATCACCGCGCCGCCGGTGATCGCCGCGGCGGCCACGGCGGCGAGCGCCGTCGGCGGTGTCACCTCGGACAGCACGGCGTAGTAGAAGATGAACATCGCGCGTTCGGGTGCGGCGACGCCGAGGTCGGCCAGCGCGGGCCCGATGACGACCCACGAGATGATGAACGACGCCGTCACGGGCACGGCCAGGCCGAGCACGCCGACCGCGACGGCGGCGAACACGACGGTCAGCGCCAGCACGACGGTCGGGTCGGACGACACCGCGCGGGCCGCGTCCACGAGCGCCGACGCGAGCACCTGGCCGAGACCGGTCTTGGTGATGGTGGACGTGATGATCCCGGCCGCCGCGCACACCGCGATCACCGGCAGCGCGCCGCGCACGCCCGTCGCCAGCGAGTCCGCCACGGACCGCAGCCACGCCGGCAGCCAGCCGTCCTCGTGCGAACGCCAGCGGCTGACCAGCGCGAACAGCGCGGCGACCCCGGTGGCGTACACGACGGCGGCGAACGGCGGGATGTCCAGCGCCAGGAACAGCACGATGACGCCGAGCGACAGGAAGTGGTAGCCGCCGCGCAGCAGCAGCTTCCACGCGCTGGGCGAGTCCACGGCGACCGGTTTCGCGCCGAACCGGCGGGCGTCGGCCTCCACCGCGAGCACGATGCCGAGGTAGTAGAGCAGCGTCGGGACCGTCGCCCACAGCAGCACGTCCAGGTACGAGGTCTGGAGGTACTCGGCGATGATGAACGCGGCCGCGCCGAGGGTCGGCGGCGAGAGGATCGCGCCGATGCCCGACGCGGCGAGCAGCCCACCCGCGTTCTCGCGCGGGTAGCCCGCCTTGCGCAGCATCGGCCACGTCACTGCGCCGAGGCTGACGGTGGTCGCGGTGCCCGAGCCGGAGACCGTGCCGAGCAGGAACCCGGACAGCGCGGCGGTGCGGCCGGGCGCGGTGCGGGAATCGCGGAACGCGGCGAAGCTGATGTCCACGAAGAACTTGCCCGCGCCCGACGAGTCCAGCACCGCGCCGTAGATCGTGAACAGCACGATGTAGGTCGCGGCGACGTCCAGCGGCGTGCCGAAGAAGCCGCTGGCGTCGTTGTAGAGCGCGTTGACGATCTGGCTGAAGTCGATGCCCGCGTGCGCGACCGCCCAGCTCTGCGGCAGGAACCCGCCGTAGTAGGCGTACGCGAGGAACAGCAGGCAGACGATCGGCAGCACCACCCCGGTGGTCCGGCGGCACGCCTCCAGCACGAGCAGCAGCAACAGGGCGCCCGCGACGATGTCCAGGGTCGAGAGCTGGCCCTGCCGGTCCAGGAACGCGTCGTAGCCGCCGAGCACCGGGTAGAGGCCGACGAGCAGCGCGGCCAGCGCGAGCGCCCAGTCCAGCGGACCGGGGTCGTCGGCCGCCGCCCGCCACGGCCGGTAGCTCAGGAACACCAGCGGCAGGGTCAGGCCGAGGAAGACCACCAGGTAGTACTGGTTGCCCTTGCTGAACGGGTCGAACACCTGCTTGAGCACCAGCAGCGCCACGACGAGCGCGGCGGCCCACACCGCCAGCTCCCAGCGCCTGCCGAGCCTGCGCGACGGACGTTCCTCGTCGTACTCGGCGACCAGCTCGGCAACGTCCGGGCGCTCGTCCGGGGACGAGCTGACGCGCTCGACCATTGACACCCCCGATGTCGATCAGCTCGCCTGACCGTACCCGTGACGGGTGTCACAGCAACACCCTCAGACGATCCGCAGGTCCAGGTAGCACCAGCGCCACGACTCGCCCGGCTCGAACGAGCGCATCACCGGGTGGGACGTCGTGTGGTGGTGGGCCGTGGCGTGCTTGTGCGGGCTGGAATCGCAGCAGGCCACGTGCCCGCAGGTCAGGCACATGCGCAGGTGCGCCCAGCTCTCCTCGCCCAGTGCGAAGCAGTCCGAGCACCCCTTGGGGGAATCGGGCATCACTTCGGCGGGGAGCGTGTTCACGTGTGGGCAAGTCATGCCCGACATCCTGACGGAAGATGAGCACATGCACGGTCCAGAGCTCCTCGTGTTGTTCCTCGGTGCCCTCCTGGTCACCGCCGTCGCCCGCAAGCTGAACTGGTCGGCACCGCTGGTGCTGGTCGCGCTCGGCCTCGGCGTCTCGTTCATCCCGGGGATCCCGGAGTTCCAGATCGAGCCCGAGCTGATCCTGGTGCTGGTGCTGCCGCCGCTGCTGTACTCGGCGGCGCTGGACAGCTCGTTCGTCAACATCAAGGCCAACCTGCGGCCGATCGGGCTGCTGGCCGTGGGTCTGGTGCTGGTCACGACGCTCGCCGTCGGGTTCGCCGTGCACCTGGTGCTGCCGGACCTGCCGTGGGCGGCGGCGCTGGTGCTCGGCGCGGTCGTTGCGCCGCCGGACGCGGTCGCCGCCGTGACGATCGGCCGCAGGCTCGGCCTGCCTAGGCGGGCGATGACGCTGCTGACCGGCGAGAGCCTGGTCAACGACGCTACGGCGCTGACCGCGTACAAGGTCGCGGTGGCCGCCGCGCTGGGCACGGCGGCGACCACGTGGACGAGTTTGCTGACGTTCCTGGAAGCCACCGGCGTGGGGGTGCTTACCGGACTGGTCGTCGGCGTCGCCGTGCAGCAGATCCGGCAGCGGCTGGACGACGGCGTCCTGGAGAGCGGGCTCGGGATGCTCGTGCCGTTCGGCGCGTACCTGCTCGCGGAGGCGTTCGAGGGGTCCGGCGTGCTCGCGGTCGTGATCGCGGGCCTGTACATCGGCCACAACTCGACGCGGGCGTCGTACTACACGCGGTTGCAGGACACGGCGGTGTGGCGGGCGGCGGACGTGCTGCTGGAGGCGTTCGTGTTCGCGCTGATCGGCTTGCAGCTCAAGAACATCGTGACCGACGTGGACGTCACCACGACGCTGATCGCGGCGGCCGCGACGGCGCTGGTGGTGGCGATCCTGACCCGGTTCGCCTGGGTGTTCCCGGCGGCGTACCTGCCGAGGGTCCTGTCCAAGCGGATCCGCGCCAGGGAGCCCGTTCCGGACTGGCACCAGGTCACGGTGATCTCCTGGGCCGGGATGCGCGGGGTGGTCTCGCTGGCGGCGGCCTCCGCGCTGCCGCCGGAGATGCCGGGCCGTGACGTGATCGTCTTCTGCACCTTCGCGGTCACCGTCGGCACGTTGCTGCTGCAGGGTCTGACGCTGCCGCTGGTGATCCGCTGGCTGTGCGTCGTCGGCAACGAGGGCAGCGGGGACGCGCTGGCCGAGGCCCAGGTGCAGCAGAACGCCGCCAAGGCCGCGGTGACCAGGCTCGACGAGCTGATCACCGACGGCGACGCCACTCCCGACCACGTCGTGGAGCGGCTGCGGCTGCTGGCCGAGCACCGCGGCAACGCGGCGTGGGAACGCCTCGGCCGCCAGGAACTGGAGAGCCCGGCGGCGGCGTACCGGCGGCTGCGCCGGACGATGCTCGACGCCGAGCGCCAGGTGTTCGTGGAAGCCCGTGACGCCAAGCAGATCGACGACGAGGTGCTGTTCCGGGTGATGCGCGAGCTGGACCTGGAGGAAGCCGCGCTGTCGCGGGACTAGCGCGCCGGTCAGCTACTCGCGAGTCCCTCGTTCGGACACCACGTGTCCCTCACTCAGGCACCCAGAACTCCGCGTTCGGACACCCTC
>JBDSAJ010000925.1:0-7232 GCA_039922235.1 Umezawaea sp.
TTGCCCGTGGAGGTTGGGTGACATCGTCGGGGCGGCGCTTGTCCTGCTGCACCACGAGAACCACCGGACCACATGATCCACAACGGTTGATCACACAACGCCACGAATGGTTACTCGGAAAGCCTCATTGGCCCATTACTATGGTCAGGACCTGCTCAGGCATGAGAGCGTGCACAGCTTGCAGGAGGCGGGGTTCCCCACGTTCGATCGATTCATGGCCATGTACGGACTGGCGTCATTGGCGTCGATGAAGACAACCGGCACCCCCGACCTGGGCAATATTTTCGAGAAGGATGCGAACTTGTATTGGGGGCACTATCAAGGCCCGTACAATGGCGGCAGCTTTTGCTCCTATCGCTGAGCCGGCGCTTCGGCGGTCGCGGCGTCCGCGGGCAGGAACGTCTCCAGCTTGAGCTCGGAGACGGTCACGTCCGCGGCCGTCGCGAACGTCGTGATCGCGGTGATCAGCCGCAGCTCACCGGCCGAAGTGGACAGTCGCACCGGGACGGCGAAACCCAGGTGGTCCGGCGAGAGGTAGCCCTCCAGCTCGGCCAGTTGGGCGGTGAGGTGCTCGTCGGGCGTGCGGGCCAGGTCGTTGCGGATGCGTTCCAGGACGTGCCGGGCCCAGTCGTCGAGGTTGTGGATGCGCGGCACCATTCCCCTCGGATGCAGCGCGAGACGCAGTGTGTCCACGGGCTCGGCCAGGAGCTCCGGCCCGACGCCTTCGGTGAGGAGACCGAAGGCGTCGTTGGCCGCGTCAACCGCATCGCGATCGGCGGCGCCAGCGCGGGTGGCGGGATCGCCGCAGCCCTCGCGCTGCTCGCTCACGACCGCGCCGAGATCCAGCCGGTGTTCCAGTTGCCGGTCTACCCGATGCTGGACGACCGCACGACGACCAGAGAAGCTGCGGCGACACCGTCGACCACGTCGGCCGCCGCGAACGCGGTGGCACCGAGGACCAGTGTCCAGCGCACGATCCGTTCCTGTCGTACCACCTCCCACACCGAGAGCAGGAGTCGCGGGTAGGGCAGATCCGCAGGTGGGCCAGGCGAAGGGATCGCGCGACGGCGCAGGACGGCGAGCACGACAGCGGCCCGGCCGCGATCAGGTGGATCACCCTCCAGCCCGCGGCTTCGGTGATGAGGCTGTGCCTCGACGTGACGAGGGGTCGAGGTCTCGTCGCTTCGAATTCACCGTTCGATCGTATTGTCGAATATTCGCAACGGAATATGGTCGAATTCGACACCGTGGCGCACGGGAAATGGCTTGTTGACCGTCCGTATCGGCCCGTCGTAAGCTGCCATCAATTGCGTATTGAATCGTTTCAAGCGTCAAAGGGGATGCTCGTGGGGTTCGATGGTCAACGGTTGTCCCGGCGCACTGCGCTCAGACTGTTCGGGGCGGCTGCCGGTGGCACCGCGCTGGCCGCCACCGGCCTGCCCCTCAGCGTGGCCGCGGCGAGCGAACCGGCTGTGGAACTCGTCGACAACGGCACGACGGTGACGCTGCGCAACGGCCTGGTGAGCGCGACGATCGTCAAGGCGACGGCGCAGACCACGGGGCTCTACCTGGTGCGCAGCTCGCACGGCAACGAGTCGTTCAACCTGGTGGGCGGAAACCGGGGCGGCGGCTACACCACCTTCAACTACTCGATCGCGGGCACGTCGTACGAGAAGACCATGTCAGGCGCGTCCTACCGCGTCGTCTCGCGGAAGCCGGATCGCGTCGTGATCGCCATGACGGTGAACGACAGCGCGACACTGCCGTTCGTGGTGGAAACCCACGTCGCGCTGGAGCGCGGCGCGTCCGGCCTGCACTACTACATGATCTTCCGGTACCCGCGGGCGTTGCCGGACGAGTTCAAGATCGGGCAGTTGCGGTACGCGTTCGCGCTCGGCGACCAGTCGTTCACCTACTTCGTGGTCGACGACGAGCGCGGCGTTCAGCAGCGACCGACCGTCCAGCAGACCCAGCAGTGGAAGACGTTGCAGGACACCACCTACATCCTGCCGGACGGCATGCTCTGGTCGAAGTACCAGAACAGCACCGACCTCGAGGGCGACAACCACGTGTTCCTCGCGTCCAACGGCAAGGTCGGCGCGTCGCTCATCCAGGCCAGCAAGGAGTTCTTCGCGGGCGGCCCGACCAAGCAGGAGCTCACCGCGCACGACTACTACAGCGGCGAGATCCTGCTCTGGCACCCCTTCACCAGCCACTACGGTTCGCCCGCGATGGTTCCCGAGAAGGGCTGGGAGAAGGTCTACGGGCCGTTCTTCCTCCACGTCGACGAAGGCAGCTCGACCGACCCGAAGGCCAACGTCCGGGCACTGTGGAGCCGGGCCAAGGAACGCGCCGCCGAAGAGCAGGCCAAATGGCCCTACAGCTGGGTCGCCGACCCGTTGTACGCGGTGGCCACCCGGTCGACGGTCAGCGGGAGGCTGCGCCTCAAAGACATGCGTTCGGCCGCAGGTGCGTGGGTTCTGCTGACCCGGCCCGGCGAGGACTGGCAGTACGAGAACAAGGACTACTGGTACTCCGCGCGCACCGACGCGGACGGCGGGTTCACCGTCAAGGGCGTCCGACCGGGGACCTACACGCTCACCGCGTTCGTCGACGGCATCTTCGGCGAGTACCAGCGCGACATGCCCGTGGTCGTCGGCGTGGGCAGGGAACACGATCTGGGTGGCCTGCTGTGGGAGCCGGTCAGCCACGGCCGGACCGTGTGGCAGATCGGCACCCCGAACCGCTCGGCCGAGGAGTTCTACGTCCACGGCGGCACGAACGGGTTCCGCAGGCACCTGAACTGGTTGGAGTACCCCTACGAGTTCCCGAACGGCGTGGACTTCAAGATCGGGGTCGACGACGCCGCGCGGAAGTGGAACTACTTCCACCCCGCGTACCGCACACCCGGCACCGACGCGCAGTTGACCTGGCGCGGCACGGTGCCCGACCGGTCGCTGACCACGTGGAAGATCCGCTTCGACTCCACCGGCTACCCCAAGGGGCTCGCGACCCTCGACATCGCGCTGGCGAGCTCGGTGTTCGGGTCGCTGAGGGTGGCGCTCAACGGTGTGGAGCTCGCGGCTTTGGACTCGCTGCCGGGGCCGCCCGGCGACAACGCCTCCTACCGGTTGGCCTGTCGCGGCATGTACCGGCAGCTGAGTCCGATCAGCTTCCCGGCCGCGGCCATCCGGGCGGGGGAGAACGTGATCACGCTGTCCCCGGCGCATCCGCCCAAGGCGCCGACGTCCGACAACTGGATGGAGCCCATGGGCGGGGTGATGTACGACATGATCCGCCTGCAGGTCGACGAGATGTAGGGTCTCACCGCTGGCGACATGTCGATGTTGATTGACCTGCTGTTTTCCGTTGTCTCATGGCGATGTCATTGAGGTCAGTCCCAAACTCGTGGCAGTTACTTGACTGTGGCAGCGTGCGCCGATTCTTTCCTGCCATATCTCGGTGTCGACTTTGATTGGGTCGTGTGTCTCTGGCTAAGAACTGCCGCAGGGGCAGGTTTGTGCACCAATAGGCGGTCACCAGAAGGACCCGGTCCTCCAGTGGCAGGCTCCACGGTCGGCCCTTGCGCACCGGATCCGCCCTCTCGCACCGAACCGCGGTGATCAGCTTGCGGAACAGTCACGGGCTCAGCCCTCTGAACGGGACTATTCAGGACGGCTGGGACGCCGTAATCACACCAGCCGCGGCAAGATCATGTCACCTGCGCTTAGAAATAGCCCTTCGTGCCGTCGAGTAGCTCCCGTACGATGTCCGCGTGCCCTGCGTGCCGCCCCGTCTCCTCGACGAGATGGATCAGCATCCATCGGAGGTTGGCACTGCCCTCGCGGAAACCGGAGTGGCGGCCGACGTCGTCCAGGGAGGCCGCGGAGACGATCTCGTTACTGCGGGCGCACTGGGCCTCATACTCCGCGAGAAGCTCGGCGACGGGGCGGCCTTCGCTGTGCCAGTCGGCACCCTCGCTCGACTCGTCGAATGACGGGTTCTGCTTCTCGTCTTCGCCGAGGAACAACACCACCAGCCATGCGTGCTCGGTCCAGCGCATATGGGAGATGAGACCGGCCATCGTCATGGCCGGTGAGGTCGCGATGACCGAGCGGTGAGCATCGTCGTCGTTCAGCCCCTCGCATTTCCACCGCAGAATCTGCCGCTGCAGGTCCAGCCAGCCGATGAGCGCGGTGCGTTCGTCCGCCTGAAGCGGGGGGCGTGCCAATTCCGATGCCATGTCGAGGCACGCTACTGGGGCGGTCGGGACGGCGCACCTGACTTTACGGGACAGCCCTTAGCGAGGGTCTTCGGTCCTTAGCGGGTCGTTGCTGTTGCTGTTATGGGGCCCAGTAGCGGTCTCCGTGTGATCAGTGCCACCACTCCGTGGGGTAGTTGATCAGGCCGGCGTCGGTCAGGGCGGTACTGAGGATGTGCCGAATGAGCGTGCTTCGTTGTTTCGCGGCGTACTCGTCGAAGTAGCGGCGTTGCAGCGACGGCGGTCGACATCCCTCGACGAACAGTAGTCGCAGGCCCTGGGGCAAAGAGGTTTCGGCTGTGAGGAGGCGGTCGAGCACGCCTTCCCGCAATTAGGCGAATGTATCGGCGGAATCCTGCTGTTCCCACCGACCACTCATGCCGACCCGGAGCTACGTCGGCATGTCGACGACACCACCCAGACAGCCCAATCTCAACCACGCTTCATAAATGAACCAGAGATGAAGCGGTCGCTGAGAAATGAAGCCAGCCGTGAGACCCTACACGGGACGAAGGCGGGGATTTCATGATGACCAGGTCGTGGTCAGTGGTGCGGAAAGCCGCGAGGTCCTTGGTCGTGGTGACCGTGACAGGACTCTCGGCCGTCCTGGTGGCGCCACAGGCGTCCGCGACGGACGTGCCCACCTCGGACCCGAACGTGAAGTACGTCGGCAGGTGGCACTCCGACGGCACGCTGCGCGTGCCCAACTGGGCGGGCGGGTACGTGCAGACCTCGTTCACCGGGACCACGGTGAAGGTCAAACTGCGCGACGCGGTCAACATCTACGTGAGCATCGACGGCAATTCGGACGTCTTCCACGCGGGCGTGCGGGGCACGGTCGACCTGACGCCCAGTCCGCTGGCCGCCGGCACGCACACGCTGCGGATCGCCTTCCGCTCCGGGGACACCGTGTTCGGCGGGCTCGTGGTAGACACCGGAGCCCGGACGGTCGCACCCGTCGTGTCGTCGAAGGTGCTGGAGTTCGTCGGCGACTCCATCACCGCCGGCTACCTCGACTCCAAGCTCGCGCTGTCCTCCTACGGCTGGCAGGTCGGCGAGAAGCTCCGCCTCCCGCGCACGGTCATCGCTCGGGCGGGCTACTGCCTGGTCGCCCAGTCCGGCTGCGTGGGGCAGAGCACGCAGTTCTTCCAGCGCGCCAGCACCGGTTCCACCGCCTGGGACTTCAGCGGGTACCAGGCCGCGGCGGTGGTGGTGAACCTCGGCACGAACGACGCCGGGCACGGCGTCACCGCGAGCGACTTCCGGTCCGCCTACACCAAGTTCCTGCGCGACATCCGCGCGAAGTACCCGAACGCGGCGATCTTCGCCTTCGAGACGTTCAAGCGCCGCTACGTCCCGGAGACCCAGGCCGCTGTGGCCGCCTTGAACAACGCAGGCGACAGCAAGGTGCACTTCGTGAACACCGAGGGCTGGCTCACCGTGAACGTCGACTACGCCGACGGCGACGGCCATCCCAATGACTCGGGACAGGCCAAGATCGCCGACCGTCTCGCCCCGATCATCAGCGCACGAATCTGAGGAGGGCACGGGAGAAACTCCTGCTGAGCCAGACGCGGGCCCACGCCTGCTGGACGGCTTTGCTTCCCGCGTAGAGGCTCCAGCCGGGGAAGGCGCCGAGGGAGGCGTTGGACCCGGTCATGAAGATCGAGCCGTTGTCGTTGATCAGCGGCAGCGCCTTCTGCACGGTGAACAGGGTGCCGCGCGCGTTGAGCGAGAAGGCGCGGTGGAACTGCTCCTCGGTGATCTCGCCGAGGACGGCGGGTTCGCCCATCCCGGCGCTGGCCCACAGCACGTCGATCGAGCCCTTTTCCCGCTTGACGGTGTCGTACAGGCGGTCCAGGTCGTCCAGGTCGGCCGCGTCACCCTGCACGGCGGTGACGTTGCGGCCGATCAGCTTCACGGCGTCGTCCAGTGCTTCCTGCCGCCGGGCCTGGATGAAGACGTGCGCTCCTTCCTCGACGAACAGCTTGGCGCCTGCCAGTGCCATGCCGGTGGATCCGCCGGTGATCACCGCTACCTTGCCGTCGAGCTTTCCCACGATCACTCCGTCGCGTTGAGGGGTATTCGGAACAGTCGGTCATTAAGTACACCGAACTGTGTACGTAATGTACCCCGATGGATGAGCGGAGTGCAAGCTAGGTACACCGATCCGTACCGAACGCTCTATGCTGGAGGTATGGCGGAGTTGGAGAAGGGGCCTCAGGGCCGGCGTCGCGGCAGGGGTGCACGCGAGCGCATCCTCAGCGCGTCACAGCAGCTGTTCCGCGATCAGGGCATCAACCGCACCGGCATGGACCAACTCAGCGCCGTGGCCCAGGTGTCCAAGCGCACCGCCTACCAGCACTTCACCAGCAAGGACGAACTCGTCGCCGAATACCTGCGCCGATTCGATCCCGACGTCATGCCCGGAGTGTTCGACCGCACCGACCTCACCCCCCGCGAACGACTCCTCGCCGCCTTCGAGATACCCGCGTCCACGCCCCTGTGCCCCTACATCGCGGCGGCCGTCGAACTCCACGACCCCCACCACCCCGCATCCCGGTGCGCCCGCGACTACAAGACCGCCATCGCCGCGCGGCTCACCGAAACCGCCCGCGAGGCCGGCGCCACCAACCCCGAACAACTCGGCGAACAACTGGCGCTGCTCATCGACGGCGCCTCGACCCGCACCCGAGTCCTCAACAGCGACTCCTTCCCCACGGCCGCCGCCATCGCCGCCGTGCTCATCGACAGGGCCATCCCCGCGACGACGTCGAGTTCGGAGCGGTAGTTGCCGGGACTCGGGCGATCGACCGGCGGTGGGGTCGGTTTCTTGGGCCGGTTCGGCGGTGGCCACCCTTCGGGCGCGCTGACCTGGTGCCTGCCGAAGACCGTGATCCGAATCAAACGAGATTCGACAAAGATGCGCGCGAAGACGAACGTTCCGGAGCGGGCGGGCGCAAGGGTGCGT
>JBDSAJ010000926.1:0-10284 GCA_039922235.1 Umezawaea sp.
CTTGCTGTCAGGCTCCTGCGGCCCTGACAGCACGCAATCCCTGCCTCCCGGCGAACATGCACAGTCACTGCCCGTCTACCAAGCGCCAGAACTGGCGACACTTGAATATGCGAGCCCACCAGTCCCACTGGCCGAGATCGTCCAGGCACCCGTGCTCGACGTTCCGCCCGTGATCGCGCTGCCCACCGTGAGATTCCACTACCACTGCCTGGAGATGTGCGGCCTCGGCCGGGAAGCGGCCGCCCTCGCTGACCGGACCGTGGGCGACTGCGACGACGAGCACGTCCGACTCGCGGCGGCGGTGGCGCGCTGGTTCGACGGCGACCCATCGGACCTGAGCCGGCTGCGGGACGCGCCACCGCGAAGACCTGGACCGGTCGTCGGGACGGCACGGGACGCGTTCGTGACGGCGGCGTTCCTGGCGGTGATCGCGTCCTGCTGCGGCGACGGGCCACCGACCTGCGGCGATCCGGACGGCCACGACAACCCGCGGGACGCACCCTGGTTGTGCGCGCCACCGTCCAGGACGTCCTGGCCGTTGCCACCGAACATGTCGTCGTCGTCACCCTGACCGAAGATCCGGTCGTGGCCGTCGCCGCCGGTGAGCAGGTCGTTCCCGTCGAGCCCGCAGATGACGTCGTCGCCTGCCAGACCGTGGATCGTGTCCGGGCCGGGGGTTCCGACGATCACGTCGTTGTTCACGGTGCCGAAGGTGACCATGTTGGGACCGGCGACCATGATCGTCGCGGGCAGGTTCACGCAGGACAGCAACACGGGGTCCGCGGTCGCGACGCCGTTCGCGGCCGGCACGCCGAAGCCGAGCACCACCGTGCCGGTGAGCACGGCCAGCCGAGTGCGTAAGTGCATGAGGAATCTCCTTGTCCGATGCCGTGGCGCCTCATGGCGACCACGGCACCAGCCTCCGCACCCAGCGCTAACCAGGCGCTAGCCCGATCCCTCAGCAGCTGTACTCGTGGCGGCGGCGCAACATCGCGGCCAGCATGGCCGGGAGCATCAGCACGTGGCCGGCGGCCATCAGGGCCATCTCCGACAGCACACCGGTCCAGTAGAACGGCAGCAGGACGAGGAACGGCACGTACATCGCGGCCGACATCTCGGCGATGCTCGCCCACCCGTGGCGGCGGATCCGCATCCACAGCGCCATTCCCAGCGACATGTTGGTGGCCATCACCAGCACGTGCGCGGTAACCATGCCGGACAGGCCCGGCCACGCGAACGACCAGACCGGCCCCAGGACGATCATGCCCGCCACCATGGCGACGACCATCTCCAGGAAGTGCCGGGCGAAGCGCAGCGCCGGCCGGGCCGGCTTCGCCGATTCGGTGGTCTGCTCGGTACTCATGTGCACTCCTTCGAGACGAGGTGTGGAAAAGATCTTCCACCGCGGCGGGAACGCGGTCAGGTGCCGAAGGTCATGACTCGGGTTATGACCCCGTTGGTCAGGACAGGCCGAGTTCCCTGGCCCGCAGCGCCGCCTGGGTGCGGTCGCGCACCTGGAGCTTGGCCAGCACGCTGGTCACGAGGTTCTTCACCGTGCCTTCGGCCAGGAACAGCGTCCCGGCGATCTCGCGGTTGCTGCGCCCCTCGGAGAGCAGCCGGACGACGTCGAGTTCGCGGTCCGACAGCGGCACGGCGGGCGGCTGCCGCGGCGGGGTGTCCTCGTGCGGCATCCGGGCCACCCTGGCCACGAGCTTGGCTGCGACCGACGGGTCCAGCACCGAATCGCCCCGCCGGGCCGCGACCAGTGCTTCCACCAGGCGAGTGGAGGACACGTCCTTGAGCAGGTAGCCGACCGCGCCCGCCCGGAGCGCCGCGAACACGTCCGCGTCGTCGTCGAACGTGGTCAGCGCCAGCACCCGCACTCCCGGCTGCTCGACGCGCAGCCGGTTGGTGGCCGCGATCCCGTCCAGCACCGGCATCCGCAGGTCCATCAGGACCACGTCGGGGCGGAGGTCGGCCGCCAACCGGATGGCCTGCTCGCCGTTCCCGGCCTCGCCGACCACCTCGATCTCGGGCTGGACCTCCAGCAGCGTCGCCAGCGCCTCGCGGAACAGGGCCTGGTCGTCGACGATGAGGACCCGCACGGCGGCCGTCATCCCGGCACCTCCACGGTCAGCGTCACGCCGCGCCCCACCACCGAGTCCACGGACACCTGCCCGCCGAGGCCGATCATCCGCTCCCGCAGGCCGACCAGGCCGAACCCGTTGTCCGGCACCGGGTTCGTCGGCAGCCCTCGGCCGTCGTCGCACACCTCCAGGCGGACCAGGTCGGCGCGACCGAAGTCGAGCACGACGGTGGCGGCCGTCGCGTCCGCGTGCTTGCGGACGTTGGTCAACCCCTCCTGCGCCGCCCGGAACAGCGACTCCTCGACCTCGACGCGGACGACACGGGCCGCGCCGCGCACCTCCAGATCGGTCGGTACACCGGCCTCGGACACCTCTCCGGTCAACGCCCGCAAGGCGTCCACCAGCGGCGCCGACCGGGGTTCGCGCAGCGCGGCGACCGAGCGGCGCACCTCCGCCAACGCGTCCTTCGCCTGGTCCTGCGCCTTGGCGAGCATCCCGTCGAGCCGCTCGGTGTCAGCGGTGTGGATCACGGCCCGCGCGGCCTGCAGGAGCATCTGCACCACGGTCAGGTGGTGGCCCAACCCGTCGTGGATGTCGCGGGCGACCCGGTTGCGCTCACGGGTGGTGGCGAGTTGCTCGGCCTGGGCGGCGAATCCGCGCAGGAGTTCGTTGGCCGCGGCCAGCTCGGCCCTGGCTCGCTGTTCCCGCACGAGCACTTCGACCACCACGACGGTGAAGACCGTGACGGCCAGCGTGCCGAGGCCTTCGCGCAGCCCGGCACCCCAGTCCATCCCCACGTGCACCAGGGGGATCACCGCGGCCACCACGACGGCGACCGGCAACGGCAGCAGCAACACGCTCTGCGCGACCAGGACGACCAGCAGCAGGACCGACCCGACCGCCGCACCCGACAACCAGAACAGCATGAACCCCAGTGCCAACTGGACCGCGGCGTACACCGCGGCGAGCACCCGGCCACGGCCCTCGACGAACCGGAACCCGACGATGGCGAGCACGGTGTAGACGAGTCCGAGCAGCACCGTCGGCACGAGCTGCTGCTCGAAGCTCGCGGAGCCCAGCGGCAGCGTCGCGAACGCGACGACCGCCAGGATGCTCAGCGCCCTCTGCACGCGCCCACTGTGCTGGACCCCGAACGCCGTGGTCAACCGGTCGGCACAAGATCGCCTTGGCTTGGACCGGCCTGTTCCACCGCCTGCTCCGGCTTGCGGCGACGGGTGGCCCACGCGGCGACGAGGGCTGCCAGGAGCAGCGCGACGACGGCCCAGGGGAACCAGTCGCCGAGGCGGGTGTAGGGAGTGGCGCCCGGACCGGCGGGGACGGTGGCGATGACGGTGACGAACGGCGTCGTCTCGTCGGTGCGGGCCTCCGCCAGCACCCGGCCGTACCCGTCGGCGAGCATGAGCGTGCCGCGCTGGCCCGACCACGCCATGGCGAGGCCGTTCTGCGTGCCGACCACCAGTGCGGCCCGGCTGTGCTGCCAGCCGTTGACCATCTCGTCGGACGCGGGCAGCGCCATCACCCGTGCCCCGGACGCGGCGTAGGACCGGGCCGGATCGGGGAAGTTGACGTCCATGCAGACCCCGAGCGCGATCCGGTCGTCACCGGGCAGGGTCACGAGGTCGTGCCCGGTCGTGACACCGCCCATGCCGCCGTTGTGCCACTTGCGGTACGTGACCGGCGCGGTCCCGTCGACGGCGGGAATGGCGTACGCGGTGTTGTACTTCGCGCCCCCGCTGAACAGCATCAGCCCCACGACGATGTCGGTCCCGCTCTGGCGTGCGGCCTCGGCCAGCGGTTCGGTGAGCGCGGGCAGGGTGTCGTCGGTGGCGGAGAACCCTCCTTCGGGCAGCACGACGAGGTCGACCTCCGGTGGCAGCGCGGCGATCTGGTCCACGTAGGACTTCAGCATCGCCTGGCCATCGGGGGTGCCGACGTCGCTGCCCCACGGGGCGTGGTCGCGGATCAGCAGCGCGATGGTCCGCGGCCGCTCGCCGCTGTCCGCTGTGGACAGCCGGACCACGCCGAAGCCGAGCACGGCGACCACGACGATCGCGGTGAGCGCACCCGTGCGGACTCGGACGGCCGTGCCCACTCCCGGCGAGGCCAGCGCCGCGATCCCCGACGGGACGAACAGGACGAGGTACTCCAAGCCCCAGCCGCCGGTGAGGGTGACGAACTGGAGCACGACGGGCACGTCGGCCTGCGTGCTCATCAGGGTTCCCATGACGCCGATCGGGCTGGTCATGGCGAACAGGAACAGCGGGGCGGTCCACGCCGCGGGGGCGGCCACGGCGGCGAGCAGCACCAGCCCCCGGCTGACCAGAGCGCGGAACAGCCACACCGCGAGCGCGAAGAGCACCGACGAGCCGATGAGGATGACCCCCGCTATCGGCAGCGGGACGTCATGGGCGTTGAGGTAGTAGGACCAGGTGTTCGACGAGCCGAGGAACCAGGCGAGGAACCCGGCACCGACGGCGACCGGCGTCGACGTGCGCGACGCCAGCAGCAGCACCGGCAGCGGCGCCAACCAGGTCAGCGCGGGCACGGGCGCGAACCCCGTGCCGAAGTAGAACAGCACGGCCGAGGCGGCCACGGCCGCGACCGGGGGCAGTAACCGTTCAGATCTTGATGCCATCGAAGATTCTCCAGACTGTGCGCAGGCAGAGTTCCCGGAACTCCGCTTCGGGCAGACCGATCCGGCCGCCGAGGTAGAGCTGGACCAGCCCCTGGGTGGAGGCGGTGAGGGCGAGCGTCACTTCCACGGGGTCGTCCACCCGCAGGATCCCGTCCCGCATGCACTGCTGGACGACGTCGAAGATGGGGCTGAACGTGGGTGAGCGTCCGTCGGTGAAGTCATCCGGAAACCGCCGGGCGTGTTCCCGGCGGTCGGTGAGCAGGAACGCGTACAGGTTCGGCTTGCCAAGGGCGAAGTCGAGGAAGTTGGTCAACATGCCCTGGATGCGCACCTTGAGATCGCCATCCGGTGCGTGCTTTTCCCACGTCGAGCCGATCTCCCGGAAGGCCTCGTCCGCGACCGTGGTCAGGAGGGCCTGCCGGCTCGGGTAGTGCTTGTAGATCGCCATCGGCGTCACGCCGACAGCGGTGGCCACCCGTCGCATGGTGACTGCGGCGCTGCCCTCCTCCACGAGGATGCGCAGCGCGGCGGAGGCGATGCGGGAGGTCGTTGGCACGTCGGTCACGGTATACAGCGTACACCGACTGGGTATACGTTGTATACCGCCAGCGGCGATGAGGGGTCGCCGTAGTATCCGCCGAAAATCGGGCGGATTAGGCCTTGACCTGCGGTAATCCGGCCAGCCGGGTTGTGGCCAACGGGATGGGCGATCATGTTCCGGCGCCCAGGTCCCGGACCGGGAGTTTCAGGTCGCCCGTGCTGTAGGTGTTGCCGCAGTAGGCGCTGACGGTTGGGCGCATGTCGATCAGTAGGTTTCCGGCCTGGGGTTCTCGGGCTGGAGGTCGTCGGTGGCAACGCAGGTGTTCGCGGACGAGGAACTGGAGCGTCTGAGGGAGTTCCCGGAGATCGGCCGGGATGAGCTGGCCCGGTTCTTCACGTTGACGCCGGCGGATGTGGCGTTCGTTGATCCTGGTCGCGGGCGTGGTGCGCCGGATCGTCTGGGGTTGGCGGTGGCGTTGTGCACGTTGCCGTGGCTGGGTTTCGTGCCGGACAAGATAAAAGCGGCGCCGCCGGTGGCGGTGGCCCGGCTGGCCGAGCAGCTCGCGATCGACCCGGGTGCGTTGCGGTTGTACGGAAAGCGCGCGAAGACGCGGACCGGTCATCTGCGGCTGGTCGCGCAGTACTTGTCGTGGCGGTTGCCGACGATGCTGGAGCTCAAGGAGCTCGACGAGTTTCTGCTGGCGCGGGCGATGGAGCACGATTCGCCGACGTTGTTGTTCCGGCTGGGGTGTGAGTACCTGATCTCGGCGAAGGTGCTCCGACCTGGCCCTGTGACGATCGTGGAACGGGTCGCGCACGCCCGCGCGGAAGCGCAGCGGGAGACCTTCGACCGGTTGGCGCACGAGTTCACCGACGCACGCCGCGCCGCACTGGACGGGCTGCTCGTGGTGGACCCGGAGCTGAAGATGACCCGGCTGCGGTGGCTGTCGACCGGGCCGGTGGAGGCCTCGCCCTCGGCGGTGCGCGCGGAGGTGGCGAAGCTGGAATTCCTGCGCGGGCTGGGCGCGGACACGCTGGACCTGTCGGTGCTGCCGGCGGAGCGGCGCAGGTTTCTGGCCACGATCGGCCGCCGGTTGACCGGGCAAGCACTGGAACGCCGCGACGCCCCGCGCCGGTATCCGATCCTGCTGACGCTGCTGGCGCAGTCGGCGGTCGAGGTGCTCGACGAGGTGGTGCAACTGTTCGACCAGGCGATCTCCGCGCGGGAGAGCAAGGCCGAACGCAAGATGCGTGACGCGCTGGCCGAACGCGGCAGGGCCGGCGAGGACCGGCAGGCGCTGCTGGATGCGATCCTGGGCATCGTCGGCGACCCGGCCGTGCCGGACGAGGACGTCGGCGCGCTGATCCGGGGCGAGCGGATCGGCTGGGAACGCCTGCGTGCCGCGCAGGCCACCGCGTTGCCCAGGTTGCCGCGTGATCACGGGCACCTGGCCGCGTTGGACGGCTCGTACGGCTACCTGCGGCAGTTCACCCCGCACGTACTGGCGGCGGTCGGGTTCGCCGGCGGCACCGCCGCGGCGGATCTGCTGGCGGCGGTGGACATCCTGCGCGAACTCAACACCACCGGTGCCCGCCGTGTCCCACCGCGAGCACAGGACGGGTTCGTCCCCGCGCGGTGGCGCGGCTACCTGGACACCGCGCTGAAGTCGGGCAACAGCAACGCTTTCCGGCATTACTGGGAGCTGTGCGTGCTGCTCGCGCTGCGCGATGGGCTGCGCTCGGGCGATGTGTTCGTGCCCGGTTCGCGCCGCTACTCCGACCCGGCCGCCTACCTGCTCACCCCCGCCAAGTGGGCCGACCATCGCGCCGAGTTCTGCCGGCTGGTCGGCAAACCCACCGATCCGGCACGGGCTATGGCCGAGGCGACCGACGAACTCGCCGAGGCGCTGGGCGGGCTGGAACAGGTCCTGGCCACCGGAGACGGCCCGGTCCGCCTGGACGACGCCGGGGACCTGGTGATCTCGCCGCTGACCGCGGAGGACGTGCCGGCCGAGGCGGTTGCGCTCAAGGCGGAGCTGACGGAGATGCTGCCGTTCGCGCCGATCGTGTCGCTGCTGATCGAGCTGGACAAGCGGACCGGGTTCCTGGACTGCTTCACCCACGCCGGCGGCAAGCAGGCCCGCAGCCCGGAGCTCAAGCGCAACCTGATCGCGGTGCTGCTCGCGCACTCCACCAACCTCGGCCTGACGCGGATGGCCGATGCGTGCGGGATCTCCTACGACGTGCTGGCCTGGACGTCGGAGTGGTACGTGCGGGAGGAGACGCTGCGGGCGGCGAACCTGGCGATCATCGGCTACCACCAGCGGCTTCCGCTGACGCCGGTGTTCGGCACCGGCACCCTGTCCTCCAGCGACGGGCAGCGGTTCCCCACGCGCGGCAAGTCGGTGACCGCGAGGCCGATGACCAGGTATTTCGCGAACGAGGGTCTGTCGACGTACACGCACGTCACCGACCAGCACACCACCTACGGCACGAAGATCATCGTGGCGACCAAGCGCGAAGCCCACTACGTCCTGGACGAGATCCTCGGCAACGCCACCGACATCCCGATCACCGAACACGCGACCGACACGCACGGCGTCACCCTGGTCAACTTCGGCCTGTTCGACCTGCTCGGGATGCAGCTCTCGCCCCGGATCCGGGACCTCGGGAAGATCACCCTGTACCGAGCCGGGTCGCGCGCCGAGACCGAGGCCGCGTTCCCCAGCACGGGGCCGCTGCTGACGCGGAAGCTGAACCTCGACCTGATCGCCGAGCACTACGACGACCTGCTGCGCCTGGCCGGGTCGCTGAAGTTCGGGCACGCCACCGCATCGCTGCTGGTCGGCAAGCTGTCCGCGTCCAGCAGGCAGAACACCCTTGCCGCGGCGCTCAAGGAGTACGGGGCGATGCGGCGCACCATCTACGCCGCCCGCTACCTGGCCGACCCGGCGTATCGGCGCAAGATCTCCCGGCAGCTCAACAAGGGCGAGTCCCTGCACGCCCTCAAACGCGACCTGCTCTACGCCCACGAGGGCGCGGTGCGGGCCCGGCACCTGGAGCAGCAGACCGAACAGGCCTGGTGCCTCACGTTGGTGACGAACGCGGTGATCACCTGGACCACGGAGTACTACGGCCTGGCGGTGGAGTCGATGCGCCGGTCCGGACGGCGGATCGACGAGGAGGTGCTCGCGCACATCTCCCCGGCCCACTCGGAGAACATCAACTTCTTCGGCGCGATCGAGGTCGACGTCGAGGGCGAGCTGGCCCAGCTCGGCCCGACCGGGTACCGGCCACTGCGGGTGCGCGACACCTTGTTCTGAGCCGGACCCGCGCGGCGGCTCGGCGTGCCGCACGGGTGTTGGGACGATGCCGGGATGGATGAAGACGACGAGCTGGACGCGCAGCAGATGGCGATCGAGTTGTGTGACGGGTTCACCCCGCACGACGTGATCGGGCTCGGCGAGCTGGACCGGGAGGCGCTGGTCGGGCAGTACGAGGCGCGGCAGGCGCTGTTCGACTACGTCGATGCCCTGTGGGACAAGGCGAAGGACGACGGCCACGATCCCGCGAACGATCCGCGGTTCTCCGCCGTCGCGGGCCTGCGGGATCTGGCGCAGGAGCTGCTGTCCAACGCCGAGAACGCCGGCGGCGACGAGTAACCCGGACCAGCCACGAAAGGACAGTGCGTGATCCGCATCATCTACACCCTGCGCGGCCAGGACGGCGAGACCCGCGACGAGGAGGTCGGGCAGTCTCCGCACGTGCCCCGCGTCGGCGAGTTCGTCTGCTTCGACCAGCAACGCTCATACCAGGTCGTCGACCTGCTGTGGCTGCTCGGCGGCGACGACCCGTACGTGATCGTGACCGCCTGCGAACTGGACTGGCACCAGCACTTCGCCAAGCTCACCGCCGACTGGGAGAGCACCCACACCGATCGGTGACCTGCGAGCGTGGAATACCGCGGGCCTGGCTGCACGATGGACTCACCGACAGGCCCGGCACGCTCGCCCCCCGACGTGCCGGGCCTTCTGCGTGCCCGGCCCTACGGTGAGACCCATGAAGTGGTGGCGACGGTGGTCGCGCTCCGGTCACGACGCTCAGGCGGGCAGCACGGGTGAACACCCGTCGAACACGGGGATGCCGCGCCCGTCGACACGTGCGCTGGCCGAGGACTGGTTGCGGGGGCTGACGATCAGCGGCCAACCGGGCATCACTCCGGAGCGGGCGATGGAGCTGATCGCGCAGGTCAACCAGCCGAGCACACTGCAGGTGCGGATCCGCACGCCGCTTCCGCGTGATGATGCGCAGGCCCTCACCGAGTCGCTGGCCTGGCACGCCGACGTCCGCAGCCGCCAGGCCGGGGTGAACTTGCTGGTGGAGGAACTGTTGATCAGCTGGCTGGCCGAGGCGTCCGGGCAGGATCGCAGCGCGATCGTCCAGCGCCTGGCACTGGCGGTCGAGCGGTTGGTGCCGCCGGACTGAGCCGGGGCGGCGGTGAGCCTCGTCCGCCTCGAGGCGACACGGCGATGCCGGCGGGCGGCTGTCGGGAGGCCGGTTGTCGCGATCTGCTCCACCTGGGGTCGGCCCGAATACGGCAGAAACGGGCCGCCGGATCGGCTAACTGATGGTCAGGGATGATGAGTCGTCCCGCTCGTCGGCGAGGAGTGCCGGTCGGGTGACGCTGTGTCGCGTCGTGAGGGCCAGCGGGTTGTCGTACTTCGCCAGGTCGTGCGGCGGACGCCGGTCGACCTGGCAGCACATCGCCGGTAACTGTTCCCGTCAGGAACCCGTCGACTGTCGCGGACAATCTCGGCGCGGCCGCACTGCCTCGGCCGTCAGCCTGGTCAAGCAGGGCTGTCGCTGTCGGCCCATGGGACTGGTGGGCTCGCATATTCAAGTGTCGCCAGTTCTGGCGCTTGGTAGACGGGCAGTGACTGTGCATGTTCGCCGGGAGGCAGGGATTGCGTGCTGTCAGGGCCGCAGGAGCCTGACAGCAAG
>JBDSAJ010000927.1:0-13510 GCA_039922235.1 Umezawaea sp.
TGGCCAGCTCGGCCGAGTTCGGCCCGGTGGCGACCCCGACCGGCCAGCACGGCGCGACCTCCAGCCCCGGCGGCTCGGCGGGCTCGGCGGCGGTCGCCGGGCAGGACAACGACACCGTGCACCGCAGGGCAGCCCCGATGGTGCCCTCGCAAAGCTCGTTCGACCCGTTCGGCAACGTGGGCGGACGCGCGGACGAGGAGGAGGACGGCGAGCACAACGCCGCCGACTACCTGCGCGAGACGGACGACATCTACGGCATCGGCGGGATGATCTCGCCACCGGTGATCGGGGAGACCCAAACAAGCTGATGACGACGTTCGGAATGGACCTCGGCACGAACGACGTGCAAGAACCGGTCACCATCTCCGCGCTGGAGTTCGACGTGCTGTGGGAGCACCTGCGGCTGGAGAACATGCCACTGGTGCTGAAGGTGCCGTCGCCGGGCAAGACCCACGCCGAGCGCGCCGAGCTGGAGCGGTCGGTGTGGGCAGGCCTGGAGCAGCGGGGGCTGGGCAAACCGATCTCACTGGACCCCAACCTGGAAGACCTGCTGCACCTGCTGAACCGCCCGCAGACCGAAGTGGACGGGCGCCTGTGGCTAGGCCGCAGCGTTCGCGTGCTCGCCGCGGCGAAGGGACATGCCGGGGTGCTGGCCGTGCTGGACGGCGAGCGGTTGACGTTGCGCGCGGCATCCGGCGAAGGACTGCCCCGCGAGGCCCTGTCGGTACTGCCGCAAGCGCCTGCCGGGCCCGGCCACTCGATCACGCTGCCCAGCGCGGACCTGGACGCGGCAGCCGCGCAGGCACGCACACCGGAGGAGTTGGAAGCCGCCCTGACGGCGCGCGGCATCCGGCAGGACGACGCGCACACGCTCGCCGAGATGATGCGCGACGCGAGCAACCGGGGCCAGTTCGGCACCGCGACCAGGGACAAGTGGGGCAAACGCCACCGCTCGGACCGCGTGCTGGCCTTCTACGACACCCCAGAAGGCCGCTACGTGCAACTCCGCCGAGCCACCCCCGGCCAACAGCCGTGGAGCACCGTCTCCCCAGTCGACAACAGGCGCCTGGACCACCACCTGACCGAACTGCTCACCAACCCCTGACCCGCGAGTCCCTCACTCAGACACCCTGAAACCCGCACTCAGACACCCGACTTCCACGTTCGGGTGATCCGTGTCCTGAATCAAGGAGTTCGGCACTCGGTATTGGGTGATCAAACTTCCAGCAGGACTCCATGGCGCGTACCTCCGATCCCATCTGCAGGCCGAACTCGGCCGCGTCCAGCTCCGGAACGCGATAACCGAAGGGCGTCTGGTCAGCTACTCGCGTTCAGTCGTGGTCCGACGCGAGTCCATGACCGACCTCCAGACCAGGGCAGCGGCAGCCTTGTTGACCAGCGGTCCCACCGCGGTGCTGACCGGTCACACGTCGGCCTACCTGCACGGCTGCACGGCAGCGGACACCGACCGCGTGCACCTGCTGCTCGCCCACGACCACAAGCACCGGGCTCGTCCCGGCGAAGTCGTGCACGCGGGCAACTACGACCCGTCCGACGTCGTGCGGATCGACGGCCTGAACTGCCTGTCACTGGAAGCAGCGCTGGTCGAACTGCTGTGCCGAGCTCGTTCCTCCACCGCGCTGGCCTGCGCGGACCAGGCACTGGCGGTCGTCGCCGACGACCGCCGGACCGAGGTGAAAACCGACCTCGCCGTGCGGCTGGCCAGGCGTCCTGACCCACGAGGCAGGCGTCGGGGCGGTTTCCTGCTGGACCTGGCCACGGGCCTGCCGGAGTCGCCGGCCGAGAGCTGGTTGCTGCTCATGGTTGTGGAGCACGGGTTCCCCGTCCCCGAACCGCAGTTCAAGATCCGCAACCTGCTCGGCAAGGAGGTGTACCGGCTCGACTTCGCCTGGCCAGACTTGCGAGTAGCACTGGAGTACGACGGCTATGAAGCACACGAGGGCCGCCACGAGCAGGATTCTGCTCGGGATGCGGACCTCAAGCGGCGCGGGTGGAGGGTCATCCGGGCGGACGCGTCCGACCTGCGTGACCCGACTCGCCTGTTCCGGTGCCTGAGTGAGGAACTCGGGGTGCCCGAGCGAGGGACACGGGGTGTCTGAGTGAGGGACTCGCGGGGCTAGGAGCCGATGCCTCGGCAGGGACGGGTGCGGAGGTCGGCCACGTAGTCGTCGGGGGCGCCCGCCGCCTCGGCGGCATCCGCCACCACGCCCAGGTAGCGGGCGGAGGGGAGGCCCCCCTCGTAGGCGTCGAGGACGTAGAGCCAGGCCACCACCGAACCCTCGAGGGTCTGGACGCGAAGGCGGATCTTCTTGTACAGACCCAGCGCCCCTTCCCAACGGTCCAACCGCGACTCATCGCGTGGTGACACGTCGTAGAGGACGGCGAAGGTCTGGTTGTCGGGGTCCTCGACGATGGTGGCGAGTGCGCCCTCCCAGCCGAGGTCCTCGCCACCGAACGACAGACGCCAACCAGCGAGCCAGCCAGTCCCCGCCATCGGGGAGTAGGGGGCTCGCTCCATCATCTGGTTCGGATCCATGTTCGACCCGTACGCGGCATAGAGCGGCACGACCGACAGCCTAGCGACACGGCGATCACCTTGAGGAACTCCAGACCGCACGACACGGACAACGACCCGACCGCGTACGGTTGTGCGCGGCCGTTGCCGCAGTCTGAGGAGGATCTGGCGTGACCCGCATCGTCATCATGGGCGGCGGCCCCGCAGGCTATGAAGCCGCTCTTGTCGCAGCTCAGCACGGGGCCGAAGTCACGGTTGTCGAGAGCGACGGCGTCGGTGGCGCCTGCGTTCTCTACGACTGCGTTCCGTCCAAGACGTTCATCGCCTCCGCCGGCGGCCGCAGCGCCTTCCGCAACGCCGGTGAGCTGGGCATTCACACCGACGACAACGCCGCAGCCGTCGACCTCCCAGTCGTACACGGTCGGGTGAAAGGGCTTGCGCTAGCGCAGTCCGCGGACATCCGCGCCAGGCTGCAGCGCGAGGGCGTCCGAATCATCAACGGAACGGCCAAGTTCTGCGACGACACCCGCGGTTTGGCCCAGCACCAGGTCGTGGTCGACTCGAACGGCGAGACAGAGCGACTGGCAGCCGACGTGGTGTTGATCGCCACAGGCGCGACCCCGCGCGTGTTGCCCGGCGCCGAGCCCGACGGCAAGCGCGTCCTCAACTGGCGCCAGATCTACGACCTCCCCGAACTCCCCGAACACCTGGCCGTCATCGGCTCCGGCGTCACGGGTGTCGAGTTCGCCTCGGCGTACACCGAACTGGGCGTCAAGGTCACCATGGTCTCCAGCCGCGACCGCGTGCTCCCGCACGAGGACGCGGACGCGGCGGCAGTGCTGGAGGACGTGTTCGCCGAGCGCGGCACAGCCGTGGTGAAGCACGCACGGGCAGACAAGGTGGAAAACGTCGGCGATGGCGTGAAGATCCACCTGGAGGACGGCCGCGTAATCGAGGCCAGCCACGCCCTGATGGCAGTCGGCTCGGTCCCGAACACCGCGGACATCGGCCTGGACAAGATCGGCATCGAACTGGGCCGCGGCGGCTACATCCCGGTAGACCGGGTGTCACGCACGAACGTGTCCGGCGTCTACGCCGCAGGCGACTGCACCGGCCTCATGCTGCTCGCGTCAGTCGCGGCCATGCAGGGCCGCATCGCCATGTGGCACGCACTAGGCGAGGGCGTCAGCCCGGTCAAGCTGAAAACGGTAGCCGCAAACGTCTTCACCAACCCGGAAATCGCCAACGTGGGCATCAGCCAACACGCAATCGACTCCGGCAAGGTCCCCGCCCGCACGATCATGCTGCCGCTGGCCACGAACCCCCGCGCCAAGATGGAGGGTGTGCGCCGCGGCTTCGTGAAGCTGTTCTGCCGCCCGGCCACCGGTGTGGTCATCGGCGGCGTCGTGGTAGCCCCGAACGCCAGCGAACTAATCCTGCCCATCGCGCTGTCAGTACAGAACCAACTGACAGTGGAAGACCTGGCAACAACCTTCTCGGTCTACCCGTCGCTGTCCGGCTCCATCACGGAGTCCGGCCGTCAGCTCATGCGCCACGACGACTTGGATTAAAAAAGAACAAACAGACGACCCACCACCTACCCGAGCAAGCCCGACCCGCGACACCCGATGCCGTAGTGCTACCCGTGGTCCCGCCACCGGTAGCACTACCGATGACGGGACCACGGGGCTGCTCCGAGATGAAGCGCCCCCAACCAAAGGGCGCCCCACAAAACCTCAGTCCTCCTTGTCGACCCAGTCAAACGTCCGAGTCACAGCCTTCTTCCAGTTCTTGTACTCACGGGCACGCTGAGCGTCATCCATAGACGGATCCCACTGCTTGTCCTGCGCCCAGTTCTCCCGGATGTCGTCCTCGCTCTTCCAGAACCCAACAGCAAGCCCAGCCGCATAAGCCGCCCCAAGCGCAGTGGTCTCGGCGACGACCGGCCGAATCACCGGCACCCCGAGAATATCCGCCTGGAACTGCATCAACAGCTCGTTGACAACCATCCCGCCATCCACCTTGAGCGACGTGAGCGCCACCCCGGAGTCAGCGTTCATAGCGTCAATCACCTCACGCGACTGAAACGCCGTAGCCTCCAACACCGCACGCGCCAGGTGCCCCTTGTTCACATACCGGGTAAGCCCGACAATCGCCCCACGCGCATCCGACCGCCAATACGGCGCGAACAACCCGGAGAACGCCGGCACGAAGTACGCACCGCCATTGTCCTCCACAGACCGCGCATGATCCTCGATCTCGGCAGCCGTCCCAATCATGCCGAGGTTGTCCCGCAACCACTGCACCAACGACCCGGTAACCGCGACCGATCCCTCCAACGCGTACACCGTGTCGTTAGAACCGATCTTGTAACAAACGGTGGTCAGCAGCCCATTACGACTGAGCACCTTCTCCGTACCGGTGTTGAGCAGCACGAAGTTACCAGTGCCATAGGTATTCTTCGCCTCACCAGGCGACAAACAGGCCTGACCAAACGTAGCCGCCTGCTGATCACCGAGGATCCCGGCGATCGGCAAACCCGCCAGCGCCCCACGCTCCCGAACCTGCCCATAGACCTCAGACGAAGACTTGATCTCCGGCAACATCGAGACGGGGATCTTCATATCCGCCGCGATGCCCGAATCCCAGGTCAACGTATCCAGATCCATCAACAACGTCCGCGACGCGTTGGTCGGGTCAGTGACGTGCACACCGCCATCGACCCCACCGGTCATGTTCCACAACACCCAGGTATCCATGTTGCCGAACAGCAGGTCACCGGCCTCGGCCTTAACCCGCGCACCATCGACGTTGTCCAAGATCCACCGAACCTTGGGCCCGGAGAAGTAGGTGGCCAACGGCAGCCCGGTCTTCTCCCGGTACCGCTCCTGCCCACCCCCCAACGCCTCCAACTCCTGGCAGATCTTGTCCGTACGGGTGTCCTGCCAGACGATCGCGTTGTAGACCGGCTTACCGGTAGTCCTGTCCCACACCACCGCGGTCTCGCGCTGGTTCGTGATGCCGACCGCGACGATGTCAGCGGTGGTCAGGTCGGCTTTCGCGAGCGCGCCCGCGGCAACCTGACGGGTGTTCGACCAGATCTCCTCCGGGTCGTGCTCGACCCAGCCCGCCTTCGGGAAGATCTGCTCGTGCTCCTTCTGGTCGACCGAGACGACCCGACCGGAATGGTCGAAGATCATGCACCTGGTCGAGGTGGTGCCCTGGTCGATCGCGGCCACGTACTGGGTCATGCGAAACGTCCTCTCATCTTCAGACCGGGAGTACCAGGTAGAGCAGGGCTGCCAGCGCACCGCCGACGAGCGGGCCGACGACCGGGATCCAGGAGTAGCCCCAGTCCGGGTTGCCCTTGCCCTTGATGGGCATCAGGAACGCGTAGGCGATGCGGGGGCCGAGGTCGCGGGCCGGGTTGATGGCGTACCCGGTCGGACCGCCGAGCGAGGTGCCGATCACCAGGACGACGAACGCGACACCGGCGTAGCCGAGCGCGGAGTTGCCGAAGTTCGGCAGCCCGCCTTCGGCCATCTTCGCGCCGGGGCTGAGCAGGATCCAGATGACCAGCGTGAACGTGCCGATGATCTCCGTGACGAGGTTCCACGGGGTGTTCCGGATGGTGGGCGCGGTGGAGAAGATCCCCAACGTGCCGCCTGGCTCGTCGTGCGCGTCGAACTGGAGCTTGTAGGTGGCCCAGGTGAGCATCGCGCCGATGATCGCGCCGACCATCTGGCCTGCGAAGTAGATCGGAACGTCGCCCCAGGGCGTCTTGCCGCTGATGGCCAGACCGAGGGTGACGGCGGGGTTGAGGTGGGCGCCGCTCTGCGCGGCCACGCTGGCGCCCGTGAACACGGCGAACGCCCAGCCGACGTTGATGAAAAGGGTGCCCGCACCGTTGCCGTTGGTGTTGCGGAGCACGTGGTTCGCGACGACCGCCGTACCTAGCAAGATCAATATCGCGGTGCCGAGGGTTTCCCAGACGAAGATCGAACCTGCACTCACTCGCCAGCCTCCTCGCCGTGTGGCAGACAGGGCGGAATGGCGCGTCCGGACTCGGGTTCGGCCGCGCTGCCCACCCCGTGATGCGATGTGACGCTAACCGCCGAACTGATCGGTTGTCTATGGTTCGACCGTCAGTTCGGGCCCTTTTAGGGTCGTTCGCTCCTGGTCAGCACATCACAGACCGTTAGAGCGCGCCAACGGAGAGCCCGCGATCGCCGAACCCGCTTACCTACGGGTAGCGTGCTGGGAGTCAGCAGCAGGTCAGCGCAGGGAGGCGTTAGTCGTGGCCACGCGCAAGCCCCGGACAGCAGCGGTGCACGAGCAGACCGAGACCGAGGTCGAAGCGGCCGTGACCGGTCGCATGGGGCCTCTGGAACGCGAGGAGTCCTGGCACCGGCTGGAAACCGAGACGTTCGACGTCGTGATCGTCGGCGGCGGCGTGGTCGGTGTCGGCGCCGCGCTGGACGCCGCGACCCGCGGCCTGCGGGTCGCGCTCGTCGAGGCCCGCGACCTGGCCTCCGGCACGTCGAGCAGGTCCAGCAAGCTGTTCCACGGCGGGCTGCGCTACCTCGAACAGCTGGAATTCGGCCTGGTCCGCGAGGCGCTGCGGGAACGTGAGCTGATGCTCAACCGGATCGCCCCGCACCTGGTCAAGCCGGTCGCGTTCCTCTACCCGCTGACCAAGCGCGTCTGGGAACGGCCGTACACCGCGGCGGGCCTGTTCCTCTACGACTCCATGGGCGGGCGGCGGTCCGTCCCCGGCCAGAAGCACCTGACCAAGGCGGGCGCGCTGCGCATGGTGCCCGCGCTCAAGCGGGACGCGCTGATCGGCGGCATCCGCTACTTCGACGCGCAGGCCGACGACGCCCGCCACACCATGATGGTCGGCCGCACCGCCGCGCACTACGGCGCCGTCGTGCGGACGTCCACGCAGGTGATCGAGTTCCTCCGCGAGGCGGACCGGGTGTCCGGTGTACGGGTCCGCGACGTCGAGGACGGCCGCGAGACCGACGTCCGGGCGCACGCCGTGATCAACGCCACTGGCGTGTGGACGGACGAGTTGCAGCGGCTCTCCGGCAGCCGCGGCAGGTTCCGGGTGCGGGCCAGCAAGGGCGTGCACATCGTCGTCCCGCGCGACCGGATCGTGTCGGAGTCCGGCATGATCCTGCGCACCGAGAAGTCCGTCCTGTTCGTCATCCCGTGGCGCAACCACTGGATCGTCGGCACCACCGACACGGACTGGAACCTCGACCTGGCGCACCCCGCGGCCACCCGCGCGGACATCGACTACATCCTCGAACACGTGAACACCGTGCTCGCGACGCCGTTGACGCACGACGACATCGAAGGCGTCTACGCCGGACTGCGCCCGCTGCTCGCGGGCGAGAACGAGTCCACGTCGAAGCTGTCGCGCGAACACGCCGTGGCGCGCGTCTCCCCCGGCCTCGTGGCCATCGCCGGCGGCAAGTACACGACGTACCGGGTGATGGGCGCGGACGCGATCGACGCGGCGTCGGTCGACGTGCCGGGCCGCATCCAGCCGTCGATCACCGACAAGGTGCCGCTGGTCGGCGCGGACGGCTACCACGCCCTGGTCAACCAGGCGGACCAGCTCGCCGCCCGCTACGGCCTGCACCCGTACCGCGTGCGGCACCTGCTCGACCGGTACGGCTCGCTGGTGCACGAGGTGCTCGGGCTGTCGCGCGACAACCCGGAGCTGCTCAAGCCGATCCCCGGCTCGCCGGACTACCTCCAGGTCGAGGCGTACTACGCGGTCAGCCACGAGGGCGCGCTGCACCTGGAGGACGTGCTCACCCGCCGGACCCGGATCTCGATCGAGTACCCCCACCGCGGTGTGGAGAGCGCCGAGCCGGTCGCCCGCCTCATCGCGGACGTGCTCGGGTGGGACGAGGACCGGATCAAGCGCGAGGTCGAGGTCTACAACTCGCGGGTCGAGGCGGAACGCGAGTCGCAGACCAAGCCGAACGACGAGTCGGCCGACGGGGTGCGCTCGGCGGCCCCCGAAGCCCGTCCGCAGCTCATCGAACCGGTGTCCTGAACCAGTTGCAGCCGAGTCCACTGTGAACTGAAGCCACCACGTGCCTCGGTTCCCGCGAATGCGCTCACCACTCGACTGGCGGGTGTCGTCCGACCACGGGATCGCTTCCGGGACCCGTGGCCGGACGGCATCCTGCTGTGGACCCGTCTGTCCAGGGGTGGGCGTCACGCCGTGAAAGCCGCCACAACACCGTGAAAGGGGAGGCCCGAGGGCCTCCCCTTCCCGTTAAGCCAGTGCTGCGAGTGCGGTGTGGACCATCACCCGGACACCGACGAGCAGTGCCCGTTCGTCCAGGTCGAACGTCGGCTGGTGCAGGTCGAGCTGCTTGCTGACGCCGTCCCACACGCCGAGGCGGGCGAACGAGCCGGGCGCGTGCTCCAGGTACCAGCCGAAGTCCTCGCCACCGGAGGACTGGACGGTGCCCGCGAGGGCGTCCTCGCCGAGCGCGGCCTCGATGCCCGCGCGGAACAGCAGCGTCGAGTCGCGGTCGTTGACGACCGGCGGCACGCCGCGGCGGTGGTGCAGGTCGAAGCCGACGCCGGTGGGCGCGAGCAGCGCGCCGACCAGCTCCTTGACCAGCGGTTCCAGCTCGGCCCAGATCTCCCGGTCGCCGGTGCGCAGGGTGCCTCGCAGGACACCGTCCTGCGGCACGGCGTTGGCCGCCTCGCCCGCGTGCACGGCGCCCCACACGAGCACCGTGCCCGAGCGGGGGTCGACGCGGCGCGACAGCAGCGACGGCAGCCCGGTGATCACCGTGCCCAGCGCGTTGACCAGGTCCGCGGTCAGGTGCGGGCGGGAGGTGTGGCCACCGGGCGAGGTGAGCCGCAGCTCCAGCAGGTCGCTGGCCGACGTGATGGCACCGATGCGGGTGCCGACCCTGCCGACTTCCAGGCGCGGGTCGCAGTGCAGGCCGAAGATCCGCTCCACACCGTCAAGGCCACCCGCGGCGAGCACGTCCAGCGCACCGCCGGGCATGACCTCCTCGGCGGGCTGGAAGATCAGCCGCACCCGGCCGGGCAGTTCGGTCGCCGACGCCAGCGCGAGGGCCGCGCCGAGCAGCACCGTGGTGTGCGCGTCGTGCCCGCAGGCGTGCGCCGCACCGTCCACAGAGGAGCTGAACGGCAGGCCGGTGTTCTCGCGCAACGGGAGCGCGTCCATGTCCGCGCGCAGCGCGACGCAGCGGGGGCCGCTGCCGATGTCGCAGACGAGACCGGTGCCACCGGGCAGGATCCGCGGTTTCAGGCCGACCGACCGCAGCAGGTTCGCGACCAGCTCCGTCGTGGCGAACTCCTTGCGCGACAGCTCCGGGTTCGCGTGGAGGTGCCTGCGCCAGGCCACGACCTCGGTCGCGTTCGCGGTCAGCCAGTCGTCGAGCCAAGAGGGACCGCGTCCCTCGCCGGGGTCATCCACAGGGGCAATGCTCACCCCCTGCCTGCTCAACAGCACGTCGGACTCCTCCCGTGACAGATCGGTCCGCGAATCGACGACGGTCATGCCGTACCTCCGAGAGCGGCGGCGCGGTCGGCAGCGGCGGCGAGGAGCCGTGCGCGCTGGTCCGGGTCCGTGGCCGCGGTAATGGTCGTCCAGGCCATGGCCAGCGCGCCTTCGAGCACCGCTTGGTCGGCGGAAGCCGAAGCGCAGGCGGTCGCGAACTCGATCTGGTGGTTCACCGCGTCTCCGCAGTCGATGGCGATGGTCGGGTGGATAGCGGGCAGCACGCGGGTGACGTTGCCCATATCGGTGCTGCCGATCTTCTCCCGGTGCTCCCGTTCGGGGCTGAGGGGACGCCTGCCCAGCGCGACGACGGCCTGCCGGTAGGCATCCGCGAGCCACGGGTCCGGGGTGAGTTCGGCGTAGATCGGCGAGACCTTGACGACCTCATGGGTGCAGCCGGTGGCCAGTGCCCCGGCGTGGAAGCAGGCCCCGATGCGGTTCTCGAGGCGCTGCAGTGATTCGAGGTTCTCGGCACGCAGGTCGAACATGGCGGCCGTCTTGGCGGGCACGATGTTGGGGACCGTGCCCCCGTCGAGCACGATGCCGCTGACCATCTGACCTGGCTCCAGGTGCTGGCGGGCCAGGCCGATCGCCACCTGGGCGACCGTGATGGCGTCCGCCGCGTTCACCCCGAGGTGCGGGGCGGCGGCGGCGTGCGACGGCTTGCCGGTGTAGTGGACCTCGACGTCGGTGATCGCGAGCGAGCGGGCCGCGATGGCCTCGTACGGCGCGGGGTGGACCATCATGGACAGCGCGACGTCGTCGAACACGCCGCGTTCCAGCATGAGCACCTTGCCGCCGCCGACCTCCTCGGCGGGCGTGCCGATCACCTTCACCGTGACGCCCAGCTCGTCGGCCAGGTCGCGCAGCGCCAGCGCGGCACCCGTGCTCGCGGCCGCGATCACGTTGTGGCCGCAGGCGTGGCCGATGCCCGGCAGGGCGTCGTACTCGACGCACAGGCCGAGGACCAGGTCGCCGTCGCCGTAGGTCGCGGTGAACGCGGTGTCGAGCTGGGCGACGCCCCGTTCGACCTCGAAGCCCTCCCCGGCCAGCAGGGAGGCGACCTTGTCGGCGCTGCGGTGCTCCTGGAACGCGATCTCGGGCTCCGCGTGGATGCTGCGCGAGAGGTCGACCAGCGCCGTCGAGTACCGCTCCACGGATGAGCGTGTGCTGATCTTGAAGTCGGTACCCATTTGCTTCCATCCTGCATCACGTCCCGGCAGGGCGAAGTGCCCTTCCGGTGATCAACCGACGGCCGGTCATGACGATGCGCCAAACGGCGGCCGGTGTTCGGCCTGACCGATCACTGCCTCGCGATTCTGACCGGACGACCGTATCCCGGATGCCGTTTCCCAGCAGATGGAACGCTTCGGGACTCAGCCCGCGGCGGCCTTCCTGGCCTTCCGCCACTTCGTGTACCGCCGCTTGTTGCGCCAGTAGACGAGTGCGAACAGCAGCACCGCGATGCCGCCGATCCAGAGCTTCTTCTTGGTCTCGGCCTTGATCGAGAGGTCCGGCTCCTGCTGCGGGTTGAGGTCCGGACCGTTGTTCGACGGGGTGACGACCTCCGTCTGCTGCGCGGCGACGTGCACGGCCGGGTCAACCTCCGCGCTCGCGGGCGCCACCAGTGTGAACGCACCGACCAGCGCGAAGAGGAGAGCCACGCACGCACTGGACACTGATCGCCGCATAGTCATCAGGCTAGCCACCGCACGTCCCGGTTACCACTGTCAGTGGTCATCCGAACGGGTATGGCACTAACGCCCTGTATCCCTCCTTCCAGCAGTTAAGAGCCTCGAACACGCTGCTGCGTACATAGGCGTTCCCAACCGCGGCCGAGTCGAACCATGAACCGGAGCCGAGGACTTCGGGGTGCCGGAGCGGTGCGGACCGAGGGACTCGCGCTGGGGGTTGGGCGTTCGCGAGTCCCTCGTCCGGACACCACGTCCCCACGACTCCGCGGTCGGGCCGCCTGGGGAGTCGATGCCGGGGTGTCCGGGTTACGACGTCGGGCATTCGGCCGTTCGACTCGCGGGGTCATCGGGTGGTGAACGCCTGAAGAATGCGCTCGGCGGCCAGAGTGGCGGTCAACTCTCCCTCGCGGACCTGGCGTTCGAGCTCGGGCGCCAGCGTGCGGACCTCCGGGTGGGAGCGCAGGCCGGCGAGGAGCTGGTCGCGGACCATCGCCCAGGTCCAGTCGACCTGCTGGCGCTTGCGCCGCTCGGCCAGCTCGCCCGCTTCGGCGAGCGTCGACTGGTGCTTCTCGACCTGGTCCCACACGTCGTCGAGACCGGTACCGGTCAACGCGCTGCAGGTCAGCACGGGTGGGTGCCACAGCGCGTCCGGCGGGCGCAGCAGGCGCAACGCGCCCGCCAGTTCCCGCGCGGCCTTGCGCGCCTCCTGCTCGTGCTCGCCGTCGGCCTTGTTGACCGCGATCACGTCGGCCAGCTCCAGCACGCCCTTCTTGATGCCCTGGAGCTGGTCGCCGGTCCGGGCGAGGGTGAGGAACAGCGAGCAGTCCGTCATGTTCGCGACGGCCACTTCGGACTGTCCCACACCGACCGTCTCGACCAGCACGACGTCGTAACCCGCTGCCTCGACCAGGACGATGGTCTCCCTGGTCGCCTGCGTCACGCCGCCGAGCGTGCCGGACGTCGGCGACGGCCGGATGTAGGCGGCGGGGTCGACCGCCAGCCGGGCCATCCGGGTCTTGTCGCCGAGGATGCTGCCGCCGGTCCGGGTGGACGACGGGTCCACGGCCAGCACCGCCACCTGGTGGCCCGCCGCCGTGAGCTTGGTGCCCAGCGCGTCGATGAACGTCGACTTGCCGACACCGGGCACGCCGGTGATGCCGACCCGGTGCGCCCCTCCCGCGTGCGGCAGCAACTCGACCAGCAGCTCTTGCGCCGCCGCCCGGTGGTCCGCCCGCGTCGACTCGACCAGCGTGATCGCGCGGGCGAGCGTGCCGCGGTTCCCGGCGAGCACGCCCTTCGCGTACTCGCCGACGTCGACGGCCCTAGGCATGGCCGAGCTGGGCGGACAGCTTGCCCAGCAGGTCACCCGCCGCGTCCGCGATCACGGTGCCGGGCGGGAAGATCGCCGCCGCACCGGCCTCGCGGAGCGCCTCGAAGTCCTGCTGCGGGATCACGCCGCCGACCACGATCATGATGTCGTCGCGGCCCAGTTCCGCCAGTTCGTCGCGCAGCGCGGGCACCAGCGTGAGGTGCCCCGCGGCCAGCGACGACACGCCGACGACGTGCACGTCGGCCTCGACGGCCTGCCGCGCGACCTCGCCGGGGGTCTGGAACAGCGGGCCGACGTCGACGTCGAAGCCGAGGTCGGCGAACGCCGTCGCGATCACCTTCTGGCCGCGGTCGTGCCCGTCTTGGCCCATCTTGGCGACCAGG
>JBDSAJ010000928.1:0-11611 GCA_039922235.1 Umezawaea sp.
CACACAGGCCGGCACCCTCATCCCTCAACCGGGGTGGGGGTGCCGGCCTGTGCGGTGCTGGAACGCCAGGTGCCGGACGCCTGTTGATCGGGCGACTAGCGGACGGGTGAGCGGCGTTCGATGAGGACGGTGTCGTGCCAGACGCCGTCGAGTTGGGCGATGCGTTCGCGGATGCCGACGGTGCGGTAGCCGGCGGAGTGGTGCAGGGCGATGCTGGTGCGGTTCTCGGTGAAGATCGAGGTTTGCAGGGTCCAGATCCCGTCGCGGTCGGCGGCGGTGACCTGCTTGTGCAGCAACGCTTTGCCGACACCTCGGCCGCGGTATCCGTCGGCGACGTAGACGGAGGTTTCGGCGACGCCCGCGTAGCACTCGCGGTTCGAGACGGGGCAGGCGGCGGTCCAGCCGACGACTTCGCCGTCGACCTCGGCGACCCAGCGGTGGCCGGGCAGCCACTTCGCGTCGAGGGTGGCGCGGCTGGGGACGGTGGTGTCGAAGGTGGCCGTACCGGTGGCGATGCCTTCGCCGTAGATGCGGCGCACGGCAGGCCAATCACCGGGTTCGAGGGCGCGTACGGCCACGTCGTCGGGTACGTCGTCCGGGCAGCAGGGGCGGGGAGCGAGCAGCCCCATGACGGCGTCGGCGGCCTGGGGGAGTCCGGCGCAGCAGGCTTCGTTGACCGTGACGATCGTGGCGGTGCCTTCCTTGCGCAGGAGGACGAAGCCGACGTCGGCGAGTTTGCGCACGTGGTGGGACGTGGTGGATTGGCTGGTGCCGAGGATCTCGGTCAGCGCACCGACGGTGATGCCCTTGGGGCTGGTGGCCACGGCGTGCAGGAGGCGGACGCGGACGGGCTCGGCGAGGCAGGCGAACCAGTCGGCGTAGGTGGCCGCCTCGCCGGTGGGCAGAACGTGGGCCTGGGGCAGCGCGATCGGCATGAACCCGAGTGTATCGACTTGGATCGATGGTTGCATCCATCGAGCACCGTCGATACTGTTCGGCGAGTCAATCGAGCTGTATCGATGAAAAGGGTCGTGGGATGAGCGAGTTGCCTGTGGTGGTCGTCGGGGCCGGGCCGGTGGGGCTGGCCGCTGCCGCGGAGCTGGCCGAGCGGGGGCTTCGGCCGTTGGTGCTCGAACGCGGGGAACGGGCGGGCGCGGCGGTGGCGCAGTGGCACCACGTGCGGTTGTTCTCCCGGTGGGCTGAGCTGGTTGCTCCGGTGGCGCGTCGCCTGCTGGAGCCGGGCGGTTGGCGGCATCCGGATCCGGGGGGCTATCCGACCGGTGCGGAGTGGGCCGAGTCGTACCTGGGGCCGCTGGCCGAGGCGCTGGGCGAGCGGGTCCGGGTGGGCGTCGAGGTCGTGGGTGTCGCCCGGCGGGGTCGTGACCGGGTCGTGGACGCCGGGCGCGAGACCGAGCCGTTGACCGTGCACGTGCGCACCGCCGGTGGTCGTGAGGAACGGATCACCGCACGGGCGGTGATCGACGCTTCCGGCACTTGGACCTCACCCAACCCGTTGGGCGGCGAGGGGCTGCCCGCGATGGGCGAGACCGCCGCTGCGGGCCGGATCGTCTACCGGGTCCCGAATCTCACCGACCCCGCTGTCGCCGACCGGTACGCGGGCAGGCACGTCGTCGTTGCGGGCAGTGGGCACTCGGCGTTGACCGCGCTGGTGGCTTTCGCCGGACTGCCTCGGGCTCGGATCACCTGGCTGCTGCGCCGAGGCGTGGTCGGCGGGGTCTTCGGTGGTGGTGAGGCCGACCAACTGCCTGCCCGCGGCGCGCTCGGGCTTCAGGCGAAGGCCGCGGTCGAGGCCGGACGCATCGAGGTGGCCACCGGGTTCCGCACCGAAGCGGTCGAGCGCGACGGCGAGGGCCGCCTGGTGCTGGTGTCGTCCGAGGGGCGGCGGCTGGAGCCGGTGGACGAGGTGGTGGTGCTGGCGGGGTTCCGCCCGGACTTGTCGTGGTTGTCGGAGATCAGGCTCGCCCTGGACCCGACGTTGCAGGCTCCGGTGGTGCTGGCGCCGTTGATCGACCCGAACGTGCACTCCTGTGGCACGGTCTACCCGCACGGCGTCAAGGAACTGGTCCACCCGGAGCCGAACGTCTTCCTGGCCGGGATGAAGAGCTACGGCCGAGCACCGACCTTCCTGGCGATGACCGGCTACGAGCAGGTTCGCTCCATCGCCGCCGCGCTGGCTGGGGATCGCGAGTCGGCTGAGCGGGTGGAGTTGGTGCTGCCCGAGACCGGGGTGTGCGGTGGGTCCGGGGTGTTCGACGTGCCTGCCGAGACGCAGGGCGGTGGTTGCTGCGCGACTGAAACTCTGTCGCTGTCCGCTCCGTCAACGCGCTGACGGCGTTCACCCGGTGGCCGGCGTGGGGAGGATCTCGGCGATCAGGCCCTCGACCAGGGTCTTGATCTCGTCGCGGATCGGGCGGACCGCCTCCACGCCCTGTCCGGCGGGGTCGGTGAGCTGCCAGTCCAGGTAGCGCTTGCCGGGGAAGACCGGGCAGGCGTCGCCGCAGCCCATCGTCACGCACACGTCCGACTCGCGGACCGAGTCGTAGGTGAGGATCTTCGGGGTCTGGGCGGAGATGTCGATGCCCACCTCGCGCATGGCCTCGACCACGGCGGGGTTGACCTGGTCGGCGGGGGCGGACCCGGCGGAGCGGACCTCCACCCGGTCACCGGCCAGGTGCGACAGCCACGCGGCGGCCATCTGGGAGCGGCCCGCGTTGTGGACGCACACGAACAGCACCGACGGCTTTCCGGACGAGGACGTACCCGCTTCGGCGGTGGTCATGGCCGTTCCTCCAGGTGAGGTAGGACGACGTCCTCGGCGTGCGCCGAGGCGTTCGGGTAAAGGCCGCGCAGCAGCGGCACCGCGATCACCGCCGCGATGGCCTGTGCGACGACGAACGGGAGGACCGAGGCAGGGGCGATGCCGGCGAAGCTGTCGCTGAACACGCGGCCGACGGTGATGGCGGGGTTGGCGAAACTGGTGGAACTGGTGAAGAAGTACGCCGCGCCGATGTAGGCGCCGACCGCCGCGGGCGTGCGTTCGGCCCGGCCGGAGCGAGCCAGGGAGAAGATGACCAGCAGCAGTCCGAGGGTGGCCACGACCTCGGAGCTGCCGTGCGCCCAAGTGGCGCGCTCCGTGGTGGAGATGCTGATCGGCGCGGCGTCGAACAGCACGTTCGCCACGACCGCTCCCGAGACGCATCCGAGCACCTGCGTGGGGACATAGGTCAGGAAGCTGCGCCAGGGCAAACCGCCGAACGCGGCGTCCACGAAGGACACGACAGGGTTGAAGTGCCCGCCGCTGACCGGCCCGAAGATCAGGATGATGGCGTAGAGCCCGACGGCGGTCGCGGCGGCGTTCTCCAGCAGTTGCAGGCCGACGTCGTTCGGGGAGAGGCGTTGGGCGGCGATACCGGAGCCGATCACCAGCGTGGCGAGGAACAGGCTGCCGAGGAATTCGGCCAGCAGCGTGCGGAACAACGGCCGCGTCATCGTGACTCCTTTTTGGACTGTGCCGTCGTTGTCAGGGGAGGTGAACGGCAGGGGCCAGGCGCTCGACGCGGTCGGTCAGGTCCAGGAAGGCGGAGTCGAAGGCTTCCTCGGTGCCCGCCGAGGTTGGATCCGGTACCGACCAGTGCAACCGGTCGGTTGGGTCGAGTTCCTCGTGGGCGTTGTCGCACACGGCCACGACCAGGTCGTCCGGACGCAGGACCTGCTCGACGTGACGGGGACGGGCGCGGGCCAACGACAGGCCATGAGCGCGGGCCGTGGTCACCGCCAGCGGGTGTACCCGCGCGGCAGGCTGGGTGCCCGCTGAGGCGGTGGGCACCTTGCTGCGCTTCGCCCACAGCGCCGCTGCCAGCTGCGAGCGGGCGGAGTTGTGGCTGCACACGAACACCACCCGTCGCGCTTGCCGAACGCCGGAAGGCACCAGTCCGGTCAAGGCCGCTGTGCGCAGTCGGAGGTAGGTGCGGCGGGCATCGCCCTCCGAGCGCGATCGCTCCAGCAGCCCGGCCTGTTCCAGCAGCTTCACGTGGTGCGCCAGCAGGTTGCTGGGCAGTCCGAACTCCGCACTCACCTCACTCGGCGAGGCGTCACCCAGCAGCAGCCGGTCCACGATCGCCAACCGCGCGGGCTCGCCCAGCGCGGCGTGGACGCGGGCCCGCGCCACCAGCTCCGGAGACCAGTCAGTGCTCATTGACTCAATGATGATTGAGTCAACGGTTCCGGTCAAGGTGGGAGATGGCGGGCGGGAGTTCAGATGCGGATGGTCGTGCTGTCCAGGTAGGTCAGGACCGCGCGGATGCGGCGGTTCTGGTCGCGGCTGGCTTCCAGGCCCAGCTTGGCGAAGATGTTGCCGATGTGGTTCTCCACCGCGCCCTGGGTCACCACCAGCTTCTTCGCGAGGGCCGCGTTCGACAGCCCCTGGGCCATCAGGCCGAGCACCTCGGTCTCGCGGGCGGTCAGGCCTCCCAACGGGTCGCGGTTGCGGGACAGCATCTGGGCTACCACGTCCGGGTCGATGGCCGAGCCGCCGCCTGCTACCCGTCGGACCGCTTCGAGGAAGTCGGCCACGTCGGCGACGCGTTCCTTCAGCAGGTAGCCGACGCCGGAGGAGCCCTCGGCGATCAGGTCGACGGCGTAGCTGCCCTCCACGTACTGCGAAACCACCAGCACCGGCAGGCCGGGGACCTCCTTGCGGGCCGCCAGTGCCGCGCGCAGTCCCTCGTCGGTGAACGTCGGGGGCATCCGGACGTCGGTGATGACCAGGTCCGGTCGGTGCTCGCGCACGGCGACGAGCAGGTCGTCGCCGTTGTCCACGGCGGCCACCGTCTCGATGCCGACGTCGGCGAGCAGGCTCTGCACCCCGGCCCGCAGCAGGACGGAGTCTTCGGCGATGACCACGCGCATCTTCGTGCTCCCAGGGAGTTTCACCAGCGGACGGGCAGGTCGGCGCGCACCACGGTCGGTCCGCCTACGGGGCTGACCACGGTGAGCACGCCGTCGATGGTGGCGGCCCGGTCTGCGAGCCCGGCCAGGCCACCGCCGGGGCGCACGGAGGCGCCGCCGCGGCCGTTGTCGATGATCTCGACGACCACGGTCTCGTCGTCGCGCGTCACGCGCACCGACGCGCGGTCGCCGCCCGAGTGCTTGGTGATGTTGGCGAGCGTCTCGCTGACGATGAAGTACGTCGTGGTCTCGACGGGCGCGGGCGGGCGCGGTTCGACGGTCACCTCGATGTCCACCGGGATCGGCATCCGCGTGGTGAGTGAGGACAGCGCCGCGTCCAGGCCGCGGTCCTGCAGCACCGGCGGGTAGATCCCGCGGGCGAGGTCGCGCAGTTCGGACACCGCGAGCTTGGCGTCCGCGTGCGCGGCGCCGATCAGCTCGCGCACGGCGGCCGGGTCGTCGGAGTCGAGTTTCAGCTGCGCCCGGCCAAGGCTCATCGCGACGGACACCAGGCGTTGTTGCGCCCCGTCGTGCAGGTCGCGCTCGATGCGCCTGCGCTCGGCCTCGACCGCGTCGACGCCGCGGGCGCGCGAGTCCGTCAGCTGCCGGGTGCGGGCTTCCAGCAGCGCCGTCCGGGTCGGCCCCAGCATCGACAACGTCAGCGTGGCGTGCAGGGCGCCGATGTGCGGCGCCACGAGGATCCCGAACGGTGGCACGGCGACCGAGATGATCCCGGCGACGAACTCCACGATGCCCAGCGGGAACGCGAGCAGCGTGAAGGCCAGCTCGCGCCACGTGGTCTGGTCCACCAACCGGACCTGCCACGTCTCCAGCAGTCCGGGGCCGTACCGCAGCGGTCGCGGTGCCGGAACGTCGACGTCGAGCATGACGCGGACCCAGCCGCGTTCCAGGTCGGCGAAACCGCGGACGAGGGAGGTGGCGACGATCAGGATCGGGATGCCGATCCACAGCACTATGGTGGAGATGCCGAGCAGCGTCGTGACGAGCACGAGCACGAACGCCACGAGCCGGACCGGCAGGCTCGCGATGAGGAAGCCGATGGTGCGCACCACCCTCGGCCGCCCGATCACCGGCATCGGGCGATCCGTTCGAGTTCCGGCACGAGGTCGTCCAGCGTCGGCCTGGCCAGCATCTCGTCCCGCACCTCCAACGCGCTGGTGCGGAACGACGGGTCCGTCAGCAGTTGTTCGAGTCCACTCCGGACGGACAGCGGCGTCATGTCCTCGAGGTCGACCAGTAAGCCGTTGCCGCGTTCTACCTGCGCGACGGCGGAGATCCGTTCGCTCCACGTGGTGCCGGGGATCACCAGCTGCGGAACGGCGTTGACGACCGCGTTGCCGATCGTCGCGCCGCCGCCCTGGTGCACGATGGCCGAGCAACTTGCCAGCAGCTCGTTCATCGGCACGAAGTCCACCGCGCGCAGGTTGTCCGGGATCTTCGGCACCGACGCGAGCTGGGTGGCGTCGAGCGTCGCGACCACCTCGACGTCGAGGTCGGCGAGACCGTCGAGCAGGTCGGCCACCGACGTCTCCTCGACGCCGAGCGTCTGCCGGTTGGAGATGCCCAGGGTCAGCATCACGCGCGGGCGCGACGGCGGTTCGAGCACCCAGCGCGGGATCGCCATCGGCTTGTTCTGCGGCACGAAGCGCGCGGGCAGGTAGTCCACGTCGACGCCGTCGTAGCGCAGGTAGGACGGGTGGCAGTCGAGGGTCTTGACGCCGTAGCGCAGTGACTCGTCGTACTCGGCGCCGAAGCGGCCCACCGCGGCGGACATCCACTCGACGAACGGGTCCGCGCTGGTGTCCTCGGGGTGGTTCGCGCGCAGGTCCCGGTACTGCGCGCCGATCCGCGCGGTCTGGTCGGCCGCGTACATCATCCGCAGGTGCGGGACGCCGATGGCCTGCGCGACGATCGGCGCGGCGTAGAGCAGCGGATCCCACAGGATGAGGTCGGGGCGCCACTGCCGGGCGAACCGCACGAGCTCGTCGAGCAGCGGGTCCGGCGTGGTCCAGCGGAACACGTCCACCCAGTGGCGGTAGACGGTGCGGACGTAGTCCTCCGTGTAGCGCTCGGGCCTGCTCTCCGAAATCCGGTGCTCGCCGTGCATGGCGTTGTCGCCGTCGACGTTGAGCTGCCGGTGGTGCCCGACGTCGAGGTCGTCGCCGAACCACATCGAGTCGAGCCCGGTCTCCAGGAACGGCTGGACCTCGCGCGGGTTCCGCTGGCCCACGAACCGCACCTCGTGCCCGGCCGCGGCCAGCGCCCAGCCGACCGGAGCCATGCTGTAGACGTGCGTCCTCGTCGGGAACACCATCATCATGACGCGCATCGACGCACTCTCCGAACTCGGGGGAGAAACACTGCTGCTGGGTTGACGGTAGAGCCGTCGCGCCGCCCAGCCGACCCGGCAACGCACCGATAGGGGTGGGAACCCCTGTTCTGGCAAGGAATCCTTCCGTGACAAGCCATCCGTGCGTTAAGGAGGTCGAACGCACTTTGGAACGGCTTTAGGTGCCCCTTAGGGGCTGGTGACGACGTGCCCGCTGGGGATAGACATGAACGTGGTCCCGGCCGTGTGCGCCGGGCGAGGGAAACGAACGAGGTGATGAGCATGGCCGTGGCACCCATCGCGAAGGGCTGGATCCCCTTTGGCGGGTACCGCACCTGGTACCGGGTCACCGGGGACACCGGGGGCGAGCTGCCCGCCGTCGTCGTGGTGCACGGCGGGCCGGGGAGCACGCACGACTACCTGCAGAACCTCTGCTCGCTCGCCGAGCACGGGTGGCCGGTCGTGCACTACGACCAGCTGGGCAGCGGCGGTTCGACGCGGCTGCCGGACAAGGGCGCGGACTTCTGGACACCCGAGCTGTTCGGCGACGAGCTGGACAACCTGGTGCGCAGGCTGGGTGTCGAGGACAACTACGTCCTGTTCGGACAGTCCTGGGGCGGCCTCGTCGTCGCACGGCACGCCGCACAGCGCCCGGACGGCCTGCGCGGACTGGTGATCGCCAACTCACCGGCGTCGTACCCGTTGTGGCGTCGGGAGATGGACGTGCTGCGCGCCCAGCTCCCACCCGGCGTCGACAGCGAGCTGAGAGCGCACGAAGCCGCGGGGACCACCGACTCACCGGAGTACTTCAAGCTGATGCGCGTGTTCTACAACCGGCACGTCTGCCGCCTGCGGCCGTGGCCTGCCGACTACGTGGCCTCGTTCATGGAGATGGCGGACGACAACACCGTCTACGCGACGATGAACGGCCCGAGCGAGTTCACGGTCACCGGCACGCTCAAGGACTACTCGGTCATCGACGTCCTCGAAGACATCGAGGTGCCGACGCTGCTCATCTCGGGACGCCACGACGAAGCCACGCCCGTCACGGTCCAGCCGTACTTCGACCAGATCCACGACGTGCGCTGGGAAGTCTTCGAGGACTCCAGCCACGTCCCGCACCTCGAGGAGCCCGAACGGTTCCGTGAAGTCCTGCTGGGTTTCCTACAGGACATCCAGCCCACCGCCCCGGAACGTCGGGGCACTGAAAGAGAGGTCGCCAGCCATGGATGAGACCACCCGGTCGGGATCGGCGGTCGTCTTCCCGGGGATGAGCCCCTGTCGCTTCGCCGACTTCGGCAAGTTCCTCCTCATCAACCCCTTCGCCCGCAGGCTGCTCACGGAGGCAAACGACCGGCTCGGCTACTCGCTGGTCGACCGCTTCCGCGAGACCGAGGGTGACTACTCCGAGTACGCCCAGGTCGGGTTCATGCTCTCCTGCGTCGCACTGGCCGAGTGGGCCGAGCAGGAACAGGACATGAGCCCCGACTACTGCACCGGTCCGAGCTTCGGCGAGAAGCCCGCCAGCGTGTACGCCGGGTCCCTCACCTTCCCGGACGCGGTGTGGATGACCGCGGAGCTCGCCCGCTGCCTCACCGAGTTCTTCGCGACCGAGTACACCGACGTGGTGACGCACTCGTTCGTCCGCACGCCGGAGGAGAAGCTCACCGACGCCCTGTCCGAGTTGGAGGGCCGTGGCGAGTGGTTCGACATCTCGTGCTACATCGATCATGACTTCTACATGGTCTCCCTGCGCGAGCGGAACCTCGACTGGCTCAAGAAGACGGTGCGGGGCATGGGCGGGCTCTCCCTCTACACGATGCGGCCGCCGTTGCACTCGCGGGCGTTCGGCGCGCTGCGTCGCAAGGCGGAGGACGAGGTGCTCGGCGACCTGACCTTCCACGACCCGCTGCTGCCGATCGTCGCCGACCAGGACGGGGCGATCCTCAGCACCGGCGAGCAGGTGCGCACGATGCTGCTCGACAGCATCGTGAAGCCGCTGCGCTGGCCGGACGTCGTGTCGTCGCTGGAGAGGCTGGGGGTGGGCAAGCTCTGGATCGCCGGGCCGGACACGCTGTTCGGGCGCGTCCGCGTGACCACCAGCCGTTTCGAGGTGGTCACGGTGAACCCGCGCATGGCCCTGCAGCCCCGACGCCGGGGTGCAGGACCATCGCGAGTCAGCTAGTCGGCTGCAGCTCGGCCAGCGTGCTCCACAGCGTGCCGGGGTTCTCGAACGTCTCCAGGTTCAGGGCGTCGTCCTCGAACCGCACGTTGTAGTTCTGCTCCAGCACGGAGAGCAGCTCCACGGTGGCGAGCGAGTCGAGCCCGTACTCCCGGAGCGAGGTCTCGGTGGTCAACGCCTCCTCCGCGGGCAGGAACGGGAGGAAGGAGCGAAGCGTCTCGTCGAAAGTGTTGTCCCACATGGCTACTCCGGATCGCTAGTTGGATCTACCGAGAGGAAACCGACCGCCCGGTTCGGTTTTGGACTCTACCTCGCGTCACCATCCCGGATCGACGCATCGACACCCCTAATCTCACGCGGAGGACGACGATGGACACGGGTCTCACCAGCGGGCTGCACACGCGATTCCTGCGCGGCCTCGAACTTTCCGGCGGCGGTGTGGCCGTCCACGTGGGTGACCAGGCGCTCACCTACGACCGGCTGCACGAACTGGCGCTGCTGTGGGGTGGCGCGCTGGTCGAGGCCGGGGCCCGCACAGTAGGGGTGCTGGCGGACAAGGGCGTCACCGCGTACGCCGGAATCCTGGCCGGTCTGTACGCGGGCGCCACGGTCGTGCCGCTGCGACCGGACTTCCCGGCGGCGCGGACAGGTCAGATGGTCGAGGCCGCGGGGGTCGACGCGATCGTCGCCGACGCCCGCGGCCTTGACCTGCTGCCGGAGGTGCTCGGCGGGCGGCAGCTCACCGTGCTCGCGCCTGCCTGCGGCGACCAGCCGTCGGTGCTGCGGCCCAGTGCCTCGCAAGCACTGGTGGCACCGATGTCGGTGGGTCCGGAGGACACCGCGTACGTGCTGTTCACCTCCGGCTCCACCGGGCGCCCCAAGGGTGTGCGGATCGGGCACGCGTCGACCGACCACTACTTCGGCCTGCTCGACGCGCGGTACGACTTCACGCCGGACGACGTGTTCTCGCAGACGTTCGACCTGAACTTCGACTGCGCGATGTTCGACCTGTTCTGCGCGTGGGGCGCCGGGGCACCGGCGGTCGTGCTGCCGCGCCGGGCGTACCGGGACCTGCCGGGGTTCGCGGCCGAGCGCGGGCTCACCGTGTGGTTCTCCACGCCGAGCGCCATCGACCTCGTCCGTCGCACCGGTGGCCTGACGCCTGGCGCGCTGCCGGGGCTGCGGTGGAGCTTCTTCGCGGGAGAAGCGCTGACCGTCCGCGACACCGCCGACTGGAGTGCCGCGGCGGGGACGTCGATCGTGGAGAACCTGTACGGCCCCACCGAGCTGACCATCACCGTGGCGGGCTACCGCTGGCACGACCAGGAAACGCCCAGGGTCGCGGTGAACGGCGTGGTGCCGATCGGCGAGGTGCACGCGGGTCACGACCACCTGCTGCTGGGGCCGGGCGACGTCCCGGACGCCGAGGAGGGGGAGCTCTGCATCGCGGGACCGCAGATGACCCCCGGCTACCTCGACCCCGCCGACGAGCAGGGGCGGTTCCTGGAGCGCGACGGCAAGCGCTTCTACCGCACGGGTGACCGGGTCCGCAGGCTCGGTGGCGACGACCTGGCCTACCTCGGGCGGCTGGATTCCCAGGTGCAGGTGCTCGGCTGGCGCATCGAGCTGACCGAGGTCGAGCACGCGCTACGCGACTGCGGGGTCCAGGACGCGGTGGTGCTGGGCGTCTCCGGGGGCGCGGGCACCGAGTTGTTCGTGTTCTACACCGGCGGGGAGCGCCCGGCCATCGAGATGGTCCGCGCCCTGCGGAAGCTGTTGCCGGAGGGCGTGATCCCGCGGCACTACCGGCACCTTGACGACTTCCCGCTGAACTCCAACCGCAAGATCGACCGCAAGGCACTGGCCGCCCGTGCCGCCGACCTGCTGGCCCCTGCTCCTGTCAGCTGACCAGGAGACCGGGCGCGGAGGAAGGCGCACAGGCCGCTGAAGGCCACCTCAGGGCAGCCACGCCGGAACCACCGGGGTCGTCGAGCGCCGAGTGGTCCTGAGCTGCGGCACAGCGTTCCACTCCCCGTTCCCGCTCACGGCCCCGCACCCGTTCGCCACCTACGTGCCGAACGGGGATCCGGGGTGGATGTCTTCGCAGCGGC
>JBDSAJ010000929.1:0-5297 GCA_039922235.1 Umezawaea sp.
TGTTGCTGGGCAAGCCGAGCAACGTCCAGGTCCAGCTCCAGGTGACCGTGCCGGTGTCGACTGTGATGCGTCTGGACGATCAGCCCGGCGAACTGGCCGGCTACGGCCCGATCGATGCCACCACCGCCCGCGCGCTCGCGGGTGACGCGACCTGGCGGCGGTTGCTCACCGACCAGCACGGCACCCTGGTGGAGGTCGGCCGCAGCACTTACCGGCCACCGGCCGCGCTGCGTGACTTCGTCCAAGCCCGCGACAAAACGTGTGTGTTCCCAGGGTGCTCAGTACCTGCGCACCGTGTCGATCTCGACCACACCACCGCACCCGCTGACGCCTGACCTGATCGTGGAAGTGATAACCAAATGCACGTTCCGGCCCGCATCGAAGCCGCCGTCATGAGCGCGCGGGGGAGGGGTGATCAGTCCTCTCGCGACGGTCAGGCGCGCTCGGGCGGCAGTGGCGCCACGCGGATGAGGGTCGGCAGGGTGATGGCCGCGACGACGAGGTGCATCGCGATCAGGGCCAGTGAGTTCAGCAGGGTCGCGCCCGCGTTGAGGATGCCGAAGTCCGGCACGAACGAGACGAGCAGTGCCACGGGGACGAGGATTCGGAGGACGGTGCGGGGTTTGCGGGCTCGGCCGCGGATCGCGTACCAGGCCAGCGTGCCGAGCAGGATGCCCACGACGGTCAGCGGCGCGTACTCGCGCAGTTGCAGGCCCATGCGGACACCTCCGTCGGGCAGGGCCGCACTGGCGAGCACGGCGATCGCGGAGTTGACCGCGACGCAAGCCAGTGCGGCGAGGATGATGCCGACGACGGCGCCCCCGCTCGCGACGGCGGGCCGCCGGACTCGGGACTGGAAGTCGCTGGTTTCGGTCATCGGAGAACTCCTTGCTGCGTCTGGTCTTCGCTGTCCGTCCACTGTGGTCAGTGGAGTACCGCGATTCCCCGGTCAACCGCAGGATAGGTGGAGATCACCAGCTCCAGAACGGACGAATCTCGCATGAGCCCCATCGGCCGTCTCGATAGTTGCTCCTAGCTGCGCGGACGGTGGCCAGGTCGGTAGCATCGGCCGCTGAAGTGGGTGCCTTCGCGCGACGCCCCGAGTTCCGGAGGGAAGAGTTGACCACGGACTGGGTCAAGCTGGACCTGCACCTGCTGGTTCCGCTGAACGCGCTGCTGCTGGAGCGCAACGTGACGAAGGCGGCGGACCGGCTCCAGATGGGACAGCCCGCGATGAGCGCGATGCTGGCCAAGCTGCGCCGCCACTTCGACGACCCGCTGCTCATCCGCGAGGGCCGTGCGCTGGTGCTCACGCCGTTGGCGGAGTCGCTGCGGCAGCCGGTGCAGACCGAGGGTCCGTACTTCGTCGACGAGGGGCTCAACCGCTCCGACATCCGCCCCGACCCGTCGAACGGATCGGTGTCGGCGGGCACCGTGCTGATGCTGAACATCGGTGTGCTGCAGATCGACTCCAGCGGGTGCGCGCCGCTCAAGGACGCGGTCGTGGACCTCTGGCACTGCGACGCACTGGGCGTCTACTCCGACGTGGCCCAGGAGGGCACCGTCGGGCGGAAGTTCCTGCGCGGCTACCAGGTGACCAACGGGGCCGGGAAGGTCACGTTCGTGACCGTCCTGCCCGGCTGGTACCGGGGGAGGACCATCCACCTGCACGTCAAGGTCCGAACCACGGGGACCGATGGCAAGCCCTACGAGTTCACCTCGCAGCTGTACTTCACCGAGGAGTTCAAGGCGTCGTACCTGGCCGTCGCCCCGTACGCGAGCAAGGGCCTGCCGGACACCACCAACGCCGCCGACAGGATCTACCAGGTCGGTGGGGACCAGATGCTGCTCAACCCCAGGAGGCTCGGGCGGCGCTACACGGCCGACTTCGCCATCGGGCTCGACCTGTCCGACGCCGAGGTCGGCGACGACGACTCACCAGGGGCAGGTCCCGGTCCCGGGCCGGGTCCTGGACCCGCACCTGCCTGATCCGACCTGAACGACCGGAGCCATCCCCGAGAAGTCCGGGGATGGCTCCGGTCTGGTGCTGTGGCCTGGGAAACCGAGGTCAGATCCGGGCGCCCAGCGTTGGCTGGTTCTTCGGGTTCAGGAAGGTGGACGGGCGGATCGCGCCGTTGGCATCGCGCGCGCCGGTGATCGTGGACGCGTCCGTGCTCACCAGCGAGGAGTCGTTCCAGGTGCCGCCGAGGTCCCAGGAGTTGCCGGAACCGGTGGAACTGCCCAGCGACACCGGTTTGGCGTTGCCGACCGCCAGGTTGCCGGTCAGCTTGGAGGCCGATCGGTCCACGGTGAAACCGTTCTTGGCGTTGCGCCAGGCGGTGTCGCGGGTGAACGTGATCGCACCGGGGTTCCCGTTGTCGACGAACCCGCCCGCGGCGTTGCCGTACGAGATGGTGTTGATCACGGTGTGCGCGGAGGCGGGCGCCGGGGAACCTCCGCCGAGCTTGAAACCGTTGCCGTCACCGGAGAAGTCGGGCAGGTTCCAGCGGTTGTGGCCGTTGCCGTGCGCCAGGCTGTTCTCGATGCGGATCGGTGAGGTGAACAGCCACGCGTCGAACCCGTCGTCCACGTTGTTCCACAGCCGGGCGCCGCGCACCACGTTCCCGCTGCCCGAGCCCTCCTTGATGGCCAGGCCGTCCGCGCTCTCGCCGTTCTTGCGCGGGTCGCGGTTCCCGTAGCTGTCCAGGTTCAGGATCAGGTTGCCGCTCGACGCGCCTTGGAGCTGGAACCCGCTCTCGTAGTTGTCGCGGGTGACGAGCCGTTCGAACACGTTGTTGTTGCAACCCGCGCAGTAGTACGCGTAGGGGCCGCGGATGATCTCCAGCCCGGACACGTGCCAGTAGGACGCTTCCTGGTGGAACACGCCTCGCTGCTCGCGCGGGATGCTGCCGCCGACCGGGGTGTGGCTGGCGGGCAGGTTCTCGCCGTCCACGACCACCCGCTCACCGGGCTGGTTGGCGAGCTTGATCGGGCTGGCCGCCGTGCCGCTGGTGCGGACCTGGACGTTGGTGGTCAGCGCGTACGTCCCACCCCGCACCAGGATGGTCGTGCCGGGGACGGCGAGGTCCACCGCGTGCTGGATGGTGCGCAGCGGGCGGTCGACCGTGCCGGTGTTGGCGTCGTTGCCCGTCAGCGAGACGAACAGCGTCGTCCCGGCAGCTTGGGCGGGTGCCGGCACGAGCACCAGCAGTGCGGCGGCCGCCGCGAGGGTGATCTTCGACCTCATCCGCGTCTCCAGGATCAGTTGGGGAGCGGTGGCGGCCGACCAGACCATCTGGGAGCGCTCCCGGCGGGGACGCTAGCGAGCATTTCCCGTACTGCCAAGAAAATTCACGAGGGTGAACAGGTCAGGGCATTCGGCGTACGACTCCGACAACGCATGTTAACGATCACAAGGTGTCATGTCGTGCACTCCGCAGCCGCAGCTGTTTAGACGTATGACCAATCACGGGCGTTGCGGCGCTTGGACCAACATGATTGACAGGGCTGAACTGTGAGCGCTAACACTAGTGGGTTCACAGAGGCGGGCAGGCGGTCGACTGCTCAACTGAAAAGGGAATCATCATGGTGTTGAGGACGCGTCAACGAAGTCGCGGACTTGCCGCGCGGATGGCCGCGGTGCTCGCGGTCGCCGCTCTGGCGTTGACGGGAGCGGTGGCCGTCCCGGCCGGAGCTGCACCGTCCCAAGAGGACGGTCTGGCAGCGGAGCAGGTGGTCACGGTTCCGCCGATGGGGTGGGCCTCGTGGAACACCTTCGCGGCCCAGATCAACTACGACGTGATCCGGGCGCAGGTGGACGCCATGGTCTCCAGCGGGCTGAAGGACGTCGGCTACCAGTACGTCAACATCGACGAGGGCTGGTGGCAGGGCACCCGTGACTCCGGGGGCAACATCACCGTCGATCCGGCGGAGTGGCCCGGCGGCATGAAGGCCATCGCGGACTACATCCACGGCAAGGGCCTGAAAGCCGGGATCTACACCGACGCCGGCCGTGACGGCTGCGGGTACTACTACCCCACGGGCCGTCCGGCCGCTCCCGGCTCGGGCAGCGAGGGCCACTACGACCAGGACTTCCTCCAGTTCTCCAAGTGGGGCTTCGACTTCGTCAAGGTCGACTGGTGCGGTGGTGACGTCGAGGGCTTGGACGCCCGCACCTCGTACCAGGCGATCAGCGACTCGATCACCAGGGCGACCGCGCAGACCGGCAGGCCGATGGTGCTGTCGATCTGCAACTGGGGCAAGCAGTCCCCGTGGAGCTGGGCTCCGGGCATGTCGACGATGTGGCGCACCAGCACGGACATCATCTACTGGGGCGAGAGCCCTTCGATGGACCGGGTGCTCGCCAACTTCGACTCCGCCCAGCATCCCGGCGCGCAGAGCGTCGGGCACTACAACGACCCCGACATGCTCATCGTCGGCATGCCGGGGTTCAGCGCCGCGCAGAACCGGACGCACATGAGCCTGTGGTCGATCTCCGGCGCGCCCTTGCTGGCGGGCAACAAGCTCACCACGATGAGCACGGAGACGCGGGACATCCTGGGGAACAGGGAGGTCATCGCGATCGACCAGGACGCGGGCGGGCAGGGCGTCAAGATCGCCGAAGACCAGAGCGGCAGGCAGGTCTACGGCAAGAAGCTCACCGGCAGCGGCAAACGCGCGGTCGTGGCGCTCAACCGCACCAACTCGGCGGCCAACATCACGGTGCGGTTCGCCGATCTGGGCCTGGCCGCCACCGCGACCGTGCGCGACGTGTGGAGCGCCACCGACCTGGGCAGCAAGACCACCAGCCACACGGTTTCCGTGCCCGCGCGTCAGGCGGTCTTGTTGACCGTCACGGGCACCGAGGCACCTGGCACCGGTCCGAAGACCGGGGCGATCGTGGGTCAGCAGTCCAACCGCTGCCTGGACATCGACAACTTCTCCACCACGAACGGCACGCAGGCCCAGTTGTGGGACTGCAACGGCCAGGAGAACCAGCGGTGGACCTACGGCTCCGGCAAGCAGTTGACGGTCTACGGCAACAAGTGCCTGGACGCCTACGGTCAGGGAACGGTCAACGGGACCAAGGTCGCGATCTGGGACTGCAACGGCCAGTCGAACCAGCAGTGGTCGGTGAACTCCGACGGCACCATTCGCGGTGTGCAGTCGGACCTGTGCCTGCAGGCTTCGGGTTCCGCGACGGCGAACGGCACGAAGATGGTCCTGTGGGCCTGCGGGACCGGCGACAACCAGAAGTGGAGCCTGCGCTAGGCGAGCCGCTTGGCCCCGCCGGCGAC
>JBDSAJ010000930.1:0-9359 GCA_039922235.1 Umezawaea sp.
CCGCTCGCGCGTGAACGACGGCATGTGCGGGCCAGGACCAGTGGCCCTGGCCCGCACATGCCGCCGACCCCCCTTGTGCTCGTGAACCCTTGCGGGAGGCCCACTCCGCTCGGCCCGTGGGGAAGCACGAACGTCCCGTGGTGGTCCTCGCCGCCGTCGTGCCCCCCTTGACCCGACGCGGTTCACGGCCTGCCCCAGGCAGGCGTGATCCAGCATCGGTCACCACGCCCTGCCGCCGCATCGGTGGTTTCCGCATGATCGGGACGGCGCCGGCCCCGATTGCCTAGGCAACGGCGACGGCGAGTTGACTAGGGTTCTTCCTGACCGTGACGGGCCAGTGGAGGTGGGGACGGCGATGCTGCCTGCCGGCGGGGTGACCAGTTTCATCGGCAGGCAGGAGTTGCTGGACGACCTGGTGCTGGAGCTGGAGCGGTCCCGGCTGGTGACGCTGACGGGCCCTGGCGGTGTCGGCAAGACCCGCTTGGCGGTCGAGGTGGCCCGCGGCTGCGCCGTCCGGTTCGGCGGGGACTCGATCGCCATCGCGTACCTGGCCGCCGTCCGCAACGCCGACGCACTGGCCCGCGAGGTGCTCGCCGCGCTGCGGATCACCGACCAGAGCAACACCCCGGTGGCCGACGTGCTCGTGGAGCACCTCCACGACCGGCCGCCGACGCTGCTGGTGCTGGACAACTGCGAGCGGCTCCGGGACGAGGTGGCCGACCTGCTGCCGATCCTCCTGCGGGACGTGCCGCACCTGGTGGTGCTCGTCACCAGCCGCCGCCACCTGGAGGTCGAGGGGGAGCAGGTGGTCCACGTGCCGCCGCTGCCGGTCCCGTCGGACGACGACGACCACGAGTCCGGGGCGATGACCCTCCTGCGCGACCGCGCCAGGTCCGCGGGGGCGGCGATCACCGCCGAGGGGCGCGGAGCGGCTGTCGCGCTGGCCCGCTGGTCCGGTGGCCTGCCGCTCGTGCTGGAGCTGATCGCGGTGCGGCTGGGCGGTGGGATGTCGCCCGACGCCGTGCTGGCGCGGCTGGATGGGGGCAGGTTGCTCAGCGCCAGGGGCACCCGGCGGGTGCTGCCCCACCACCAGGTCCTCCAGCAGGTGTTCGACTGGTCGTACGAACTGTGCTCGCCGGGTGAGCGGCGGCTCTGGGCCCGGATCTCGGTGTTCGCGGGAGGGTTCGACCTCGATTCGGTGGAGGAGGTCTGCGGCGACGGTGCGTGCGGCCAGGTCGTCGACCTCGTGGACGGCCTGGTGCGCAAGTCCCTGGTCTCGTTCCAGAACGGCCGCTACCAGCAGTTGGAGCCCATCCGCGAGTACGGCCTGCGCCACCTCCAGGAGTCCGGGGAGGAGCAGCGCCTCCGCGAATCGCACCGCGACCACTTCCGGCGCCTCGCCGAGTCCGCCGCCGAGAACTGGTTCGGGCCGGACGAGGTCGGCTGGCTGACCAGGACAGCCTTGGAACTCAACAACTTCCGCGCCGCGCTGGACTTCTGCGCCGGTCCTGAGCACGCCGAGATCGGGCTGGAGATCGCGGTCAACCTGGCCAGGCTCCGGTTGTGGTTCTTCGAGGGGCTGCTGGGCGAGGGGTGCATGTGGCTGAAGAAGCTGCTGGACCTCACCCCGGCCGCCCCGGCGCAGGTTCGGGCGGGTGCCATCGCGATGCTCGGCTGGATCCTGCTGTGCCAAGGGGAACAGGCCGATGCCACGGTGCAGCTCGGAGCCTGTCGGGAGGTGGCGGCCGAACTCCCGGAGTTCCCGCCCGTCCTGTTCCTGGCGGGTGTGCACGCCTTCCTGGTGGAAGACGATCCGAGCTACCTGCGGCTGTTGACCGACGCCCACGAGCGGTACCTGGCGCTGGGACCCGCGATGGCGGCGGACGCGGCGAGCGTGCAGCTGATGTTGGGGATGGGAGCGGGTTTCGGTCAGCACGAGGAAACCGCTCGCGCCCTGGCCGCCGAAGGCCTGGCCGCCACCGGATCGCGCGGAGCGCCCTGGGCGATCGGGTGGTCGGTGTGGGTCAAGGGCGTCGCCCCGCTGAGGTGGGGAGAGCCCGCCGAAGCCGTTGGCCTCTTCCAGGACGGACTGGCGGTGCACGTCGAGATCGACGACAAGTGGGGCACGACGTGGGGCGCCGAAGCCATCGCCTGGACCTTCGCCGCACTCGGCCTGCACGAGGAAGCCGCTGTGCTGTTGGGCGGCACGGTGAAGATGCAGGCGAAGGCCGGGGTGAAGATCACCGGGGTCACGCCGTTCGCCAGGGAGCGCGACCGGGCCATCACCGCCATCACGGCCGAACTCGGTGAGGAGGCCTACCAGGCCGCCTACCGCGAGGGGCAGGGTCTCTCCTCCGCGGAGGTCATGGCGCTCGCCCTGCGGCGGGTGCCGCGGGAAGTGCGGCGCACGGCCGGCGCGACGCTCGCGGACCTGACCGACCGGGAGCGCGACATCGCGATCATGATCTCCCAGGGGCGGACCAACGCCGAGATCGCCCAGGTGCTGTTCAGGTCCACCCGAACCGTTGACGCGCACGTGCGGCGGATCTTCGACAAGGCGAACCTGCGGAACCGCGCGCTGGTGGCGGCCTGGGTGGCGGGACAGCTGACCGCGCTGGACTGAAGCCCCGCTTGTCCGCCACGACCTCGTCACGGCACGGGGAGGTCCGGTGGCAGTTGCAGCGCGATGGTGATCAGGGAGTGGACCCTGGTGGCGATGGCGGCCAGCAGGGTGTGGTTTTCCGGGGGTGCCGCGTCCAGCGCGGCGTTGAGGGTCCTCAGGTCGTCGTCGATGCGGGTGATGATCTCGGTGACGTTCGGGGTGCCGCCGGCGAAGGCGCGGGCGATGTCGTCGAGGCTGACGCCCTGGGTTTCGAGGCGTTGGATGATGGTGATGCGGTCCGCGTCCGCCGGGGCGTAGAGGCGGTAGTTGCTGGCCGTCCTGCCTGCCGGGGTGAGCAGGCCGAGGGTCGTGTAGTAGTCGACGGTGCGAATGCTCACGCCTGCTCGGGCTGCCAGTTCGCCGATCTTGACCAGGCTGTCACTCACACGGTTCCCCTTCCGAGTTGTCGTGGCAACCATACAGCGCTACGTGCTAGTGTCGAGTGCATGGATTTACGGTCCGGTTCCTCGTGTTGATCTTCTTGGGATTGCTGGCGATCGTGGTGCTCACGGCCGCGACGGGATACTTCGTCGCCCAGGAGTTCACCTACATGGCCGTCGACCGCGGTCGGCTCCAGCAGCTCGCCGAGCAGGGCGACAAGGCCGCCGACCGGGCCTACCGGGTGACGCAGCGGTTGTCGTTCATGCTGTCCGGCGCGCAGTTGGGGATCACGGTCACCGCCCTGCTGGTCGGTTACGTGGCCGAGCCCCTGCTGGGCGCAGGCCTCGCCTCCCTGCTGGGGTTCACCGGGTGGCCCGAGGCCGCGCTGCTGTCCCTGTCGGTGGCGGTGGCGCTGGTGTTCGCCACGGTGGTGCAGATGGTGCTCGGCGAGCTGCTGCCGAAGAACCTGGCCATCGCCAAGCCCGAGGCGCTCGCGCTGTGGCTGAGCAGGTCGACGCTGGTGTACCTGAAGGTCGCCGGGCCGATCATCACGTTCTTCGACGCGTCGGCGAACCGGTTGCTGCGGCTGGTGGGGATCGAACCCGTCGAGGAGCTGCCGCAGGGCGCCACCGGGGACGAACTGGTGCACATCATCGGCGAGGCCGGGCAGCAGGGGCACCTGGACGCGGAGCTGTCGCAGCTGCTCGACCGCGGGATCGACTTCCGGTCGCTGGTGGCCGAGCAGGCGATGACGCCGCGGGTCCGGGTGCACACGGTGCGGGCGGACGAGCCCGCGTCGCGGGTCGTGGAGCTGCTCGACACGGGGCACTCGCGGTTCCCGGTGATCGGTGACGACCTGGACGACGTGCTCGGTGTCGTGGGGCTGGCCGAGGTGCTGACGCTGACGCCCGAGGAGAGGTCGACGACGGCGCTGCGGAAGATCGTGGGGCCGACCGTGCTGGTGCCGGAAACCCTGCCGCTGCCCCAGGTGCTGGAACGGCTCCGGGTCGAGCACCGGCAGCTGGCGTGCGTGGTGGACGAGTTCGGCGGCTTCGCCGGGGTCGTGTCGCTGGAGGACCTCGCCGAGGAGCTGGTCGGCGAGATCCACGACGAGGACGACCTGGTCGGCGACACGCCGGAGCGGCGGTCCGACGGGGCGTGGGCGCTGCCCGGCAGGCTGCGGATCGACGAGATCGCGGACATCACCGGTGTGCCGCTGCCGCCGCACGAGGGGTACGACACGGTGTCCGGGCTGGTGCTCCGCCATCTCGGGCGGACCGCTCGGGTCGGTGACGAGGTGCCGCTGACCATCGAGACGTCGGCACTGGAGGACCTGCCGCCGCGGCACGTGGTGCTGCGCGTGGCCGCCGTGGAACGCCACGTCCCCCGCACCGTCCTGCTGCGCGAGGAGGAAGCCCGATGACGCTCTTCCTGTCCTTGCTCCTGTTGCTGGGCAACGCTTTCTTCGTCGCGGGCGAGTTCGCGCTGATCTCCGCGAAGCGGCACCGGCTCGAACAGTCGGCGGCCGAGGGCAAACGCGCGGCGCGGGCCGCCGTGGCGGGCATCCGCGAGCTGTCGATCATGCTGGCCGGTGCGCAGCTCGGCATCACGTTGTGCACGCTGGGGTTGGGCGCGCTGGCCGAGCCCGCGGTCGCCGAGCTGCTGGACCCGCTGCTGATCGCGGTGGGCATCCCGACCGGTGTCTCGCACGCCATCGCGTTCCTGATCAGCCTGGTGCTGGTGGTCTTCCTGCACATGGTCGTCGGCGAGATGGCCCCGAAGTCGTGGGCGATCAGCCACCCCGAGCGTTCGGCGCTGCTGCTCGCGCTGCCGTTCCGGGCCTTCGCGCGATCCGTGCGGTGGGTGCTGACGACCCTGAACGGCCTGACGAACTGGTTGCTGCGCCTGGCGAAGGTGGAGCCGCAGGACGAGCTGGCGCAGGCCCACCGGCCTGAGGACCTGCGGATGCTGGTCCGCCAGTCCGGCGAGCACGGCCTGATCCCCGAGGGCCAGCAGCGGCTGCTGACGCGGATGCTCCAGCTCCAGCAGACCACGCTGGCGCAGGTGATGGTCCCGGTGGACGTGGTGCTCAAGGTCTCCGTGAGCACCACGGCGGCCGAGGTCGAGGAGCTGAGCCGCCGCTGCGGCCGGTCCCGGTTCCCGGTCACCGACGCGGCGGGCCAGTACGTCGGTCTGGTGCACATCCGCGAGGTCGTGCGCGCCACCGCCGCCGACCGGAACCCGGCCGTGCGCGACCTGATGAGCACGCCGCTGCGGTTGGGCGCGGACCTGCCGGTGGCCCGCGCGGTCACGGCGATGCGGGACCACCGCGCGCAGCTGGCGCTGGTCGTGGGCGGGGACGACGGCGTGGTCGGCATCGCCGCGCTGGAGGACCTGCTCGAAGAGCTGATCGGCGAGTTCGAGGACGAGACCGATCCCCGAAGTTGACCGGTGCCGCTTGGCACCGGCACTCCCCATCCCCGGAGGAAACCTGATGTTCAAGCGGATGCTGAGCGCGTTCGGTGTGGGCGGACCGTCCGTCGACACCGTGCTGGACTCACCGCACGCCACGCCCGGCGGAGTCGTCACCGGGCAGGTACGCGTCCAGGGCGGCAGCAACGACGTCGAGATCGGCCAGGTCGTCCTCTCGCTCGTGACCCGCGTCGAGGTGGAGCACGGCGACCACGAGGGCAGCGCCACCGCCGAGTTCCACCGGGTCGTCGTGGCACAGGCCGTCAAGGTCGCCGCCGGGCAGCTGCTGCCGATCCCGTTCCAGCTCTCGGTCCCGTGGGAGACGCCCCTCACCGCGGTCGGCTCGACCCACCTGCACGGCATGACGGTCGGCGTGCGCACGGAGCTGGTGATCGCGGGCGCGCCGGACAAGGGAGACCTCGACCCGATCTCCGTGCACCCGCTGCCGTCGCAGGACCGCGTGCTGGACGCCTTCGGGGCGCTGGGCTTCCAGTTCCGCAAGGCCGACGTCGAAGCGGGCAGGCTGCACGGGGTGCCGCAGGAGCTGGGGTTCTACCAGGAGATCGAGTTCTTCCCGCCGCAGCAGTTCGCCGGCCGGATCAGCCAGGTGGAGCTGACGTTCGTCGCGAACCCGCACGAGCTGTACGTCGTGCTGGAAGCGGACAAGCGGGGCGGGATGTTCAGCTCGGGCGGTGACGCGTTCGGCCACTTCGCACTGTCGCACCGCGACGCCGAGAGCACGGACTGGACCTCCGTCGTCGGCCAGTGGCTCTCGCAGATCGCCGAGCGCGGCGGCCACGGCGGGCACCAGCAGCACGGCTACGACGACCACGGCCACGGCCGCCGCGGCATGGGCATGGGCGCGGTGGTCGGCGGTGTCGCCGCGGGTGTCGTCGGCGGCATGGTGCTGGGCGAGGTGTTCGACGAGGTCGGCGAGTCGTTCGGGTTCGACGAGGAGTAGGTCGTCCCGGTCACCGGTCGTCGTGGTCCTCCGCGGCGACCGGCGGCCACCCCTCGAACGCCACTCGTCAGGACGCGGGCGTGCGCACGGCGTTCATCCGGCTGACCTTGATCTTGCGGATCGCCGACCGGACGACCGCGGGCAGCCGGACGGGCTGCGACCGGGTGTGCCACGGCGAGGACCTGCCGGACCGCTCGCGCACGACGTTCTCCGCCGTGGCGAGCAGCCAGCCGCGCACCCAGCCGCCGCCGAGCCCGATCCCCTCGGAGTACCGCCAGGCCCGGACCAGCGTCTCCTCGGCGACGTGCTCGGCCAGGTTGTGGTCCCCGGTCAGCCGGGTCGCGTACGCCAGGATCGCGCGGCCGTGCTCCTCGTACAGCTCGCGCACCAGCAACTCGCCTGCGACGGCCTCGGCTCGCGCGGATCGGAACACCACCGCTCTCCTCACCCCTGGTTGATCACTTGGTCCTGGACGTCGAACCGCGCCTCGACCAGGCCGCGGCGACGTTCCACGACGGTAGGACACCCCCAGTGCACAACCGCTGACCAGTTTGTGACCGCGCTAGCGCGCCGACCGCACCGCGAACGTGAACCGGTCACCCCGGAACACCGCGCGGACCCGTTCCACCGGATAGCCGTCGACGTCGCAGCTCACCCGGTGCAGCAGCAGCATCGGCGCCGCCGGGCTGGTGGCGAGCAGCCTCGCCTCGCGCGGCGAGGCCAGCACCGTCTCCACCTGCTCCTCGGTGCTGGTGGGGACCGTGCAGTACCGGTCGCGGAGGCAGTCCAGCAGCGGCTTCTCCGGGTCGAACGCCTCGATGAGGTCCGGGAACCGCTTGGCGGACAGGTAGCTCGACTCCAGGAGCATCGGCTCGTCGTCCACGATCATCAGCCGCTCGATGTGCACGACCGGGTCGCCGGGGTCGATGTCCAGTTCGCGGGCGAGGTCGGTATCGGCCGCGAGGTGTTCGGCGGTGACCAGCCTGCGGAGTTCGCTCATCTCCTCGACGCCGGACTCCGGCTTGGTCACGCCGAGCGGCTGGACCAGCTTGGGCGGTGCGACGTAGGTGCCGCTGCCCTGCCTGCGCCGGACCTTGCCCTCGACGACGAGTTCGCCGATGGCCTGGCGCAACGTCATGCGCGCGATGCCGAATTGAGCGGACAGTTCTCGCTCCGGGGGTAGGGGGGCGCCTTGGCCCAGCTCCTGCAGGAGGTCGAGCAGCCGGGTCTTGGCGCGGTAGTAGCGCGGGATGCGGCCGTCGTCGGGAATGCCCGCGCGCACCGGGTCGGAGGCGCGGTGCGGCCCGTCCGGGTATTCGTGGGCCTCGGCGGAGATGACCTGGTGCGATCCGTCCAGCATCCGCACGGCGGTCCGGGGAATGCTGTTCGCGAACACCACGAGTTCACGTCCGCCGACGGGGCGGTGCAGGGTGGTGCGCAACGTCGACATGACCATCGCTCCGCGCGCTGCTTGTCGCACGGGAGCGTCGCTGTGCCGGATCTTCAGCTCGACCCGCACGGTGTGGCCGTATTCGCGGACGGTGCGCTGGCCGACGACGGTGCCCACCGGGTGCGGCATCCGCATGACCAGGACCTGGTCGTCGTCCTCGGTCCACCAGGTCCACGTCGGGGTGGTCATCATCGAGGTGCCCGCGACGAGGCCGAGCATTTCGTCGAGACCGTCCGGGTCCTCGTCGGACGGCGTCGGGATCGTGCGTTCCCCGGTCGAGTTTCGCATGTGCGGCAACCATCTCCCCTGATGTGGTGGAGCAGTCGATGCTGATCAAGACATCGTTCGTGTCCGCTGTCCTCGGGGGTGGACGCGTTGTCCGCACAACGGGCTGCACCGCTTCGACCAGTCCCGACGTTTCGCCGATCAAGGGGGCGGCAGACGATGGCGTGGCCCGCCGACCCCTCGACCGGCATGGCGCGCGACGGTCCCTGCCACCGACGGCGCCGAACGTCCCCGCCGGAAAAACACGTGCAAAAACGCGGGGACGAAGCCTTTTACATGATTTGTTGCCCCGGAGTTCCCCGCGAACCGCGCTGCGCCCGCGTTCCTCCCTTGAGCTGCCTTCACATTAGGTGTGGAGTGATTCCTCCGCAAACACCTTGCCCTGATGAACACGGTGACCTGCCCGGATGAACCACATTCGCGCGAATGTGGAACGAACCCACCGGTAACCCGCGGGTAAAACGAAACGGGCATCCCGAAGATTGCCATGGCAACAACTCGTCGAGAGGTGGAACGACGGCATTCCACATCGCCCGGTCACGATCTGACTGTCCGTACCGACTCGGTCACGATATTCGCGACGGCGGCGACGGCGTGTTCGGTCAGTCGAAGGTCTCGCTTTGTGAAAACTCGTGGGGTGCATCACAATGTCAGGGCAGGAGGAATATCGATCACCGGACGGTGAGCGCACGACGCAGCGAAACTCGAGTATGTCTCGGGTTCCGGAGGCGCCCGCGAGCGACTGAACGGAGGTGGCGCCTGGTGGAGTACATGATGTTGGGCTTCATCGTCGTGCTCGCATCCGCGTGGACCACCCGCCGCTGCTTCCACCGCCACACCGAGCGGGCCAGGCTCGCCCGCATCCGCGCAAGCATCGACGTGTGGCTCACCCCGGAGTGCATGGACGCCTCCGCACCGGATGTCCGGAAGGCTGCGGAGCAGGACCAGTCCCGCCGGTTCGGTCCTGGTTCAGCGGGGTACCACCGCGGCCGGAGTGCGTGATACGGGCACGCGTGGAGCAGGACCAGTCCCGCCGGTTCGGTCCTGGTTCAGCGGGGTACCACCGCGGCCGGAGCGCGTGACACGGGCACGCGTGGAGCAGGACCAGTCCCGCCGGTTCGGTCCTGGTTCAGCGGGGTACCACCGCG
>JBDSAJ010000931.1:0-3405 GCA_039922235.1 Umezawaea sp.
GAGGCCGAGGAGAAGCTGGCGCTCGCCGAGCACGCGCTGGAGCAGTCCGCCGCGTCCCTGGACGGCGCGCGCGCCGAGCAGCAGGCCCGCCGCGCCGAGGTGGCGTCGATCAAGGAGGAGCTGAACGAGGCCAAGGTCCGCAGGGCCCGGTCCTCCGAGCGGCTCAACCGGCTCGCGCAGGCCGTGCGGTCCGCCGAAGCCGAGGTCGAGCGGGTCCGCAGCCAGCGCGCGAAGGTCGAACTGGCCCGCGAAGAGGCACTGGGGCAGCTGGAGGAGCTGGAAGAACGCCTGCTCATCGCCCAGGAGGAGCAGACCCTCGACGACGAGCCCGACACCGCGCAGCGCGACGAGGCCGCCGCCGAACTGGCGGGCGCCCGGCAGACCGAGATGGACGCGCGGCTCTCGCTCCGGACAGCCGAGGAACGCGCCCGAGCCGTGCAGGGCAAGGCCGACGCCCTGCGCCGTGCCGCCCGTGCCGAGCGCGAAGCCCGTGAACGCGCCCAGCGCGCTCACGCCGCCCGCGCGCACGGCGCTGTCGTCGCGAAGGCCGTCGTGCGCGGCGGTGAACTGGCACTGGAGCGGATCGAGGAGTCGCTGCGGCGGGCCGTGCACGAGCGCGACGTCGCCCAGGAGCGGCGGGCCAAGCACGAGGCGCTGTTCACCCAGGTCCGCGGCGTGGTGCGGGAGATGTCCGGCGAACTGGAGAAGCTGACCGACGCCGTGCACCGCGACGAGGTGCTGCGCGCGGAGCAGCGGATGCGCATCGAGCAGCTCGAGACGAAGATCGCGGACGACTTCGGCATCGGCCTGGAAGACCTGGTCAACGAGTACGGCCCGGACATGATGATCCCGCCAACCGCGCCGGAGATCGCGGAGTACGAGGCCGCGAAGGAACGCGGCGAGCAGGTCACCACGCCCCAGCCGATGCCGTACGACCGCGACACGCAGTCCCGCCGCGCCAAGCGCGCCGAACGCGACCTGTCGCTGCTCGGCAAGGTCAACCCGTTGGCGCTGGAGGAGTTCGCCGCGCTGGAGGAGCGCTACAAGTTCCTGTCCAACCAGCTGGAGGACATCAAGGCCACCCGCCGCGACCTGATGACCGTGGTCAAGGACGTCGACGACAAGATCCTCGAAGTCTTCACCGCGGCCTACGAGGACGTGGCCCGCGAGTTCCTGGTGGTGTTCGCGACCCTGTTCCCCGGTGGTGACGGACGGCTCGTGCTGACCGATCCCAGCGACATGCTCACCACCGGCATCGAGATCGAGGCCCGCCCGCCCGGCAAGAAGGTCAAGCGGCTGTCCCTGCTGTCCGGTGGCGAGAAGTCCCTCGCCGCGGTCGCCATGCTCGTCGCCATCTTCCGCGCCCGGCCGTCGCCGTTCTACGTGATGGACGAGGTCGAGGCAGCGCTGGACGACACCAACCTGCACCGGCTGATCGGGCTGTTCGAGCAGTTGCGGGAGAAGTCGCAGCTGCTGATCATCACCCACCAGAAGCCGACGATGGAGATCGCCGACGCGCTCTACGGCGTCTCGATGCGCGGCGACGGCATCAGCCAGGTGATCTCGCAGCGCCTGCGCGGCCGTGGGGCGAAGCCCGCGGTGATCGAGTCGACCGGGAAGCGGCCGGACCGCGATGCCGAGGCCGCTGTGGCCGTTGCCGAAGGGGCGGCCGCGATGGCGGACGCCGCCGTGGCGAAGCTGGCCGCAGACCTGGCTGTCGGGACCGAGGCGCCTGCCGGGGTAGCCGAGCCCGCCGCTGGTGTGGCGGGTGCCGACGTTGAGGCGGCTGAGCCCGCCGCTGATGGCGAAGCGGCCGAACTCGTCGCTGTGGCGGGTGCCGATGTGGAGGCGGCTGGTCTTGCCGAGGCGGGAGTGGCTGAGCCTGACGCTGACGCGGCTGCCGAACCCACCGAAGGACCGCAGGCGGGCTGACGTGCACTAACTCGCTCGTCCCCGTACTGCCTGCGAAGACCCGCTCGGCTGACCGCCGCTCGGTGTGGGAGTTCCGCTGGTGGGCGGGACTAGTTGTACCGGCGCCTGCCGGAACGCACGCGAGGTGCCTCGGACGAGTCGGGCTGCTGCTCGAACTCGTCGACCACGAACGTGGACGTGTCGGATTCGGGGACGACCGGGGGCTGCTGGAACAGGCCCTCGTACTGGGTGTTGCCCAAGGCGCGGCCTGACGTCGTGCTCTTGTGCGTGCTCGCAGCCTGCTCCTTGGGGAGCAGGTCGGGGGCCGTCTCGGAGAACAGCGCGTCGTGGGTGTGCTCGATGATGGGATGACCTTCCTTGCCGGTGCCGCGCGCACAACAGGACTCCGCGACTCCGACGGATCGACCCCGCCGAGACTTCAGCTGGGGTTGGCGGGCGCCCGGTCACGTGACCTGGGGTCGCCTCGACGCCCAGTATCGCACGTTTGTGCGAAGGACGTCAGGCAATAACGCGCGCCACGCAGGTGCTTCCCAACACTCGGTCGAGGTCGTCCCCCTGGATCACCCGGATCAGGCGGACAGGCGGCGGGCGATGGCCGGGATCACGATCGCGGCGGCGACCACGTGCGTCAGCATCAACAGCACCTTCGTGGCCGTTGACGCGTCCGCGAGCACGTCCGGTACCAGCGACAACGCGGTGAGCACGACCGTGGTGCGGACGAACGCCGTGCGCGGACGGCGAGCCGTGCGGGCCAGCACCAGCGCGAGGACCAGGCCCACGACGGAGAAGACGGCGGTCAGCACGGCGAACCCGGCCACGGGGATCGGCGCGCCGCCGACAGCGAGGCTGATCCCGGCGAACTCGCCTGCGGCGGCGACGGCCGCGGTCGCCGCCGCGGCGATGGCAGTGGCGATCAGACCAGCGGTGACCAGCGGCTTCGCGGGAGCGGTGGTGGTGACGGACATCGTGGGCCTCCGGTGAGTGGCGACCGGCCCGTTGCCGGTCTCTCACCTTGACGACGAACGGGCTCGACCCAAATCGACATCACCGCGGAAAAAAGTTCAGCGGATTTCCTCGCCCCGACCACGGCCGAGGTGACTGTGCCTGCTCGGCCGTGGTCGGGATCCCGCTGACCTGCGGATGTGTCCGTCGTGACACGCTGAGGACACCTCGCAGAGGGCGGGCCTGGGAGGTGTCGTCTTGGTGCGGGAGGGGTCAGTCCTGGCGGCCGTTCGCGTCCAGCGCGGCGGCTTCCTCGGGCGTGGGGGCGGTGCCGCCGAGGTGCGCGGGCTGCCACCAGCGCTCGTCGTCCGCGGGTTTCTCCGGGTACTCCTGCTGGGCCTGGTCCAGCAGTTCCTGCATGCGCTTGTGCAGCTCGACGTTGATCGCTTCGTGCTTGTCGCGCGGCTGGGGGTGCAGCGGCTCGCCGATGAGGATCGTGACCGGCACGTGCCGCCTGGTGAGCGTGCGCGG
>JBDSAJ010000932.1:0-2775 GCA_039922235.1 Umezawaea sp.
CCCCCCACGGCCGCTGTGGCTTCAGTTAGGGCTGAATTGTGGCTTGGTCAGCGCGTTGAGCAGGGCCAGCACCGCCGCGCGCCCGATGGTGGTGCGGTCCGCGCCGAAGGCGGTGAGCGTCGTGGTCTGCAGCGCGGCCCGCGGCAGGGCGCTCGTCCACGAGTGGGCGACCTCCAACGGGTGAATTGGGTCGTCGGTGCACGCCGCTACCCCCGCTGGCACCCGCAGGGCCTCCAACTCCTCCGCGGTGGGTGCCGTCGACTCCGAGGCCGCTCGCAGCGTCCTCGCCAGCCGTGGGCCGTGTCGGCGCCACGCGCGGGACAGCTCCGCGCCCAGCCAGCCGTCCACTCCCACCAGCGCCGCGTCCACGCCGTCGCGTTCCACCACCGCCGCGCTGGCTCGTGCGGCGAAGGCGGCGGGCGCGTTGCCCGCGGGGCCGTGCCACGCAGGCAGCGCCACCAGCAGACCCGCGCAGCGCTCCGGGTGCCGGAGGGCCCAGCCGGTCGCCACGTGTGCTCCCAGTGAGATCCCGCCGACCACGATCGGCGTGCCGGTCCACGCGTCGTCCAGAGCGGCCAGGTGCTCGTCCACCGCGGTGGACGCCGGGGCGGTCAGACGTAGTCCTACCTGGGCCAACGGGTCCTCGAAGACACTGCGGACGAACACCTCGTCCGAGGCGGTTCCTGGCAGTACCACTGCGGTTCGGCCGACCAGATCGACCATCGGGCGCATCACGGCGAGGATCCTCCCCCAGTCGGATACCGGTGTCCCCGGACCCGGTTACGCTGGCTGGTGGACGGGCTTCGCTGTCGATGCCCCTGCGATGTACCCAGGAGTCGGGGATGAGTGTTTCCGGAGACGGCTATTGGCGTCGTCTCATGCGTCGCCTCACCAGCGATGTGACCGAGTTGGACGCGGACGACCTCTCCCGGAAGGCCGAGGCGGTCGGCGCCATGCGCGCCTGCGACTGCAAGTCCGGCGAGGAGGTGACCGTGATGGGCAGGCTCCGCAGCGTGGAGATGTGCCCGCGTGACTCGGCCGCCACGCTGGAGGCCGAACTCTTCGACGGCACCGAGGGCGTGACGCTGGTGTGGTTGGGGCGTCGCCGCATCGCGGGCATCGAGCCCGGCCGCACCATCAAGGCGCGCGGGCGCATCGCCGTCCGCGACGGGCGCAAGGTGCTCTACAACCCGTACTACGAGCTGCAGAACGCTTCATGACCCCGACGAACGGCCAGGACGTGACGGACGAGCAAAAGGCAACACCCGCAGACGCCGAGAAGATGCCGACCATGCTGGAGCAGATGGGCGGCGTCAGCGGCCTCGTCTACTCCTCGCTCCCGGTCGTCGTGTTCGTGCTGGTGAACACCTTCGCGGGGCTCTACCCCGCGATCTGGGGCGCGCTGGGCTCCGCAGTGCTGATCGGCGTCGTGCTGGCCGTCCGCAAGGGCTCCATCCAGCCCGCGGTCTCCGGCCTGTTCGGCGTCGGCGTCGCGGCGTTCATCGCCTACCGCACCGGCTCCGCCAAGGGCTTCTTCCTCTTCGGCATCTGGCAGAGCCTCGTCTACGCGGGCGCCTTCGTGCTGTCCATCGTGGTCCGCTGGCCGCTCGCGGGCGTCGTGTGGTCGTTCCTCAACGGCCGCGGCACGACCTGGCGCAAGGACAAGGCGTCGATCCGCGACTACGACATCGCCACCCTCGTCTGGGCGCTGGTGTTCGGCTCCCGCTTCGTCGTCCAGCAGTGGCTGTACGACACCGCGTCCGTCGGCTGGCTCGCCTTCGCCCGCCTCGCCATGGGCTACCCGCTCATGGCCATCGCGGTCGCCGCCACCGTGTGGGCCGTCCGCCGCTCCGACAAGCGCCTCAAGGCCATCGAGGAGGCCGAGGCGACCGAGGTGCGCGAGACCGAGGAAGAACTCCGCGCCCGCTACGCGACCCCACCGGAACCGCACGTCTCCGCGAAGCCGGTCACCGAGAGCTGACTGACGAGCGCCCACCCCGCCCCCGACCGGTCCACACCGGGCGGGGGCGGAGTCGTCGGTGGCTGTTCTCGACGCCTGTGGCTACTTTTGAGGGTATGATTGTGGCGACGGAGGTGTGCTGTGGAGATTGGTATTCGAGAACTCCGTGACGGGCTCAGCCGTCACCTGGCGGAAGTACGGAAGGGACGGACCGTCGTGGTGACCGACCACGGGCACGCCATCGCCCGGATTGTCCCTGTCGACCGGCCGACGGCGCTGGAACGCCTCATCGCGGAAGGGCGCGTTCGTCCCGCGCTCAAGCGCAAACAACCCGCGCCCGAGCCCATCGCCGCTACGGGCTCGATCAGCGATCTCGTCGAGGACCAACGACGTTGATCGGCTACTTCGACACCTCGGCGTTCGTGCCGCTCTTGATCGCCGAGCCGAGCAGCGAGTTCTGCCGGTACTTCTGGAACGAGTCGGACAGCGTGGTCACCACGCGGCTGCTCTACGTGGAGTCGGCCGCCGCGCTGGCGCAAGGCCTGCGGATGGGGCGGTTGACCGAGTCCGGCCACAGCCAAGCCCTTGAGCTGCTCGACCGGATGTGGCAGGAGTTCGAGGTCGTCGAGGTCGACGACCTCGTCACCACCCGTGCGGCCGCGTTGGCGCACCTGTTGGCGCTGCGCGGCTACGACGCGGTGCACTGCGCGTCGGCGGAGCAGTTGGACGACCACGACCTGGTAGTGGCCAGTGGCGACCAGAAGCTGCTCAAGGCCTGCGCGGAACTGGGCATAGCCACCGCCGACATCAACTCC
>JBDSAJ010000933.1:0-5396 GCA_039922235.1 Umezawaea sp.
GGCAGGCAGGACAACCAGGGCTACCGCGTCCAGAGCACCCGCAACCACCCGCCCGTCGTGACCACGGCGAAGAAGCACACCATCCCGGCGCGCACCCCGTTCGCACTGACCGGCAGGGCGGTCGACCCCGACCGCGACCCGGTGACCTACCTGTGGGAGCAGAACGACCTCGGCGGTGAGGACGGCGCGTCGCTGGTGAACAACACCAAGACCGACGGCCCGCTGTTCCGGGTGTTCGGCACGGCCGCGGTCGTCAGCACCGAGGACGCGCTGAAGTACTACTCCCCCGGCGAGAACACCGTGACCGCCGACCCGAAGCGGGTCTTCCCCGACCTGGCCCAGATCGCGGCGGGCAACACCAACGCGGCCACGGGCACGTGCCCGGCCGCGCCCCCGCCGCCCACGACCGGCAGCGGGACGAACCTGACGCCCGAACTGGTCGACTGCTACTCCGAGTTCCTGCCCACCGCGGACTGGGTGGGCGTGGACGGCTCGCGGACCCTGCACTTCAAGCTCACCGCGCGCGACGGCAGGCAGGGTGGCGGTGGGATCGGGAGCGCCGACACCGCGCTGGTCGTCGCACCGGGCACCGGCCCGTTCCTGGTGACCTCGCAGGGATCGGCCGCCACCTACCGCGGCGGGTCGAGGCAGGCGATCACCTGGGACGTGGCGGGCACCAGCGCCGCGCCGATCGGCGCGCAGGCCGTGCGGATCACGTTCTCCACCGACGGCGGCCGGACGTTCCCGCACGTGCTGGCGAGCCGGACCCGCAACGACGGCGCGGAAACCGTGACGCTGCCCCGAGTCTCGACGACCAAGGGCCGGATCAGGATCGAAGCGGTGGGCAACGTCTTCTTCGACCTCAACGACGCGGACATCACCCTGACCCGCTGAGCGACCTCTCGGACTGCCACACACCACTGGCGAGAATCCGGTGGTGTGTGGCAGTCCAGCCGATTCCAGGGCATCGGCAGCCTCGTTAGCGTCGGATCACCGCGACGAGGAGGACTGATCAGATGGTGCACGCGCAAGTCGTCCTGTTCGACGGGTTCGACCCGCTGGACGTCATCGCCCCGTACGAGGTGCTGAGCGCCGCCGAACTGGTGGCCGAGGGGCTGTTGACGGTGGAGCTCGTGTCGGCCGAAGGGCCGCGCGAGGTGCCGAGCGGGCTCGGCGCGCTCTCGCTGCGCGCCGCAGCCCGCTTGGACCCGTCACGGGCGGACGTGGTGGTCGTGCCTGGCGCGCTCGGTCGCCTGCCGGGCGCGGACGAGCCCACCGACGACAGCATCCCGGTCATCCTCGCCCGCACGCTCGACACCCCGTTGCCCGCGCTCCTCAAGGAGGCGCTCGACCGTCCGGGGCTGACCGTGGCCACCGTGTGCGGCGGGTCGATGGTGCTGGCGATGGCCGGGCTGATCGAAGGACGCCCGGCCACGACCCACCACCTGGGTCTCGACCTGCTCGACGCCACCGGGGCGGTCGCCATCGACGCGCGGGTCGTCGACGACGGCGACCTGGTGTCCGGCGCCTCCGTCACCTCCGGCCTCGACCTCGCGCTGTACCTGTTGGAACGAGAACTCGGCCCACGCGTGGCCGTCGCCGTGGAGAAGCTCATCGCGCACGAGCGCCGCGGCACCACCTGGCGCGCCACCGGGGTCGAGCCGAAGGCGGGGGTCTGACCATGTCCGCGGAAGGCACCTGGGAACTCGTCGTCGACACCCCGATCGGCAGGCAGCGGGCCGTGCTCGAACTGTCCACACGGGACGGTGTGCTGCACGGCGTCGCCCGCGACCAGCGGCACGGCGAGGAAACCGCGCTCACCGACCTGGTGGCCGATGGCGACCGACTGACCTGGGCCCAGGCCGTCACCAAGCCCCTGCGCCTGAACCTCGTGTTCGACGTCGTGGTGGCAGGCGACGAGATGACCGGCCACTCGAAGGCGGGCCGCCTGCCGAAGTCCAGGGTCACCGGCCGGCGTACTGCTCCCTGAAACGTGGTGCGTAAACGGCCGGAATACACCGGCCCATGGTCTCGGCGGACCGAACGTCCTCATCGGGCCGGGCCGCTCCCGATGATCAACCTCGGCGCGTTCGGCTCGTCAGGGGTGGGGAGCGCCAGCAGGCCGTTGACCACGTCGGCAAGCGTCCCAGCGCGTTCCCACACGATCAAGCCGTCAGGGTCCGTGCGGATGCCGAGCGCGTCCGTGCCGGACCGGACCCGGATCCCGTCGCACCAGCCTTCGGGCCACTGCCGGAAGCCGTCGAGCTGATCCCGGCAGGGTTCCTGCGGCAGGAAACGCCAGCCGCCGTCACGGATGAGTATCAGGTACTCGATCTCCGGAAACGCGAGCACCGCGGCGTTGTCGACGTCGTTCACGCGACCCGCCGCGCTGTGGAACCGAGCGGGACGGCCGGGTCCGGGACACCTGCCGTCCCGCTCGGAGTCGGATACCGGCGCAACGTGTCAGCGCCGCAGCGGGCGCGCAGTTCGGCAACGGACACACGACCGGGCGCGGCGAGGGCGGCGCGGACCCGAGCGACTTGGCGGCGGCGAAGGAGTTCGCGGCGGACGTGGTGGACGAGCCACGCCACGAGCACGACGACCACGGTCGCCATCAGGACGAGGATGACGAGCACTCCAGAGGGCATGTACTGAAGATCGCCAGGGCAGTCGGTGCATCCGAAGGTCACGGTGGTGCCATTGCGGGCCATTCGAGGACACAACCCGGTTGGGAGGTCGGGGTTGACGCGCCGACCTCGTACGGTGGGACGCGAGGAGGTCGCCGAATGGGTCAACAGGCACCGCGCACACGGCTGGAGCAGCGTGTCCAGCTCGCGCACCTGAGCGTGCGTGAGTTCGTCGCGGCCTTCCACGAGGCGTCCAAGGAGACCGGGCAGCCGACGCACGTCAGCGAGCGGCAGGCGAAACGGTGGTTGGCGGGCACCTCGGACGTGCCGCGTCCGGCTGCCTGCCGGGTGCTGGCGCACTGGTGGCGCGAACCGGTCGAAACCCTGTTCGGCCCACCGATGGCCGAGGTCGTGCCGGTGGCCACGATGACCGACGAGGAGCTGATCTTGAACGCAGGCCGGGAGTCCGTGGAGCACGCCATCACCGCCGCGTCCGCGCTCGACCCGTCGGCTCTGGAACAGCTCCACGCCGAAGCGCAGCGCGCCGCCCGCGACTACTACACCGTCCCGCCGGCACACCTGCTCGGTGACCTGGTGCGCTTGCGCGACACCGTGTACGTCCAACTCGACCGGACCCACAAGCCACGCCAGCAGGCCGAGTTGTACCTGATCGCGGGCCAGGTGTGCGGCCTGCTGTCGTCAGTGTCGTGGGACCTCGGACACCCCGGCGTCGCCGACGAGCAGGCCCGTGCCGCGTACACCTACGGCAGCGTGATCGACCACCCGTCACTCCAGGCATGGGCTCGCGCGCTTCAGGTCACCGTGACGTTCTGGTCGGGGCGGCCACGACGTGCCGAAGCCATCGCGGCGGCGGCACTGGAGACCGCACCCAGGGGTACCGCGCGGGCACGACTGCACTCGGTGCACGCCCGATCCCTCGCGTTGATCGGGGCACGGCAGGAAGTCGGGACCGCGCTGGCGCTCGCCGACGAGGAGTTGGGCCGCGCGGGTGACGATCCGTTCCTGGACGAAACCGGAGGTGAACTCGGCTTCGACCGCTCCCGCCGTGCCCTGTGCGCCGGAGCCGCGTACGTTGCTCTCGGCGACGGCGAGCGCGCCGAAGCCGAGGCCACGACCGCCTTGGAGCTGTTCGCGACGATGACGCCCACCATCCGGTGGGGTGCCGGTGCTTTGGGTGCCCGTGTCGACCTCGGAACAGCACGGACGATGCGCGGTGACCTCGCCGGAGCCGAGGACGCGCTCACCGAGGTGTTCGCCCTCGCCCCGGAGCGCCGCACGGAAGCGTTGAACCGGCGACTGCTCGGCTTGGGCCACATGCTCAGTGGCGCCCGCTACCGGCACGCAGTCGAGGCCGGGCGGCTCGGCGAGATGATCGAGGACTTCACCTCGCTGTCGCTCGCGCGGTCCTCGGTGCGGCCTGCCATCTCCTCCGGTGAGTAGGGACCACCGCTATCAGTGGTGACGTCCCTCGAACGCCGCCAGCACCTCGGCTTCTTGCTCCGGCGTGATGCCCAGCTCGGCGGCGCGTTCGTCCACCAGTTCCGGGTTCTCTTGGCGCAGCCACTCCCAGGTGTCGCGCACCGTCTCGGCGATCGGCCGTGTGGTCAGTCCAGCCGCACGGGCACGTGAGGAGTCCACGTCCCACGTGCCGGGGTAGGTGCGCCACATCGGCAGGCCGGTCCACTGCTTGACGCCGTGCTCCACCAGTACCTCGTCAGGCACCCACAGCAATTCGGTCTCGTTCGGTGCGGCGTACTTGAGGCACGCGGCCAGGAAGTCGCCGAAGGTCTCGTTGCCGGGTCCGGCTACGTTGAACACCCCGGTTGTGCCCTCGGCGCAGCGGAGCGCGAACTCGGCGACGTCGCGGACGTCGATCGGCTGGATGTGGCGCAGCGGGTTGCCGGGCGCGAGCACCTGGCCACCGCGCTGGACTCGACGCAGCCACCACGGGATGCGCCCCACGTACTCGTACGGACCGAGGATGACGCCAGCACGCAGGATGGCGGTTCGGTCCGCGCCGAAGGTCTCGGTGACGGCGCGCTCGCAGCCCGCCTTGCCGAATCCGTAGGTCGACGGTCCGGGGTCACCGTCGTACCCGAAGTCGGGACCTGCGTCGGACGGGGCGTCAAGGACGGGTGAGTCCTCGGTGAGGGGGTCGATCGGCCAGCCCTGGTAGGCCGAGACGGTGGAGATCATGACATAACGCCCGACCGTGTTCTTCAACGCCTCGGCAACCGCGAGCGTCTCTCGAGGCACGAACGCCAGGGTGTCCACGACGGCGTCCCACGGCCCGGCTTCGGCGAGACGTTCCAGGTCATGCGGGTTGGTGTAGTCGCCTCGGATGCTGCGGACGCTGGCGGGGTCCTCACCGGAGGTGCCACGTCGGAAGATCGTGACATCCCATCGGCAGGCGAGGGCGACGGAGACCACCGCGCGGCCAAGGAAGTGGGTGCCGCCGAGTACCAGGAGTCGCATCACTTCATCCTGCCGAGGCCCGCTGGGCCGAATTGAGCCGGGTCAACACGATCAGGTGAACGCACTTCATTCCCTCGTGCAGGACGCACCGAACGTGATGCTCTAACACCTTCACAACGAGAACCACTCATGGGGCTGACATGGAACCAGTTCGGATCGCGTCCGGAGCCGCCGTCATCAGCTCCTGCGCAGCCATCTGGTCCGCGACCAATGGCAACCGCACGTTGAAACGGTCCGATAGAGACGCCCAAGCCCGGAGCAGGCCGATCGTCC
>JBDSAJ010000934.1:0-3649 GCA_039922235.1 Umezawaea sp.
GCAAAGCACCCGACCGACCCGGCACGCCGGGCTGGAAGTGGGCGGTCTGCGGGTCGTGCGGTTACCAGGGCGACCGCGATGCCGGCGCGTGGCAGCGTATCGCCGCCCGCGGTCTGACCCATCAGGCCACGACCGTCACCGACCGGACCAGTGGTGCGATGGTGATCCGCACGGTCGTGGACGCACTCGAAGCGGGCGCGGTCATCACACCCACGCCCACACAGACCAGCCGGGACCGGTCGAAGACCGGACCCACCCGGCGGCAACTCTCACGCCCCGCGCCCAGGCGACGCGGGGCACCCTCCCCGGCACGACCTCACGGTGGTGCCGGCCAGCGTCCGGAGGGACACGCTCACACGGACCGGCCCCGGTTGCCTCGCGCAGCCCACCGGCACCAGGGCGCGATCACGATCAGCACACCCATCGGTCGACACCGGCCACGAGGAGCGGCACTGGGCGCGGGCTTCCACCTGCACACCCACGCCACCCCACCACGATGGGCAGACCCACCACCGGACACCACATCCGGCACAGGATCACCAAGCTGATCAGAGACGCTGAACCGGGTCGTGGTCGAGCCCGCGGTGCTCACCGGCGCGCTGCGCGTCCTGTCGACCCGTGCCGACGGTGGCGCGGTGGGGATCACCGCGTTCCAGTCGTGGCGGCCGGAGGACAGCCGGGTGGGCGTGGCACTCCGGTCCGAGGACGGCTTGCTGCACGTCCGCTCCGGCGGGACCACCGAGGTCACGGCGACGGTGCGCACCACGGCACCGCTCACCGTCCGCCCGGAACTCCAGCTGCCCGCGGGTGATGTCGCGGTCATCCTCTCACCCAGGTCGTTCGCCGGGTCGTCCCCTGAGGACAGCGTGCTGGTGGGACTCGCCGACGGCCCCGACGACCTCGTGCTGTCCTGGTACAACAACAGCTCCCACACCTCGGGCGTCGACGTTCGGGTGCGGGGCCGCGATTTCGGCGATGGCGCGACGGGCGGCTGCTGCGCGAGCGCGACGTGGGCGCCGGGAGACCGGTTCGCGACCGTGTTCGGCGCTTCGACGATGACGAGTTGGCTCGAACACGACGGCAAGTGGCGCCTCCTCCGGACGTCGCCGTACGGCACGGCCGTCACCCCCGAACAGCGGGCCGCGTGGTCGCCCGCCTTCGGCGTGCGGCTGACAGCGGGCACCCTGTCCGTCGACCGGCTGACGGTGCTGGGCCGCGCGCTCTCCTGATGCTCCCGTGCGGACCGCACTAGGGTGGGATCACGTTCGACGGAGCAGTCGGAAGGTGGCGTCGGTGCGAGAACAGCGCAGTTCCCAGTGGTACGCGGGCACGGACCGCAACGCCTACATCCACCGGGCCTGGATGCGCCGCGGCCTCCCGGCCAACGCCTTCGACGGGCGCCCCCACATCGCCATCGCCAACACGGCGTCCGACCTCACGCCGTGCAACGCGCACCTGAACGAGGTGGCGGAGAGCGTCAAGCAGGGCGTCTACGAGGCGGGTGGCATCCCGCTGAACCTGCCGGTCGTGTCGCTGGGGGAGACGCTGGTCCGCCCGACGGCCATGCTGTGGCGCAACATGGCCGCGATGGCGACCGAGGAGATGCTCCGCGCCAACCCGGTGGACGGTGTGGTGCTGCTCGGCGGTTGCGACAAGACCATCCCGTCACTGCTCATGGCGGCGGCATCGGTCGGGCTGCCCGCCGTGGTCGTGCCCGGTGGCCCGATGCTCACCGGCACGTTCCGCGGGGTGCCGCTCGGCTGTGGCACGGACGTGTGGCGCCTGTCGGAGGAGGTCCGCGCGGGCACGCTGTCGGAGGAGCAGTTCACCAGGTCCGAGTCCTCGATGATCCGCAGCCGGGGCCACTGCAACACCATGGGCACCGCGTCGACCATGGGACTGGTCGCCGAGGCGCTGGGAATGGTCCTGCCCGGCCTCGCGGGCACCCCGGCCGCCGACAGCAGGCTGCTGGAGAGCGCCCACGAGACCGGACGCCTCGCCGTCGAGATGGTCGCGGAGCAGCGCACCCCGGCCGAGGTGCTCACCCGCGGCTCGTTCCTCAACGCCATCGTCGCGCTGGCCGCGATCGGCGGCTCCACCAACGCGGTGATCCACCTCCTCGCCATCGCGGGCAGGCTGGGCGTGGAGCTGACCCAGGACGACTTCGACCGCACCGGGTCGGACATCCCGCTGCTGGTGGACCTGCAACCGGCGGGCCGCTACCTGATGGAGGACTTCTTCCGCGCGGGCGGTCTGCACGCCGTGCTGCGCGAGGTGCGGGACCTGTTGGACCCCACGGCGCTCACTGTCACCGGCAAGCCGCTGGTCGACTACCTCGACACCGCCGAGATCTGGGACCCCGAGGTCATCCGGCCCCGCGCCGAACCCCTGCTCCCGCACGCGGGGATCGCCGTCCTGTACGGCAACCTCGCCCCGGACGGCGCAGTGGTGAAGCCCGCCGCCGCCTCCGAGCACCTGCTGGAGCACCGCGGCCGAGCGGTCGTGTTCGACTCCATCGAGGACATGCACGCCCGCATCGACGACCCCGACCTGGACGTGGACGCCGACTCGGTCCTGGTGCTGAGGGGCTGCGGCCCCAAGGGCTACCCCGGAATGCCCGAGGTGGCGAACATGCCGCTGCCGCGGAAGCTGCTCCAGCAGGGCGTGCGGGACATGGTCCGCGTCTGCGACGGGCGGATGAGCGGCACGGCCTACGGCACCGTCGTCCTGCACGTCTCCCCGGAAGCCGCCGCGGGCGGTCCGCTGGCGCTGGTCCGCACCGGGGACTACATCGTCCTGGACATCGCCCGCCGCCGTCTCGACCTCGACGTGCCCGGCGACGAACTGGCCCTGCGCACCCCCGACCCGGCAACGGTCGCCGCCTACGCCAACCCCCAGCGCGGGTGGGAGCGCCTCTACGTGCAAACCGTGCAGCAGGCCAACACCGGCGCGGACCTGGACTTCCTCGCGGGCTCCAGCGGGAGCCAGGTGTCCCGCGAATCCCACTGACGCTCAGCCGGTCAGCGCCAGCTTCCGCGCCATGTCATGGCGGGCAGCGTAGTGCGCCGGACGAGGACCGATCAGTCTTCGAGCGGCTGCTGGACGGCCAGGGCCTTCTCCTGGCCGAACATGCTCACCAGCAGCTGGTCGATCAGCGCGTCGGGCGTGAGTCCCTGCTGCTCCGCGAGCCCGGCGAACGTCTCGTCCGCCATCGTCATCATCGGCAGGAGGTCGATCTTCCAGTGGCCGTTCTCCTTGAGGAACCGCATCTTGTACGGCACCACCTGCCCGTTCGACTTCACGACGGCGGAGGCCGTACCCCCGTCCACGGTCACCTCGCCGAGCGCCAGCTTGGAGACGCCGTTCTCGCCGATGAGCCCGAGGTCGAAGGCCGCCCGCACCACGTCGGCGGACTTGCTCCCGCGCAGCATCGCGGCGTCCATCTTGCCGCGCAGCACGTAGACCGTCAGCCGCTGTGCCAGGGGCAGTGCCGCGACCTGCTCGGTGGTCCCGGTGAGCGCCATCTGCCGGGCGGTCTCGTAGTAGCCGCCGATGGTCTCGGCCAGCAGGTCCTCCGCGTCGATGCCGTTCTTGGCGAGTGCCGCCTTGGTGTAGGCGTCGAAAGCCGCGCGAACGGCGGGGGCCTCGT
>JBDSAJ010000935.1:0-10881 GCA_039922235.1 Umezawaea sp.
GATCACCGGGCGGGGCTCGGTCGTGCGCAGGTGTTGCCGATCGGGTCCGCGGGCGTCTCGCGGACCCGGCCGGGCGGAACTGATCCGCGTGGTCAGGCGCGGATCAGGGACAGGTCTTCCAGGCGAAGTGGTACGTGGTGTCGATGCTGCCGTCGGTGGAGTCCATCGACATGAAGCTGGTCGTCTTCTTGGGGTCCGAGGTCCCCGCTGCGACGCGCAGTTCGGTGTTGATGTTGAAGTTGCGCCGCTCGCCGCACGGCGAGTAGACGATCGCGGCCAACTCGGTGGTGTCGGTCGCCTGCCAGTCGTCGCTGAACGGCCCGGCGTAGTTGTGGACCATGTAGGCCGTCGGTGACATCCCCTGGAAGTAGTAGTTGGCCCGCTCCATGCCCGTGGCACCCTTCTCCAGGTGCCCGAAGCCGCGGTAGTCGGCCTGGGCGATGCCGTAGGTGAAGCCCTGCGGCACGTTGACCCGCAGGTTGAGCTGGCAGTTCTTGCGGAAGTCGGTGGGCAGGGCACCGATGCCCACCTGGGCGAGGAACTGGCTGTAGGTCACCGTGAACGCCTTGTTGTCCGGCGAGACGGCCACCGCGGCCGTACCGAGGGGACAGCCCGATCCGTTGATCGTCACGACGTCGATCGTGATGTGATCCGGCGGGGGAGTCGTGCCCGGTGCGCCGCCGGGTGGGAACGTAATGGCAATGGCCGCCATGAGGGCAGCCGTGATCGCACTGAGCATGTGTGTACCTTTCTAATGCGGTCAACCGTGATTGGCGGCGCGGAGGTGAAAACGTTTTAGGTGCGATGAAAACGTTCTAGTCGGACCCGAGACAATGTTATGGGCATTTCTTCCACGCGAGGTGGAATATGGTCTTGACACTGCCGTCGGTCGAGTCCATCGCCATGAAGCTCGTCGTTTTCGAGATGTCCGAGGTGCCCGCGCTGACGCGCAAATCAGTGTTGACATTCAGGATCCGCTGTTCGCCGCAGGGGGCGTAGACGATCGAGGCCACATCGGTCCTGTCGGTGGCCTGCCAGTAGTCGCTGAGCGGTCCGTTGAACGTGTGGGTCACCGCCGCTCCCGCGGCGTGGCCGGAGAAGTAGTAGTTCGCCTTCTCGGTGCCCTTCGCGCCCGCCATGAGACTGGCGAAGCCGCGGTAGTCGGCCTGTGCGACGCCGTAGGTGAAGCCCTGGGGGTAGCTCACCTTCAGACTGAGCTGGCAGTTCTTCCGGAAGTCGGTGGGGCTCGCACCCACGCCGATCTGGGCGAGGAAGTCGCTGTAGGTCACGGTGAAGGCTGTGTTGTCGGCGGCCGGGGCCACTGCGGTGGTGCCTGCGGGGCAGCCTGAGCCGTTGACCGTGACGACGGTGACCGTGATCCGGTCTCCCGGCGGTGAATCGGCGGTCGTGGCCGGTGCCACAACCGCCGAAAAAGCCATGGCGGCGGCTGCCATCGTAGTGAGCATGGAATACCCTTTCCGATACCTCGACCTGATGGCGGCGCAGGATTGGAACGGTAGCGCAAGGCCGTTCTTCGGGCATCAGGCTGGATGGAGTAAAAATTGCCGCTGAATTTACTTAGCCGGTGGAAGCAATGTGACCCGGCTCTGGTTGGATTTTCACCGGCTGTGCCCCAACAATGTAGGAGAAGCCTCCGAACGGGTGGTTCAGCGCACTCCGCGTGGCCTGAACTGGACGCTGATGCGCGGCCCGACCGGCTTCGCGGTCTTCGGGATCGCGTGCTCCCACGTCCGCTGGCACGACCCGCCCATGACGATCAGGTCGCCGTGGCCCAGCGCGTGCCGCACGATCTCGCCACCGCCGCGCGGGCGCAGCAGCAGGGCACGCGGCGCGCCGACGGAGACGATCGCGATCATCGTGTCCTCGGTCGCGCCCCGGCCGATCGTGTCGCCGTGCCACGCGACGCTGTCGCGCCCGTCGCGGTAGTAGCAAAGGCCCGCGGTGCGGAACGGCTCACCCAGTTCCGCCGCGTAGTGCTCGCTCAACGCGGCGCGCGCCTCGGTCAGCACCGGGTGCGGCAGCGGTGCGCGCTCGTCGTAGAAGCACAGCAGGCGCGGCACGTCCACGACCCGGTCGTACATCTGCCGCCGCTCCGCCGCCCACGGCACGCCCGACGCCAGTTCGGCGAACACCTCGGTAGCCCCGGTGAGCCAGCCCGGCCGCACGTCGACCCACGCGCCACTGCCCAGTTCGGTCCGCCGCACCGTCAGCGCTCGGAGCCCGACGGCTTCCGAGTCGTCGAACAGCGATGCCTGCACGGGTACCGACATGCCTGGCAGTCTAGCTCAGCTCGAACGGGTGTTCGAACATGGACAGTTCGTCCACGGGAAGTACGGTCCAGGCCATGCCGTCCCTTCCCGAGTTCCGGCTGGAGAAGTACTTCACCCGCTGGGAGTTCGCCGCCCGCTACCACCTGACCGCCTCCGACGCGCAGACCCTGTCGCTGGCCGAGCTCCTCGCGCTGGCCGACGACGACGGCCGCGAGCGGTGGGAGTCGCTGCACCTGGGCTACGGCGAGACCTACGGGCAGCCCGCGCTGCGCCAGGCCGTCGCGGACACCTACGACCACGTGGCCGCCGAGGACGTGCTGTGCTTCGCGGGCGCGGAGGAGGCGCTGTACCTGGCGATGACGACGCTGCTCGAACCGGGCGACCACGTCGTGGTGATCACGCCCAACTACCAGGCGGCCGAGACGATCCCCCTGTCGCTGTGCGAGGTGTCCGGGGTGGCGCTGCGCGCGGACGAGGACTGGGCGCTCGACGCGGACGCCGTCGAAGCGGTGCTGCGGCCGAACACCCGGATGGTGTCGGTCAACTTCCCCAACAACCCCACCGGAGCGGTGCCCGACCTCGACACGTGGACGTGGCTCGTGCGGCTGTGCGACGAGCGCGGCATCCGGCTGTTCAGCGACGAGGTCTACCGCGGACTGGAAAGCGGGCCCGCGCTGCCGCAGGCCGCGGACCTCTCGTCCACCGCCCTGTCGTTGAACGTGATGTCCAAGGCGTACGGGCTGCCGGGGTTGCGGATCGGCTGGATCGCCTGCCGCGACCGGGAAGTGCTGTCCAGGTTGGACGGTGCGAAGCACTACACGTCGATCTGCAACGCCGCACCCAGCGAGGTGCTGGCGCTGATCGCACTGCGGGCGCGCGACCAAGTGCTGGGGCGCAACCGACGGATCATCGCCGACAACCTGCCGGTGTTCGACGCCTTCTTCGCCCGGTTCCCGGACCTGTTCGAATGGGCGCCGCCGCAGGGCGGCTGCGTCGCGTATCCGCGCTACCTCGGCGCGGACGGCGTCGAGGCGATGTGCGCGGACCTCGTCGAGCAGGAAGGCGTCCTGCTGCTGCCCGCGAGCATCTACCGCTCCGAGCTGACACCGACGCCCACCGACCGGTTCCGCGTCGGCGTCGGCCGGTTCGGGCCGGGGGAGGGGCTGGATCGGTGGGCGGAGTGGCTGGAGAAGCGGGTTCGGTGAGCGGTCGGGTGGGAGTGGTCACTCGGCTGAGCGGTTCTGTCCGAGCCGCTCTTCGCTCGCTCAGGGCAGCAGGCCGCGCACGAACGCCGCCTGCCCGGCGTGCTGGAGGTCGTCGGACACGACGCTGACCAGCCGGACCGCCAGCGTCACCGGCGGGTCCCAGCGCTCGTCCACGACGCGGCCGAAGTCGGCGTCCGACAGGCCGCGCACGTAGTCGACCGACGCCCGGTGCACGGCGTCGTGGTAGTCGACCAGCAGGTCGGCCGAGCGCACCCGGACCGCGGCGACCTCGTCGGAGTCGTGGCCGTAGCCGATGTCGGAGTCGTCGAACGGCAGGTCGAACTTGCGTGCCCAGCCGTGCGCGGTCCACACCTGCTCGGTGCCCGCGACCTCGGCGACGTGGTCGTCCTGCACGCGCGTCAGGTGCCACAGCAGCCAGCCGATCGAGTTGGCCGTCCCGTCGACGCGGTGGGCCAGTCGTTCGGCGGTCAAGCCGTCGGCGACCTGGTGGACCACCTCGCGCACCCGGTCCAGCGCGTCGACCAGCAGTGCGGTGCTCGTCTCGGTGCTCATGCCTCGACCGTAACCGTGCGGCTGGCGGCCCGCGACGGTGACCGTCGCGCACTTGGACCGGTAAGTTGCCCGCATGGCGAACGAGTCCGCTCACCGACGCGACGTGCTGAACCACATCGTCGAGCAGTGGCCTGCCTGGTTCGGGCACGCGTCCGGGCTGCCCACGGCGATCGAGGTCGACGCGGACGCCCCGCCGCCTCGCCGCGGACCGGTCGATCTGTTGCTGGCCAAGGGGTTGTGGCTCGCGGTCATGGCGCTGCTGTGGGGCGGGCTGGCCGTCGGCATGGTCGCCGTGCCGATGTGGGCCGTGCGGGCGCGCCTGGAGGCGACCGAGCTGTTCGGGGTCGGCGCTCCGCTCGCCTTCGCCGTCATGCCGCTGCTGTTCATCTCCATCGGCTACACCTACGCCGTCGCCAAGCGCGCCGAGCGGTGGCGCGTCGCCACCACGGGTGGGACGCCCAGCTCTGATCGCTGACCCTCCCCAGTGCTCCATTCGTGGGCGAAGCCATCCTCGCGAAAGCTGTTATTGACTAACAGGTGATAGTGACTAACACTTGGGTCATGGACATCACGGTGGTAGGTGCGGGCCCGACCGGACTCGTCTTGGCGTGCGGCCTGCTCGGCGCGGGCATCCCGGTGCGAGTGGTCGACGGGGCCGACGGGCCGGCGGTCACCTCCCGCGCGCTCGGCCTCCAGCCCCGCGGCACGGAGGTGCTCGACCGCCTCGGCGCGCTGGGCGACCTCCCCGACCGGTCCGTCGGGATCGGCCGGATCGCGATCCACGTCAACGGGAAACCGCTGGGTGAACTCAAGGTCGGCCAGGTGACGAAGCTGGTGCGGCGGCGCGGCCTGCTCATCTCGCAGGCCGAGATCGAGGGCCAGTTGCGCCGCAGGTTCGCCGAACTCGGCGGCGTCATCGAGTGGGGCACCTCGCTGGTCTCCCTCGAACAGGACGGCAGCGGGGTCCGGTTCACGACCACCGGCGGACGGGAGTCGCGGACGGACTGGCTGGTCGGCTGCGACGGCGCGCACAGCGCCGTCCGCAAGGCCGCGGGCATCGGGTTCCCCGGCGCGCCGCTGGTGGAGCGCTTCCTGCTCACCGACGTGCACGCCGACCTGGCGCTGGAGCGCGACGCGGTCACGGTCTGGCTGTCCGGCGAGGACCTGCTGGCCGCGTTCCCGCTGCCCGGTGGCGTGTGGCGGCTGATGGCGCCCGCGCCCACCGGGTTCGCCGACGACGGCGACATCGCCGCGACGATGGCCGACCTGCTGCGCGACCGGGCGGGGCTGCGCGACGCCGCGGTCACCTCGACCGCGTGGACGTCCAGCTTCCGCTTCCACCGCAGGCTCGCCGAGCACTACCGCGCCGGCCGGGTCCTGCTCGCGGGCGACGCCGCCCACATCCACAGCCCGTTCGGCGGGCAGGGCATGAACACCGGGCTCGGCGACGCGGAGAACCTGGCGTGGAAGCTCGCGCTGGTGGCGTCCGGGCACGCCGAGTCCTCGCTGCTGGACACCTACGAGGCCGAGCGGCGGCCGATCGCCGAAGGCGTGCTGTCGTCCACCAGCGGCATGACGAAGCTGATGGTCGGCGAGTCGGCGCCCGCCCGGCTGCTGCGCGACCACGTGGTGGTGCCGATGATGAACCGCGGGTTCGTGCAGAAGGCGATCGTGGAGAAGTCCTCGCAGCTCAAGGTCACCTACCGCGGCGGCCCGCTCGGCGGCCACCGGTTCGGCCGCGGCCCGCGGCCCGGCGACCGCGTCCCCGACCGCCCGTGCACCCGACCCGACGGCACCACCACCCGCCTGCACGCCGAACTGGGCTTCCGCTGGGTGCTGCTCGGCGACGAGGAGTGCGCCGCCGTGGCCCGCAAGAGGCTGGGGGATGAGCGCGTCACCGTGCTGCCTACCGACGGCGACACCCTGCTCATCCGCCCCGACGGGCACCTCGGCTGGCGCGGCCACGAGGCACCCGACGCGCTCGACTCGTGGCTGACCGGCATCCTTGGCACGTGACGCCACCAGCACCGGGACTGCGGGAACAGCGCAAGGCCCGCACCAGGAAGGCCATCCAGGAGCACGCACTGCGGCTGTTCCTGGCCAACGGCTACGACGCCACCACCGTGGAGCAGATCGCCTCGGCCGCCGGGGTGTCGCACATGACGTTCTTCCGCTACTTCCCCAGCAAGGAAGCCGTTGTGGAGAACGACGAGTACGACCCCCTGCTGATCGAGTTCATCCGCGCCCAACCCGCCGGGCTCGGCCCGCTCACGGTGCTGCGCGTCGCGCTCGTCGGCGGCATCCGCGAGGTCTACGCCACGGACAGGGACGCCCTGCTCGTCCGCACCAGGCTCATCCTCACCACCCCGGCGCTGCGCGGCCGCCAGTGGCGCAACGCCGACAGCACCCAGCAGCTGTTCGCCGAAGCGCTGGCCACCCGCGCGGGCGGCGAGATCACCTTCGAGCTGCGGGTGCTGGCGGCGGCGGCGCTCGGCGCGCTGACCACCGCCCTCACCGCGTGGGTGGAGTGCGACGGCGCGGAAGACCTGCCCACGTTGATGGACCGCGGCTTCGATGCCTTGGCGCAGCTGGATTCCTAACCCAGCCCCGCGTGTCCCTCACTGGGACACCGCGAAACCCTCACTCGGACACCGCGAGTCGAACGTTCGCGCACCCCGTGTCGAACGTTCAGACACCCCCGTTCGTGGAGGCAGGTGTCCGAACGCGGAGTTCTGGGTGTCGGAGTGAGGGACACGCGGTGTCCGAGTGAGGGACTCGCGACTGCTTGGTCGGCGTTCTAGAACTCGGCGAGAGTGTTCCAGAACAGCAGCTCGAAGCCCTGGAGCAGCCTGCCGTACCCGATGGCGGCATCCGGCTCCCACCCGTCGTCCAGCCCGTTCTGCAACGCCGCCAACGCCTGCTGCTCCAACTCCGGCGTCGGCGTGGCGAAGAAGTCGAAGAACGCGCACGCCTGGTCGTCGAAGCCGTAGTGCTCGCGCAGCGCGGCGGCGATCGTGGCGCAGTAACCGCCCCACGCGGTGAAGTTGACCAGGATCGCGAGCAGGGCGTCCAGTGGTTCGGCGTTGAGCGTGAACCACGCCAGGTACGCCGGATAGCCCTGGCAGCCCGGCTGCGGGCGGTAGTCGGGCAGTGGCGGGCAGGCGTCGGCGAAGTCGTGCAGCAGCGGCAGCACCAGCCCCTCGCCGGTGGCGAGTCCGGTGAAGAACGCGCGGGCGTCCGGGTCGCTCGACTGGGCGGCCAGCGTGAGGAACGTGCGCCAGTCGCTCGCGACGATCCGCAGCTCCTCCGCAGCCAGCGCCGCCAGCACCTCCGGCGACGCCTCACCTCGGGAAATGCGGTCCACCAGCACGTTCTCGTCGGGTTCGAGGTCCCGGCGCAGGGTCTCCACCAGTTCGGCCGCCGACCGGGTCATCCGCCTCGCCCCTTTCGATCGAAGGGTTCCACGGTAGTGCGTCAGGGGTGAACCCCGAGGTGGTTTCGGGGTAGGCCCCGGCCTGGGATAGGGCTCGTTCCCGACGCGCGTGAACCCTCGAACCGACAAGCTTTGCCCTGACAGCGACCAGCAGGGGAAACGGAGGATCCGGTGACGGTGACAGTGCAGGTGGCGAAGGCCGTGGCGGCGAGGGCCGCGGGCGTGACGAAGGTCTACGGCTCGGGGGAGGCGGCCGTGACCGCGCTCGACGGCGTCACGGTCGACATCGAGCGGGGTCGGTTCACCGCGATCATGGGCCCGTCCGGGTCGGGCAAGTCGACGCTCATGCACTGCCTGGCGGGACTGGACGACGTCGACTCGGGGGAGGTGTTCGTCGGGGACACCAAGGTGACCGGGCTGAAGGACAAGGGGCTGACGGACCTGAGACGCACGAAGGTCGGCTTCATCTTCCAGCAGTTCAACCTGCTGCCGACGCTGACCGCCGAGGAGAACATCGTGCTGCCGCTGGCGATTGGCGGCCGCAAGGTCGACCGGGAGTGGTTCGACACGGTCATCGACACCGTCGGGCTGCGCGACCGGCTCAGCCACCGGCCGACGCAGCTCTCCGGCGGCCAGCAGCAGCGCGTGGCGTGCGCCCGCGCACTGGTCAGCAGGCCCGAGGTGGTGTTCGCCGACGAGCCGACCGGCAACCTGGACTCGAAGTCGGGCGCCGAGGTGCTCGGGTTCCTCCAGCGGTCCGCGCAGGAGTTCGGCCAGACCGTGGTGATGGTGACGCACGACGCGAACGCGGCGTCCTACGCGGACCGGGTGATCTTCCTGGCCGACGGCCGGATCGTCAGCGAGCTGTTCGAGCCGACCGCCGAAGCCGTCCTCGACACGATGAAGCACCTCGACGGCGTGGTCGCGCGATGATCAAGGCAACGCTCAAGAGCCTGCTGGCGCGCAAGCTGCGGCTCGTGCTGTCCGGGCTCGCCGTGGTGCTCGGCGTGATGTTCGTGTCCGGCTCGTTCGTGCTGACCGACACGCTGGACCGGTCGTTCAACTCGCTGTTCTCCAGCGTCTACACCGGGGTCGACGCGCAGGTGACCGCGAAGTCCAAGCTGGAGGGCGGGGAACCCAACCCGGAGCGGGCGGCCGCGACCCTGCCTGCGTCCACACTGGACACCGTGCGCGGTGTCGACGGCGTGCGCGCGGTGACCGGCGACGTCCTCGGCTCGGCCCGCGCGATCGGCAAGAACGGCAAGGTGCTCACCACCAGCGGCGCGCCCCGGATGGGCGACGCGTGGGGCGAAGACCTGTCCGGCCAACGGGTGCTGCGCGAAGGCCACGCGCCCCAGGGCGACCGCGAGGTCGTGCTCGGCGGGTTCCTGGCCAAGTCCGGCGGGTTCTCCGTCGGCGACGACATCGCCGTGCTCACCGCCGCTCCCAAGGAAACCTTCAAGGTCGTCGGCATCTTCGGCTACCAGGGCGGCCGCGACTCGCTCGGCGGCGAGATGAGCATCAGCTTCGCCCCCGCCACCGCGCACCGGGTGCTGCTCGGCGAAGCCCACACCTACAGCTCCATCACCGTGCAGGCGGCCGAAGGCGTGTCGCAGGACGTCGTGCGCGACCGGGTGGCCGCCGCCGTCGGCGGGCAGTACGAGGTGAAGACCGGTACCGAGCTGGCCAAGGCGCAGACCGACTCCATCGGGGAAGGTCTGAAGTTCTTCAACTACATCCTGCTCGGCTTCGCCGGGATCGCCCTGTTCGTCGGCACGTTCATCATCTTCAACACCTTCTCGATCATCGTGGCGCAGCGGACCAAGGAGCTCGCGCTGATGCGGGCGATGGGGGCGAGCCGCAGGCAGATGATGGTGTCCGTGGTGCTCGAAGCGCTGGTGATCGGCGTCATCGCCTCGGTGGTCGGCCTCGGCGCGGGCGTCGGCGTCGGCGCGCTGCTGGCGAACCTGTTCGCCACCTTCGGCGGCGGCAGCCTCCAACTCGCGTCCGTCGGCCTGCCCGCCGCGGCGGTGATCTCGTCGTTCGCCGTCGGCATCCTGGTCACCATGGCCGCGTCGGTGTTCCCCGCCATCCGGGCGTCGCGGATCGCGCCGGTCGCGGCGATGCGCGAAGCCGCCACGCCGGACCGCCCGCTGACCAGGCCCACCATCGCGGGCGCGGTCCTCTCCGCCATCGGCGGCACGCTGCTGGGCCTCGGGCTCGCGAACGGCGTGCTGTGGATGGTGTTCTCCGGCATCCTGGCCGCGTTCCTCGGCGTCGCGCTGCTGACCCCGTTGATCAGCAAGCCGGTCGTCGCCGTCATCGGCGGGCTGCTGTCCTGGTCGATGCCGGGCACGCTGGGACGGCGCAACTCCGCGCGCAACCCGCGCCGCACGGCCATCACCGCCGCCGCGCTCATGGTCGGCATCGCGCTGATCACCGGCGTGAGCATCATCCTCACCTCGGCGACCGCCAGCATCACCAAGGTGGCCGGCACGCAGATCTCCGCCGACCTGATCATCTCCGGCGAGCAGGGGGCCACGTTCGAGCCCGCCGTCCTGGACGAGATCAAGTCCACCTCCGGTGTCGAGTCGGCCTTCGGGTTCTACTCCGACTTCGCGGTGGTCAACGGTGAGCGGAAGTACCTCCAGGCCGTCACCGACTTCCCGGCCATGCAGCGGCTCTTCGGCCTCCAGGCGACGGCGGGCTCGTTCGACGCCGTGACGGGCAGGACGGTCGCGATGGCCGAGGAGAAGGCCAAGGAGCAGAACCTCACCGTCGGCAGCACGGTTACCGTGCAGCTGGCCAAGGGCGAGCAGCAGACGTACACGGTGGCCGTGCTCTACGCGAAGAACGGCGTCATGGACGGCACCCAGCTCTCGGGTGCGGCGGCGGCCGACTTCTCCCAGGCGAAGCTGACCGACGCCTTCGCCAAGGCCACGGCGGGCGCGGCGGTCGCCGACGTGCAGAAGCGGATCGAGCCGCTGCTCGCGGACAACCCCGAGGTGTCCGTGCAGGACCGCAGCGCGTTCGTGAAGCAGCAGGCCGCCCAGCTCGACACGGTGCTGCTGATGGTGCAGATCCTGCTCGCGCTGGCGATCCTGATCGCCGTGCTCGGCGTGATCAACACCCTGGCGCTGTCGGTCATCGAGCGGACCCGTGAACTCGGGCTGCTGCGGGCGATCGGGATGCGCAGGTCGCAGATCATGCGGATGATCACCGTGGAGTCGGTGGTGATCTCGGTGTTCGGCGCCCTGCTCGGCCTGCTGGTCGGCAGCGGGCTCGGCGTGGCCACCGTGCGGGCGCTCAAGGACCAGGGGATCACCGAACTCGGGTTCCCGTGGGCCCAGATGGGTACCTACCTGGCGGTGGCGGCCGT
>JBDSAJ010000936.1:0-3085 GCA_039922235.1 Umezawaea sp.
GGTCAGCCTCGGTGACATCGCCACCGCGGTCGGGGTGCACAAGTCCGCGATCATGCGGTACTTCCAGACCCGCGAGGAGATCTACCTCAGCATCGCGGCCGACTGCTGGACCGACTGGAACCAGGCCGTGCACGCCGAGTTGGACGGTGTGGCCGACGGGTCGCCGCGGCTGCTCGCGGACGTGCTGTCGCGCACGCTGGCGGACCGACCGCTGCTCTGCGACCTGCTGGTCCAGGCACCGCTGAACCTGGAGCGGCACGTGTCAACGGGTGCGGTGCGGGAGTTCAAGGTGTCCATGCTCGACTCGCTGGACGACATGGCGGCGCTCGTCGGACGGGTGGTGCCCCGACTCGGGCCGGAAGGCGGCTTCGAGGTCGTCGGTGCCCTCGCCTGCTTCGCGGCGTCGATCTGGCAGGCCTCGCACCCGTCGGGCGCGCTGGCCGCGCTCTACCAGCAGGAACCGGAACTGGCCAGGGCGCACCTCGACTTCGTGCCCACGGTCCACCGGTTCACGCTGGTGTTCACCACCGGTCTGCTCGCGTCCGCCGGGTGACAGCGGTCCCCACGCCGATGGGGACCGAATGGGAAAAACGGCGAGAGCACCAGAGTCACTCGCGAGTCGAACGCTCAGGCACACCGTGTCGAACACTCGGGCAGCCGGCGTCCACTCCGGACAGGCGTGAACGTCGCATTCGGGTCGACACGCGGGGTGGGTCACAAACAAGGGACCCCAACGCTGCGCGTTGGGGGGCGCGGACCGGTTCACCGTGGGTTTCCTGCCGGGGCTGATCGTGTCGGCGGCGATCCGGGTGCTGGCGGCGCGCCACCCCTCGCTGACCATCGACGTGGTGCGCACCGACTGGTGCGACCAGACCGACGTGATCCACGACGGGCGGGTGGACGTCAGCCTCGTGCGGCTGCCGGTCGACCAGCGCGGGCTCCAGGTGCGGCCGCTGCTCACCGAGCCACGGGTGGTCGTGCTGCCAGTGGGCCACCGGCTGGCGAGCCGGCGGTCGATCGCCATCGCCGACCTCGCCGACGAGCACCTGGTGGCGGACGCGGCGCCCGAGTGGCGGGACGTCGCGACGGCGCACCCGCTGGAGGAGGAGTTCGAGCACGTCGCCGCGGGCGCCGGGGTGCCGGTGCTGCCGCTGTCGGTGGCGGCGTTCTACTCTCGCCGCGACCTCACGTCCGTGGTGGTCGACGACATCGGCCCCGCCCACGTCCGCCTCGCGTGGGACGCCTCCCGGCGGAGCCCGCTGATCCACGAGTTCGCCGCGATCGCGGAGGAGCACCACCGGGTGCACCACCGGGTGCACCAGCGCGCGATAGATAAGAGGACACTGGCCCGTTGTTAAGTGAACGCCGTTCTATTAACGTGTCACCCAAGTGGGGTACGTCACGAACGGAGCGGCAACGTGGTCGAGGTTCGAATGCGGGTCAACGGCGTGAGCGCGAAGCTCGACCTGTCACCGCAGGTCAGCCTGCTCGACGCGCTGCGCGGCGACCTGGGGCTGACCGGCACCAAGAAGGGGTGCGACCAGGGCGCCTGCGGCGCGTGCACCGTGCTCGTGGACGGCGAGCGGATCAACTCCTGCCTCGCGCTGGCCGTCCAGTACGACGGCCGCGACATCACCACGGTCGAGGGGCTCGCCGACGAGAGCGGCGCGCACCCGTTGCAGAAGGCGTTCATCCGCAACGACGGGTTCCAGTGCGGTTACTGCACCTCCGGCCAGCTCTGCTCGGCCGTCGCGATGCTGGCCGAACACGCGGCGGGCGCGCCGAGCGCGGTCACCGAGCACCTGTGCGCCACCGACGTGGAGCTGTCGGAGGACGAGATCAGGGAGCGGATGAGCGGCAACCTCTGCCGCTGCGGCGCCTACAACGGCATCGTGGCGTCCATCCAGGAAGTGGCCACCCGATGAAGACGTTCGCCTACCTGAGCGCGCCGGACGTGCCGAGCGCCGTCCGCGCGATCTCCACCGAGCCGGGCGCGAAGTTCCTCGGCGGCGGCACCAACCTGGTCGACCTGATGCGCGAGGGCGTCGAGACGCCGGACACGGTCATCGACATCACCCGCCTGCCGCTCACCGGGATCGACGAGCTGCCCGACGGCGGCGTGCGGATCGGCGCGCTGGTCCGCAACAGCCACCTCGCGGCGAACCAGCTGGTCCGCGAGCGCTACCCCCTGCTGGCGCAGGCGATCCTGACCGGCGCGTCCGCGCAGCTGCGCAACATGGCGACGGTCGGCGGCAACCTGTTGCAGCGCACCAGGTGCCTCTACTTCTACGACAGCGCCGCCGCGTGCAACAAGCGCGAGCCGGGCAGCGGCTGCGACGCCATCGGGGGCTTCAACCGCGGCGGCGCGATCCTCGGCGCGTCGGACGACTGCATCGCCACGCACCCGTCGGACATGTGCGTCGCGCTCGCGGCGCTGGACGCCGTGGTGGAGGTCGAGAGCGTGCGCGGCACGCGCCGGATCCCGCTGGTCGACTTCCACCAGCTGCCCGGCACGACGCCCCACGTCGAGACCGCACTGGCGGCCGACGAGCTGATCACCGCCGTCGAGCTGCCGCCGCTGCCGCTGGCCGCGACCTCGCGCTACCGCAAGGTCCGCGACCGCGCGTCCTACGCGTTCGCGCTGGTGTCGGTGGCCGCCGCGCTGGAGGTCACCGACGGTGTCGTGACCGGTGTGCGGCTCGCGCTCGGCGGCGTGGCCGCGAAGCCCTGGCGTGCGCTGACGGCCGAGCGGCTGCTGCTCGGCGCCCCGGCGACCGACGAGTCGTTCCAGCGCGCGGCGGAGGCCGAGATGGAGCCCGCCGTCGGCCGGTCGCAGAACGAGTTCAAGATCGAGCTGGCCCAGCGGGCGATCGTCGCCACGCTGCGGCAGCTGCTCACCGAGGGAGGCGCGGCATGACCCAGGTCCAGAGCCCGCCGGTCGCGGCGGGCACCACGACGACCAAGTACGTCGGCCAGGCGATCGACCGCGTCGACGGGGCCGTGAAGACGACCGGCGAGGCGAAGTTCGCCGCCGAGGTCCCCTACGCGAACGTGGCGCACGCGGCGCTGGTGCACTCGACGGTCA